>JAFZKQ010000090.1 GCA_017553575.1 Paludibacteraceae bacterium
GGAGAACAACAACGAAGTAAGCTTTATCCAAACCTTTGCCGCTTGCCCATTAGACTCTATTAATTTGTCAGCCTTTACACGGATTTCTGATTTATCGCAAACATTCAACCCATGTAGTAATCGGCGGCAGCCATTACGCTCCATAACCTTCTCAGAAAAGGAAAATCCACTTTCCGTTTCTATGTTCCAAACATTCACCGGCACGACATTCGACACGGACGAGATAGTCAACTTTGACAAGTTCACCAATGTGAATAATTATTTGGCAACGTTTCAGATGATAAATAATTTTGAGGGCAGATTGGACACCATCCGCATTGGAACAGACCCGTTCAAAATAGCCTCAGATTCTTTGACTTGGACATTTCTCTCTTCCGGACGAATCATAAAGTATCTTCCAGATGGTGTGGATTCGGTTCCTTCAAAATGGCGCAATTGTCATGATTTTGTGGTTCCAATCACTGTGGATTCGTCTAATTGGTCCATTGATTCTTTGTTTCAGGACTACCAATTATTCTCAGACTTTATCTACACGTTGCCTGATTTAGGTCCTTCGTATGCCTACATTGCCGACACCACATGGTATTTGGTTTTAAACGATTATTTGCAGGCATGGATAAATTCGTTTGGATTCAACAGTTCCCTGCGTGCGGCATCGGCAGAACAACCGCTATCCTCGGATAAATATATGGTGTTTGACCCACAAACCATGGACATAGCCGACTACATGGAGGATTACTCTTTGGCCTGCGTGGCATCCAACCCTAAACATAAGGCGTTGGCATATCAGGTGAAATTGAAGGATCTCCGAGAGAAAGTTCAAATTCCACAGGTCATAACCGACACGGATTGTAAGATATACACAGACCAGGGAACAATTGTCATATCAGCCTCAACTGACTCCGATGTGGAAGTATACGACACAACGGGCAAACTCATTCACATAGGTCATGTCGAGAAAGATAAAGAATTGAGAGTCAATGTATCCAATGGTATTTACCTCGTAAAATGCGGCAAGCATTCAAGAGGGAAAGTCACAGTCAAAAACAGCAAGAAATAAAGATCGAGCATCCCGCCTCGTTGCGCAGGATGGCATCAATTGCATTAAAAGTTGATTCGTACTTCATGAACAATTGCAAATTATTGGTTTACAACAAATTCAAATCAATACGAATGCTATTGTAAGTCTAAAAAACGAAAGTCATGCAAGGTACCCCTATATACAAAAAAGACGTGGACACTCTTATCCAACGTCCGAGGTACCTGGCACGACCCACAAATAGAGATAAGAAATGCCCACGCCAAAACGCATGGGCATTTGCCTATTTAATTCTCTATTTGTTCTTCTACTGCCAGGTTTCCGAACGTTTCAGATTAAATAGCAAACGCTATGAATAATAATATGTTAGTTTAAAATTTGTTTCTGTTTTTGTCGTAATGTTTTTTGTTTGTTAATAAAATTATCTGTTATCAGGTAGAGACGATGTGCACATCGTCTCTACGATTCATTCCACAATTTGTCGGGCCCATTCCGGCAGTTACATCGTGTCAACCTTTCATCACTCGGTTAGCGATGCGGGCAGCGTTAAGCGATACACAGAGTTCTCCAACCACTGATGACGAAGTATTTTGCTTGTCACCGTGGTCTTACCAGACCCATTAGGACCTGCGACGATTATTAACACGGGCTTTTTCTCGTACATTGTCTATCTCCGTATTTCTCTTTATACATTTTTGAAATTTCGTCGAAATATTTTCGGAGGGCTGCCTCGTTGCTTTTTCGAGCCTCTTCAGCCGCCTCCCGCATGATGTACGAAAGCATCTCGTCCGTCGGTTCCTCCAGACTGGTCAACCTATATTTATTTATCTCTTCTTCCGACATAAAATTTGTTTTGCGATTATGCTAGTACAAATATAGGGAATTACGAGTTAAGAAGTAAGAGTTAAGAAGTAAAAGTTGAGAATTATTCTGAGGTTACGCAGGGATTGGACAATCAGTGTTATGGAAGGAGACTATCTTTGTTTCAGGAATCTGCATGCCCTTGGATGGAAGCCCCCTAATACATATATGATACGAAGACTTCCAGCCTACGCCAACACCTTTAAGAAATTTCATGCCCGCAGGAGAGAATCTCCCTTGACAAACAGCGAATTTATAGAACACACCTTTACGAATTCTCCTTTCTTCACTACCTTTGCAGGCGAATTGACAAAAAGGGAAAAGATGATATATCCAGACAACTTCGAAACGAAAACAGGATTCGACAAAATAAGGGCTCTTGTCAAAGAGGGATGCCTCTCTCCTTTGGGGAAAGAATTAGTGGACGAAATGAGTTTCTCCACCGAAAAGGGGAAGATTCTCGACGAGACGAACCAAACCGCTGAATTCGTGCAGATCTTGCAGGAAGAAGACGAATTTCCGACGGACGCCTACTACGACCGACGCGACAGCCTGGCGAAAATCCGGGTGGAGGGCACATTCCTCGAAGAGAGAGAATTGTTCGAACTCCGCAAAGCCATGGAGACCATCGGCCTTGTCGTCCGCTTTTTCGAACAGAAAGAGGAGGGTCAATACTACTACCTGAAAGAGTTGTCCAAGGACATCTTCACCTTCCCGGACCTCATCAAGCAAATAGACCGAATTCTCGATAAATTCGGCAAAATTAAAGATAACGCCTCTCCACTCTTGGCTGAAATCCGCACGACCATCACGACGACGGAAGCCGGCATCTCCAAAAGCCTGCAGAACATCATGCGCCAAGGTCAAGCGGACGGATTCATCGAGAAAGACGTAAACCCTGCCATGCGCGACGGACGATTGGTCATCCCGATCTCCCCTGCCTTCAAAAGGAAGATAAAGGGTATCGTCCATGATGAGTCGGCCACCGGAAAAACCATATTCATCGAACCGGAAATCGTGGTGGAGGCCAACAACCGCATACGGGAACTCCAAGCGAAGGAGAAACGGGAGGTCATACGGATTCTCACAGCATTCACCAATGAGATCCGCCCCCGCATCCCAGAGATATTGGACTCCTACCAATACCTCGCCCAAATTGACTTCATCCGCGCCAAGGCTCTCTTTGCGGAAAAGACGGAGAGCACACTCCCCAAGATAGCCGACTTTCCGACAATCGACTGGGCCCACGCAACCCACCCCATCCTGATGCTCTCGCACCAGAAAGCGGGGAAAGAGATTGTGCCACTCGACATCGTCCTCAACCAAGAGCAACGTATCTTGCTCATTTCTGGACCTAACGCCGGAGGAAAATCGGTCTGCCTGAAGACGGTCGGACTGCTACAATACATGTTGCAGTGCGGTATGCTCGTGCCTATGTACAAAAGTAGCCAGATGGGCATCTTCGGCAGCATCTTCATCGATATCGGAGACGAGCAATCCCGCGAAAACGACTTGAGTACCTACAGCTCGCACCTGACCAACATGAAGCACTTCGTGAAACGGTGCGACGAGAAGAGCATCCTCCTCATCGACGAGTTCGGAGGCGGTACGGAGCCTCAAATCGGAGGTGCCATCGCAGAAGCCCTGCTCGACCATTTCAACCGAAAGCGGGCTTTCGGAGTCATCACGACCCACTACACCAACCTGAAGAACTTCGCCACAGAGACGGAGGGTATCGTCAACGGTGCCATGCTCTACGACAGGCACCAGATGCGTCCGCTCTTCCAACTGGAAATCGGAAACCCCGGAAGTTCATTCGCCATCGAGATTGCCCGAAAAATAGGATTGCCGGAAATCGTCATCCAAGAGGCCTCCGAATTGGTCGGGACCGACTATATCAACATGGACAAGTATCTCCAAGATATAGCACGCGATAAACGTTATTGGGAAAACAAGCGCCAGAACATCCGCCAAAAAGAGAAACACCTCGAAGAACTGACGGAGAAATACGAGAAGGAGCTCAACAGCCTCGCTTCCCAAAAGAAAGAGCTAATCCGCGAAGCGAAATCCGAATCCAAACGCTTGGTGGAACAGGCCAACGCCGTCATCGAAAACACCGTCAGGAAGATCAAGGAGGCTCAGGCGGAACGCGAAGCGACCAAAGAGGCTCGAAACGAACTGAACGAGTTCAAGAGCAAGCTGCAGGAAGAGGGCTTCGACAACGACACCATCAACGAGAAGTTGAAACGCTTGCAACAACGCGAACAGAAAAAGAAGGAGAAGAAGACTCCCGCCGCTCCGACCGTCAAGCCGGAGGAGAGCCTGAAACCCGGAGACAATGTCCGTATCAAAGGACAGAGCAACATCGGGGAACTGATGTCCGTCCAAGGGAAAAACGCCGTGGTCGCTTTCGGACTCATCAAGTCGAACGTCAAAGTCGACCAACTGGAACGCGTCAGCAAAAACCAAGTCAAACGCGAAACCAACGCAAAGAGTTCCTTCATCTCCACCTCCACCGCCGAGGATGTCCGCCAACGGAAACTCAACTTCAAGCGAGAAATCGACGTGAGGGGAATGCGTGGAGACGAAGCCCTGCAAGCCATCACCTACTTCATCGACGATGCCCTAATCGTAGGCGTGGACCAAGTCAGAATCTTGCACGGAACAGGGACTGGCATACTCCGCCAACTGATACGCGACTACTTGAAAACCGTACAGGGCGTCTCCTCGTTCCACGATGAACACGTGCAATTCGGAGGAGCAGGCATCACGGTCGTCGAATTTTGACAGGCGTCGGGGACGGAGGACAGCGAAAAACGCCCCGAGAATATTTTCTGCAAATTTTTTCACGATTAGAACATCGTCCATATAGAACAAATTTGTAACTTCGTCAAATCGTAGGTGAATTTTCAAAATTCGCCGTTTTAGATAACTAACGTGGTCGTAACATTCAACGTTTTTTGATTCACCCCTACGAATGCCACCATCTTGTCGGGATCCAATCCCTTCACGCCACGGCAAACTGAACTGAATCGATAAAACACATTGGAATTAAATTACAAGGTCCACCTAAATAAAATTAGAGAGTTTATCATGAAAAAATGTTTAATAGTCATTGACATGCAGAATGATTTCGTGACCGGAACTTTAGCAAACAAAGCGGCCGAAGCGATAATCCCTCTGATCAAAGAAAAAGTAGAAGCATACAAGGCAGAAGGGAATGCCGTATGGTTCACACGCGATACGCACCAACGAGATAAATATGCGGAGTCTCAAGAGGGAAGGAAACTTCCTATCGAGCACTGCATCAAAGGCACTTGGGGTTGGCAAATCGTCAACGACCTGAAACCATCCCGCAAGCAGACCAAAATCATCGACAAACCCACCTTCGGATGGAACAAATGGAAGAAGACAAAATTGAAATCCTTCCAAGAGGTGGAGTTGGTTGGCACCTGCACCGACATCTGCGTGATCAGCAACGCCTTGGCCATCAAAGCAGCCTTTCCTGAACTCACCGTACGGGTAGACGGAAAATGCTGTGCCGGCTTAACGGAAGAGAAGCACAAAGCGGCGCTCGAAGTCATGAAGTCCTGCCAAGTGGAAGTCGACGAATAGGATTTAACGCATAAGCAACCTATACCCATGGCAACAGTTGAGATTATAGAAGGAGACATCACCCTGCTGAATGTAGATGCCATCGTGAATGCGGCAAACTGCTCACTTCTTGGCGGAGGCGGGGTCGATGGAGCCATCCATCGGGCAGCAGGGCCCGAACTCCTGAAGGCTTGCATTCCCCTCGGAGGGTGCAAAACAGGAGAGGCAAAAATCACCCCCGGATTCAAACTTCCGGCTAAGTTTGTGATTCACACGCCAGGCCCTAGATACAAGGACGGGAAACACGGTGAACCCGAACTCCTGGCCTCCTGCTACCGGAATTGCCTCACGCTCGCAGAAGAGAATCATTGCGAGACCGTCGCCTTTCCTGCCATCTCTACGGGCGTTTACGGCTACCCATGGGCAGAGGCCACCCAAATAGCAATACAGACGGTACTTTCCTTTCCCACAAAAAACATCAAGAAAGTCCTATTTTGCTGTTTCAACGCCCAAATGAAAGAACTGTACGAACAAGGATTGGCGAACAACTCAAAAACGGCTTAATTCCACGCCTGCCCACCAGGAACTTCGTAGAGGATCTCTTCAAGGCGACCAAGAGGCTGAATGCTTTTTACGCAAACAGTCCTAATTTACATTTAACTGCATTCGATTAAGAAAATTCGGATAGGACGGGATTCCATAACTTCAAATCCACTCCATCCATTAACCTATAAATCATACACAAATATGGAACAAATCATAAATTCACTTTTGGACACCGACCTATACAAATTCTCTATGGGTCAGGCCATCTTCCATCAATTCAACGACGCAAAGACGACGTGGACATTCACCTGCCGCAACAAGGACGTGAAATTCACTTCCGAAATGGTGGAGGAGATCAAAAGGCAAATCAAACTCTACTGTACCCTCTCGTTCAAGGAAGAGGAGTTGACTTATCTACTGGACAAACAAGCATGGTTCAAAGAGAGTTACGTCGATTTCTTGAGATATTGGCACCCTCGCTACGAGGATTTTGACATCCGGGAAGAAGGCGACTGCGGCCTCTTCATCGAGACCTGCGGAAGCTGGTTCAACACCTCCCAATACGAGACGCCTGTCTTAGCCATCGTAAACGAGGTCTACTTCCGAATGAACTTCGACTATGCCACGCTATTGGACTCTTTCAAGAAACGGACGGAGGAGAAAATCGCAAAGCTGAAATCGGGTCAATACGAAATAGGTAATTTCTCCGAATTTGGTATGAGAAGGAGACTCTCCTTCGAGGCTCAAGATTGGATGGTAGGAAAACTGAAGGAGAGCAATTTGCCAGGATTCATCGGAACCTCCAACGTCTTCCTCGCCAAGAAATACGACCTGAAGGCTATGGGTACGATGGCCCACGAGTGGATTATGACCGTAGGACAAGGATACCACGAACACAACCCAGCCTACTCCAACAAGTTCGCCCTCGACGCATGGGTGAAGGAATATGGCGTACTCAACGGTATCGCCCTCACGGACACCATCACGACAGATTGCTTCCTCAAAGATTTCCGTCTCACCTACTCCAAACTCTTTGACGGTGTAAGACACGACAGTGGAGATCCTTACGAATGGGGAGACAAGATGCTTCGCCACTACCGCGATTTAGGCATCGACCCACTGAACAAGACTTTGCTGTTCAGCGATTCATTGGATTTTGAGCGTGCTTCAGCCATCTACAAATATTTCAACGGAAAGGCGAAAGTAGCATTCGGTATCGGAACGTACCTCTCCAACGACACTTGCGAGAAGGCGCTGAATATCGTGATGAAAGTGACGGAAGCCAACTACAGTCCCGTGGCTAAAATATCAGACACAAAAGGTAAATCCACGTGCAAAGACCCAGCCTATGTAGACTACTTGCAACGTTGCATAGATTGGCGTATGACCCACTAATCCCTAGAGGAGAGAATATTATACCCCTTGGCGCCCTACCCTTCAAGGTCGGGAACCAAGGGGTTTTCCTTTTTAGCGTACCTGCAAGAATCGGTAAGCCTTCCCTATATAATTTGCAATATCGCCTGCCAACAAACTCTCTTGAGAAATCTCCTCAGCCGCCAAATCGCCCGCCAAGCCATGCAAATAGACGCCCAACAGAGCGGCCTGCTCCGCCGTATATTTCTGAGCCAAGAGCGAGAGGATGATGCCCGTCAAGGTATCACCACTGCCCGCTGTCGCCATCCCTGGATTGCCCGACGTATTGAAGAAACAACGTCCGTCTGGCAACGAGACACTGGTGTTCGCCCCCTTCAAGACGATGATCAGCCCATACTCCTGCGAGAGACGTATCTGTTTTTCCAGTCGGTCATACCCCGAAACGGAATCACCGGCAAGGCGGTCGAACTCCTTCGGATGGGGCGTAATTATGGTATTCTTAGGCAGACGAGATAGCCAACCCTCCTCTGCCACGATATTGAGGGCGTCCGCATCCATCACCAACGGGACACGCACGTTTTCTATCAAATCGGACAAAGCCTTATGCGTCTGCGCCTTTCGTCCTAATCCTGGGCCGACCCCCACCGCATTGAAACGGGACAAGTCCGGCAATTCACCGAAGGCCGTCTCATCAGCATCCAACGAGGCTATGGCTTCGGGCACAGAAATTTGCAACACATCACAACAACGAGAGGGCACATGGACTGTCAGCAATCCACACCCCGTGCGCAAAGCTGCCTTCGCACCCAACAATGCGGCACCAACCATCCCATAAGAGCCCGCCACCAGCAAAGCGTGTCCATAAGTTCCCTTGTGCGAAAACTTCGTCCTTCGATGCAAAAACTGCGTTGCCTCCTCCTTTCCAAAGAGAAAATAGGAAGAGGGAATCTCCTCCATTCCCTTGGGGTGCAACTGAATATCCAACACATGCACATCCCCCACATACGAAGCATTTTCGTAAAGGAGAAAGGCTATCTTAGGGAATTGGAAGGTATAGGTGACCGTGGCACGGACGATGGATTCTGCCCGATTGGTTCGATTATCCTCGCCAAACAAGCCCGAAGGAACATCTATCGAAAAGACCGTCGCCCCACTCTCGTTAATGAGGCGCACCACATCCGCATAAAAGCCCTCCAACGGTCGATTGAGGCCTGAACCGAACAAACCATCCAGCACGCAATCGGAAGCGTTGACGGAGAAATCAGCCAACGAAGATTCATCCACCAGATGAACCGTTTCCCCATGGGCCTCCAACTCCGCCTTGGCCGCCAAGCAATCAGCCGAATAGCGACCGTTCGTGGAGAAGAGGTACGTCTCCAGACGGAAACCCACCATGGCCAACATCCGGGCAACGACCAACGCATCGCCTCCGTTATTTCCCGGACCCGCAACCACCCGAACACAGGCATCACGATCCAACGCATGCAACAACTCATTAAACAACACCGACGAAGCACGCTTCATCAAGTCAAACGAAGCGATAGGCTCATGCGCTATCGTATACGCGTCCAACTCTTTTATCTGATTTGTTCTAAATATCTTCATGTCTATCCGTTAAAGAAAGAGGTTTCTTGTTCCAATCCACACACTCGCGCACCCGTAAATCGGCATAGGGGGAACCATCAAAAACCGTTTGGTGATTCTGCATTCCAAACTCCGTACCATAATACAAGACGAAAGGCTTGCCCCACTTTCGGGAAAAGGCAATCGCCTTACGCATCAACTCGACATTGCCATGGCAACAATAGAGCAGGCGGTCCATATCGTGGTTGTCCAAGAAAAGAATCAGTTTGAAATCAGGAGGATAGAGTGAAAAATGGTGCCGGATCTTCTTTTCCAACACCCGATTCCCTTCCAACTTCCTTCCATGCCATATCGCATCAATCAAGATATTACGATACTCAAAATCGAGCACGCCATCCAACACGCCCACATAGTCTCGTTGCAAATCCTCCTGAGAGAAACCCAAGAGTCGCTTCCACCACTCATGCTTCAAATGGATGGTTGGGTAATAGCGTTTTTGCAGGCCTGCGCCCCACACTTCGCCAAAGAAGATTTTCTCAGGGAACACCCGCTTCATCTCCTTCATGAAACGCTTCCAGAAACGGAAGGAGGGACCAATGGCATGGTCTATCCGCAAACCGTCAAAACCCAAACCGCACCAATAGCGCGCCACATCAATCATATACTGACAGGCTGGCGAATAGTTCAAATTCAGTTTGGGCAACTCGGCCACATCCAAAAAGGTTTTATAGCCCGCCTTCTGCCAATAGAACCAGGGACGATAAGGCGAATCAACATTCTCCTTCGCCTCCAAGAAAAAAGGGTGCGTGAAATGGCAATGGTTAGGGACAAAGTCGGCATAGATTTTCATGCCACGGGAATGAACGTCGGCTATCAGATTCTGCAAGTCGGCCAAAGTTCCGAAATGCGGATCCACGTCCAAATAGTCTGTCGTATGGTAGCCATGGTAATTGGCCGAGGCGCAAACAGGGGTAAGCAAGAGCGCCGTCGCCCCTATACGCTGGATATGGTCCAGACGCTCGGAGATGCCACGCAACGTCCCCCCTAAAAAACGGTTCTCGTTCTTCAAGGAAGGGTCGCCCGTAAAACGATCGACCATGATATGGTATATGAATTCATCTTTGTCCATACAAAAATCAGCCCCAAAACGCCCCAACTTTTAATTCTCAATTCTTAACTCTTAATTCTTAATTTTCTTAAAGAGTTCCTTCGTCTTCCGAAAGAGGTTCCAACCCGAACCGGAGCTCTCCTCCTCGGCCTCGTCGACAGCCTCATCCCGGTCCGAACCCCGCAAATAGGATTTCGCCGCCCCCGTCAACTTTACGGAAGGCTTCAGCTTCTCATACTGCGATTCGGTAATGATCTGGTTGTCGAGCATACGCTTCCCGACGATATTGTAATGGCCCTCCACATAGGAGCGCAACTCGTTATGCTCATCAAACATCCAATAGAACTTCTTAGGTCGAGGAATGACGCAAGCCATAAAAATAGCCTCCTCCGGGGTCAGTTTGGAGACATCCTTATCGAAGTAGAAACGCGAAGCCTCATTTGCCCCATAAATGCCTGGTCCCCACTCGATGATATTCAAATAGATCTCCAACATACGTTGCTTGGGAGCCAAACGATTGTTTTCCACCAGCCAGACAATCAACGCCTCCTCCAACTTGCGGGTGAGCGTCTTATCCCTACTAAGATACAGATTCTTAATCAATTGCATAGAAATCGTACTACCTCCACGGGCAAAACGTCCCTCCTTGATGTTCTGGATAATGGAGGCGGTCAGGGCCGTCTCCAAGAAACCTTTGTGTCCGAAGAAGGCGCCATCCTCCGAATACATGACGGCCGACTTCAAATAAGGCGAGATTTGGTCGATGGTACGAAAATCAGGATTCGTCTCCCCCACCTCAAAACTTCTGACCAAGGCACCGTTCTCATAGGCGGAATAGACGAAAGGCTCGTTCATCAAGGTGAAGTTCGTCTTCCCATAACGCTCTATCTTAAAATCACGCTTCCCCATAAACGAGTGGAATTTCAGGCTGTCCACCTCGGCCATGTCCAAATCGAAATCCAAGTCATAGGAGAGTTCTCCCTTTGTCACGATACCTTCCAAATTTCGGAACAAGCCATCGGGCAACGAGGCAAAAAGCTGCTGCGAAGGGAAAAAATCCTTGTGGATGGAGAGGCGCACTTTCAGATCCGGACGGAACGCCACCCTGATATAGGGCGAAAACTGCAACTGGTTGACCGTGACCAAAGAGAGGCTGTCCAGCTCCACCTCGTCAGAATAAACATTCAAAAGATAGTCTATACCCCCTGACGGGAAAGAGACCAACGTATCGGACAATTTCGGATGTTTTAGGCTCAAATGCGAGAAATTCAATTTTCCATCCATCTGCAAACGCTCCTCCTCGTCCGCCTTCTCACGGAAGCGGAAACAGAGCGAGTCAAAAGCAACCTCCACCCCAAACTTCGCCATGAGAAGCGGCATGCGTAGTTGGCTACCATCGGCAGAGGAGACACGGCAATCCAACGAACGGTCCTCATTGGAGAAAGAACCGGACAAGAGGAAATTCTGGCGATCCCCGTCCTCGTCCACCAACACCTGCGTAGTATAATTTTTGTCCACAATGGAGAGTTCCGGCAGATAGGCACGCAAAGAGGTGCTGTCCTTCTGCAAAGAGACATTCATATTCTCCACATGGATCCGGTCGGGCACCACCCGAAAAAAGAGCGAGAGCACTTTCGAGATCCGTCCCGCATAGCCACCCTTGGAAGCCGACGAAGAATCCGCCAAGGCATCTCCAGCCACCTTATGGGAATGAAGCAACACATCGAAATTGCGGACACCTGCCGTATCGACCAACCGCAAATCCACCTCCGCCAAACGCAGACGGTTCAGGACCAACGAGCGGCGCAAGAGATTCATCAGGCTCACCTTCGCCTCCGCCTTGCCCAAGCGCACCAACGTATCCCCAGGCGAGGGCATGACACAGAGCCCCGTAAGCTGAAGATTGCGCAGACCATCCAGATTGACCTGCTGAAAATCGATGGAGAGATTCCGCTCCGCCTCCACCTTAGCCAACTTCGTACGCAAATAATTTTCCAGCAACGAATTACGCTGCCAGTACAAGACGCACATTGCCCCAATCAGCAAAAAAGCCAAAAGAGAAAGGACCTTAAAAATTTTACGCTTCATTCCAAATCGGTTTTATGAAAACTCAAAAACTTAAACAGTCTTTAAATACAAATATAGAGAGCCCAAACCTAATCATCAACAAATCACGGATTTTTTATTCCATGGCTTAGGGCAATGGAGATGGTTAGGGGGCATAGATTGCCGATATTGCCTATGTGTCAGGTAGAGACGATGTGCACATCGTCTCTACAATGCGGAACCACAATTATATTTCGCCTTCCGATTATTTCTTTTTTAACAAAACAACAACTACCTTTGCAACGTTTTCTAATCAAGGTCTATCTATTAAAGATTGACGTGGAGAATTTGAAAAAAGATGAAGCAAATACTAAGTTTAGCAATATTCCTATTCAGTTTTTGGGGATTGCAAGGAGCACAGAAAGAGGTGCAAATCCTAACAGATGGTGATGACTATGGTTTGGAGTTGGAATGGGCGCATGCCATGACGTGTGGCGAAATGTCCATCCAGTTGTTGGGCGGTGTCTCTGATACCATGGGCAATACGTATGTTTGTGGAGATTACCAAAGATATCTCCAGTTTCCTGATGGGACAAGGTTGGATGCGCCAGACTACTATAATGCGGGGTATGTGGCCAAATACAATAGGAAAGGAGATTTGTTGTGGACGTTCAATTTTGAAGGAACCTGTGTTTGTGGCATCTCAGAAATTTGGCTGATGCCCTCAGGGGAAGTTTTGGTTTTTGGGAAGGTCAATATTAATGAATTCCATGAAACGGAAGCTGTGGCGAGATTCAATGGCGAGAAGAAAATAGAATGTACATTCGGATATGAGTGTGGAGACGATTGTGAGAAAAACAGTCATGAGATGCTTATAAAGATAAATGGAGAGACGGGAGCGTATGTAGACCATGTGTTTGTTGATACACGCGAGACGAAACGATTTGACATATCGCCATCTGGGGACATCTATTTCTATTCTTACATAGATGAACGTTTTAAAGGTTTGGATACGCTTCGCTTAAAAAGTGATACTCGGACACATGGAGGGTGGGATGCCTATTTGGCAAAGATAACGCCTGATTTTAAATTGGCCTGGGATTTTGCGATTGGTGGGGAGCGTCATGATGTGCCATGGGTGCCTGTGACGGCAAAATATTATCAAGAGTATTTCGGTTATTATATGCCCTATGACGAGGCAATGGTGAATTGGCTTGTCGTGGTGGATGATACATTATATTTGAAGGCTGCCATCTTCAGTAAGAATGTGGACATCGACATGGATCCGACAAAGGAGGTGTTGTTGAGCCCGACGGAGTGCGAGCATGATGCGGTAATCGCCAAATACCTTTTAAAGAAGGAGGGTTATCCTGAATTGTTGGACTATGTGCAGGATTATTCCCTATGGCTTCCTCAGCGTTTGTATAAGGCCAATAATGGACATTTAATGGCTTACGACCAAGATGAAAATAATCGTTTGCTTTTGTATTATCGAGAGTTTGGACAGGATTTTCGTAGTAAGGAACGGAAAGGCTATCCTTTTGAGGCGAAAAATATCTTTTTTTGGGGACGTAAGCTTTTTAGAGTGGACTTTGAGAAAGATGGCTCTATTTATTTGAATATGTTGGCAGGATATCATTGTGATCCACTTGATGTTCAGTTGTCTGAGAAAACCCATTTGTTTTCAAGTGCGGATACGGCGCAAACGGCGGCCATTGCCAAATATGACGAAAATGAAAAATTTCGTTGGGCAATATTGTGGCCTTATATATCATGGTCGGATGTTTATATAACCGATGAACATGGTGGGTTGTATGTTGGCGGTTACAATATAGCTCGGACTACAAAAACATGGCCTGATTTAGACCCCGATCCCGATAAGGAGGTCGCATATATCACTGAGCCGGGAATCTATGCTAAATACATCGAGACTTTTCGCATCAAGGCGGAGCCTTCGGAAGAAGGCGATGTGCTTGCTCCTGACAAAAAAATCAGATGGGGAGAGGACGGCCTTGTGAAGGTAACACCGAAGGCTGGCTATCAAGTGAAGGAAGTCAGAACCTTGGGCGGAGAATTGTTGACTAACAATGGCGATGGAACATACACTTTGAAGGGGGTGAAAGACACAGCGACGGTGAAGGCAATATTTGCAGTCGCCTCTTCTGTCGTAGACTATTCGGAGAATCTATTTGAGGTGGCAACGGTTGTCTCCAATAGCCTTCTCCATGTTGAAAATGGAAATCAAGCAGAGTCAATTGAGATTGTTGATTTACAAGGAAAAATCCACAAGATGGAATCTTCCGATAACATAGACCTCTCTGGTTTTGCAGATGGTGCTTATACGTTACGATTAAAACACAAAGGCAGGATCAGCAGCAAAAGAATAATAAAAAAATAAATTGCCATAGGTGAAAACCCATGGTCAAGGTAATACAAAACAAGACGAGGGTGTGTCAAAATTCAATTTTTGATACACCCCCATGCACGACGCATGGAGAAATGTCAATTAATCGCCTTCAATAACATATCTTAATAACCCAAATCCAAATCTTATTCTTTTTTTGCCTATCTTTGCTCTTCGATACAAACAGACCAACAATAAAATGATTTCTGTCGACAAACTTTCTGTAGAATTTAGTGGACTTACACTTTTCAATGATATTTCATTCGTTGTGAATCAACGAGATAGAATCGCACTCGTAGGAAAAAATGGGGCGGGAAAATCCACCTTGCTGAAGATCTTCGCAGGACTCCAGCCTCCTACACGAGACACGATTTCCATCCCCAAGGAGGTCACCGTCGGATACCTTCCCCAACACATGATCCACAATGATGGCGCAACCGTGATGGAGGAGGCCGAGAAGGCTTTCACCCACCTCTTTAAACTTCAAGAGGAGATCAACAAAATGGGCGAAGAGCTGGCCACCCGGACCGATTACGAATCAGAAAGTTACCACAACCTCATCGACAAACTGACCCATGCCAACGAACAATTGGTCATCATGGGCATCAACAGCTACAAAGGCGACATAGAGAAGACGCTCCTAGGCCTCGGATTTGAACGAAAAGACTTCGAACGTCAGACAAGCGAATTCAGCGGTGGTTGGCGTATGCGCATCGAATTGGCGAAAATATTGCTGAAACGGCCTGACGTCCTATTGCTCGACGAGCCGACCAACCACCTCGACATCGAATCCATCCAATGGCTGGAGAATTTCCTCGCCAACAGCGGTAGCGCCGTCATACTGGTCTCCCACGACCGCGCCTTCATCGACGCTGTCACCAACCGAACCATCGAAATCTCTTTGGGCAAGATTTACGACTACAAGGTATCCTACTCCAAATATGTGGAACTCCGCAAGGAACGCAGGGAACAGCAACTCCGCGCCTACGAGAACCAACAGAAACAGATTCAAGACACGGAGGATTTCATCGAACGCTTCCGCTACAAGGCAACCAAAGCCGTACAGGTGCAGTCCAGAATCAAGCAATTGGAGAAGATCGACCGGATCGAGGTGGACGAAGAGGACAACTCTTGTCTACACCTGAAATTCCCGCCTGCCCCCCATTCGGGCACCATCACCATCGAGGCGGAACACCTCACCAAGAAATATGGGGAGAAGGTCGTGCTCGACGATGTGGACCTCATCATCGAAAGGGGCAAGAAGGTGGCATTCGTCGGAAAGAACGGCGAAGGAAAATCCACCTTCGTGAAGTGCATCATGGATGAAATCGAGTACCAAGGGAAACTCAAATTGGGCCACTTGGTGAAGATCGGCTATTTCGCCCAAAACCAAGCCTCCCTCCTCGACGAGAACCGTACGGTCTTCCAGACCATCGACGATGTGGCCACGGGCGACATCCGCACGAAGATCAACGATATATTGGGTGCCTTCATGTTCGGCGGAGAGGCTTCCGAGAAGAAAGTGAAAGTCCTGTCGGGCGGTGAACGGACTCGTCTGGCGATGATCCGCCTGCTGCTCGAACCGGTCAACTTCCTCGTCCTCGACGAGCCTACCAACCACCTCGACATGCGTTCGAAGGATGTCCTGAAAGAGGCCATCAAAGCCTTCGACGGAACGGTGATTGTCGTATCGCACGACCGTGAATTCCTCGATGGATTGGTGGAAAAGACCTACGAATTCACCAACCACAAGATTGTGGAGCACATCGGAGGCATCTACGATTTCTTGCAAGACAAGAAATTGGAGTCGCTCAAGGAGTTGGACACCAACAGCAACAAGAAAGAGGAGGCAACAGCACCGAAGGTCAGCACCGACAGCAAACTCTCCTACGAAGCCCGGAAAGAGGCCGCCAAGAAGGTGAAGAAGGCGGAGAGAAACGTCGAAGAGGCAGAAAAGGCCATCAATACCATCGAGACTCGCATCAAGGAGATCGAAGAGGCCCTCGCACAACCCGAAAATGCCACCGACACCCAACTCTGCCAAGAGTACCAAAAGAAACAGCACGAGTTGGAACAGAAGATGTATGAATGGGAACTGCTCTCCGAAGAGTTGGAAGAGTTGAGGAAAAACGCCCAATAAGCGAGAAACGAAAAACAAGAATATATAACAAGAGGTTTTCCATGGAGCCGTAAGCGGAAATGGACGGACACTCACAAAATAAGGACATCATGAAGGAAAACGAAATGATATTTGGCATCAGAGCCATCATCGAAGCCATCGAGGCAGGTAAAGAGATCGACAAGATTATCATCAAGAAAGATATGCAAAGCGACTTGTCGCACGAACTCTTCATGGCACTTCGGAACCATGACTTCATCCAAGTGCAGCGAGTACCCATCGAACGCATCAACCGCTACACACGGAAGAACCACCAAGGCGCCATCGCCTTCATCAGCCAAACGACCTACCAGCACATCGACCAACTCATCCCTACGCTTTACGAAGAGGGAAAGAGCCCGTTCGTTGTCGTCCTGGATGGCGTGACGGATGTCCGCAACTTTGGAGCCATCGCCCGCACCTGCGAATGTGCCGGCGTAGATGCGCTCGTCATCCCCGCTAAAGGTGGCGCAACGGTCAATGCCGATGCCATCAAGACCTCCGCGGGAGCCCTCCATACCCTCCCCGTCTGCAAGGAATCCAATTTGGTGGATACCATCAAATTCTTAAAGAATAGCGGTCTACGGGTCATCGCCGCCACTGAGAAGGCGGAGAAAGTCTACTCCCAGACCAACCTGAACGCTCCTATCGCCCTTGTGTTGGGAGCCGAAGACTCCGGAATATCACCGGAAGTCTTGAGAATCTGCGATGAAATGGTGAAAATTCCTATCATGGGAAAGATTTCCTCCCTCAACGTATCCGTTGCCGCCGGTGTGTTCATCTACGAGATTCTCAGGCAGAATCAGAACCAGGATTAAAAATCACACACAATAAAACAAAAAAACAATGGAAATTCTTTACGAAGACAACCATGTAATCGTTGTCAACAAAGCGAGCTCAGAAATTGTGCAAGCCGACAAGTCGGGTGACATTCCTCTCAGCGAGATGGTAAAGGAGTACCTAAAAGAGAAGTACCAAAAGCCAGGAAACGTCTTCTTGGGCATCACCCACCGCATAGACCGACCTGTCAGCGGTGCCGTCCTCTTCGCTAAGACCAGCAAGGCCCTGACTCGACTAAACGACATGTTCAGGTACCACAGCAACCTGAAAAAGCAATATTGGGCCATCGTCAAAAATTTGCCGCCTCAGGACGAGATGACCTTGGTCCACTACCTCACCCGCAACGAACGTCTGAACAAGACCTTCGCCAGCGAGGAACGCACGGAAGGGTCCAAGAAATCCATCCTCTCTTTCCGACGCATTGCCGACTCGGACAACTACCACCTGTTGGAGATCGACCTGAAGACAGGAAGACACCACCAGATCAGGTGCCAGCTCTCCACCATCGGTTGCCCCATCAAAGGCGACACGAAATATGGTTTTCCGAGGAGCAACACGGATGGCGGCATATCGCTCCACGCCCGTTACTTGGAGTTCATCCACCCAGTCTCCAAAAAATTGATTGGTGTGGAGGCACCTCTCCCCAACGATATCCTATGGGATGAATTCGCGCGCATCCTCGATGTCAACCCCGACGGAGGCATCTTTGTGATGGAACCCGAGGAATACGAAAAGATTGAGCAGGAACGCGCCGAGGAAATGAAAAAATTAGGGATGTGATCAACATCCCTTTTTTTTGTTTGCACTTGCCCATGTCCCTGATCTTCTCCAGACGGTAGGACTCCCCATAAATCAGACGTTCAGCATGACACGACAGCACACGCAGCCGGTGCGGTTGCAGTACGCCTTCTTTATGCGGCAATACCTCTAAAGTTTTCTAATACTTGATTTTAGCAACCTCCGGTTCCGACATCTTCTCTGTGATTGGGAGTACTCTATATTCATACTCGTGCCCCACAAAAACATTTTTGTCGTAAATACCGTATTCATAACCATTAACGGTCTGTATGAGTTTGGATGGACCTCCATTATCGGTACGGAATACACGAACACTGCTTACGCGGCATCCACATGTTTTCCAGTCCACAAACACGCCTCCTTTGTTAACGTCTTTTGTCAGCTTCAGGTCTTTCAGACAGTGGCGTCGCAAAATCTTGGTATGGTAAGGTACCATGTCGGTCTGACTCATATTGTCACTCTCGTCATAGACTTTGATGCTGTAGGCAACCCTTTCTCCCATGAACGGGAACGAATCAATATATGCTTGAGAAGAGTTCTTTGCATTCCACGTTTGGAGGAGTACCCAATTCTCCTCCGATTCCAACATACGGTACAATTCAATCTTAGCCACATCGACACTTGGACTATCATACCAAGTCAAAGACAACACATTATTATCATCTTGACCAACTTTGTCGAAGACAGCCTTCGCTGGTGGAATTGTATCTGGCTTCATCAGTTTGATGAAAGGTGTTAACTTACTATAACCGTAGTTATCGCCAACAGCCTGCACCTTATAGTAAATGTCGTTAGTCAAAGATCCTAAGTACAATTTTCTGGTGTACATTGGCGACTTCAAGAAGGTATCCGTACAGCAGAGGAACTGCTCTGTAGTATCGTTTGCCACATAAACACGGTAACCACGGATTTTGGGTTCCGGATTCGGATTCCAAGTAAGTGTTACAACACCCAACGAGTCAATGACCCCCTTCAAACCTGTCGGTACAGACGGTGGCAATGTATCAGATGGATACTTATACACGATATTACTGTATGCGATTTGACCGTTCTCGCCGTGAGCCGCTACCCTATAGTAGTTATTGGGTAATGGTTTCTTATCCGTAAATGTCCTTACATTAGGAGCCAATGGTTTAGAGATAGCCAAGAAGGTATCTCTTGCCGACACATGCATTCTCTCCGCACGCTCAAGCACAAATGACTTGACGGCTTGGTTGTCTGGATTTTCAACTTCCCATTCAATGACACATTCCGCATCTTTGTTGAAATCGAGATTTGTAAGAATGGGTCTAACCGTATAAGGATCCACACACATTTCAGAAACGACATTGGAAGGATCACCTAAGAAACCGAATCCACTCATACCCTTCACCCTATAATAGTAGCGCTTGCCACATTCAGGAAGTGAATCTCCAATCGCACAAGTGTCCTTATCACGTTCTGACGTTTGAACGTGTACAATTGGGCGACGGTTGACCTTCTTGAAATTGATTCCGTCCTCGCTTCGTTCCAATTGGTAACCAGAGTAAGACTCTTCCAATTCCGAAGAGACAGGCCATTTCAAACGAACCGACCTATCCGAACGAGAAATCTGAATTGTGGACATTGGCTTCAACTGTGTCCTACGATTCGTCTCAAGTCTAACAACCTCGCTCTTCAGCTTTACACTCTTATCAGCTGGCAATACACGGTACTCGTATGTTTGTTGTGAACTAGTCATTTCGTCCATAAAGTTCACGGCCGCAAATCTCGACAGATCAACGCTAAACTCCGTAGAGAGCATCATCATAGCAAAGAGGAAGTTCTCACTCTCTCCCTGAATCTGTTTGTAATAGTTCTGAAGCACCTTGACTGAATCGGGTTCAGTCGCACGCAAACGGTTGATGAGTTCGTCCTTGTAAAGGATATACTTAAACAAACCCGCATTATTCTCCTTGCGCTCTAATTCTTCAAAATCATTTAAAGATCCAATTCCGACCTCTCCCAAAATTTGCCAACCTTCCGCACTGCCTACTTGTCGTCTTTCAACGACAAAACCTTTTTTAACACACTTTATATAAGTGTCATAATCTTGCGGATACCAACGCAGCAACACATTGTTACCTGTATAGAACACACGCAATTTGATGTCATAATCCTCTTGGGCAAATAGGCTCTGACACATACTTGCCAACACGAAAAGAATTATGTAGAAATACTTATTAGTCATATCTTAAATTTTCAATTTTTTTGTCTTCACCGATTTTTATTCTCAACTTGGCCGTTGTTTTAATGATACCTGCCACTTTCACATAGAAAGACATAAGGGCTTCGCCCTTTACCGGAGCTGGCGCTTCGCCCTTGAATCCGGCAAACGCATTCGCCTCTATCACATCCCATTCATGGCGGAAGAATTTGACTCCCAAGTCAACGGCTACATAACCGTACAATGAACCAGAACCACGCCATTTGTATTCCTTATCTTCATAGGTGTATGTACACTTTCTAATGAGAAGATCCGTACCACCTTCAAACCCAAACTCGGCAAAGATAAGAGGGAAATCGTCAAATTTCAAATGCGCCTTCGTATTCAAAGCGAATGCCATACCCTTGGCGGCCTTCATGCTTTCCGTTGAAGAAGATCGGTCAACCATAGAGAACCTTTCGTTCATGTCTTTCGAGAGCGGTTGTAGCTGGTTGCTTGGTAGCACACCCGTCATGAAGTAAGTCTTTGCTTGAGCGAATCCATCTAGCAAGGTAAGAGTTGCCGGATCGGTATCCGTTCCTATGCGAAAATACCATTCATCCTTATCTATCAACATATTGACAGAAGCACGGCCTTTCAACAAATTACCGTCTTTACCAATTTCGGCATTTATCCTTGAGTCGAGCCAGAAGTATTTACTGGTATGGTTATACTCCATACAAGCCCAGCCAAAGACGGTTCCGTTCTTCGCATCCCCGCCCATACTACCTGTACGTGTCTCTCCACCACCAAGGCTGTCGGTTCCTATTAAATAGTCTTTCAGGTCACTTAAGATCTGATTCTTTCGATACAGTTCCAACGTCTTATTCTTATTATAGCTGTTCAACTGATCCAATTTTCCCTGTACGGTGGTGAGGAATTTTGGCGTAGGACAAATCATGGTAAATTCACCGCCTAGGGTAATCTTATCTAATGCACCAGTATTGGCGAACGATATGTTCAATTCCGCATTGACTGTGGCAAGCGCATCGTTACCAAAGTTCATACCTGCTCCTAAAATAATACCGAATTTAACATCTTCAGTCGGTACATAGTTCGCCACATCGGCAAACATAAAGGAAGGTGCGGCATCCGGATTCTGTGTTGCCTTAGTATTCTTAATATCCTTTCCAAATTGTGCATGTTTGGCATCGTGCATGTGGTAATAAGCACCTCCCGTGAGCGCTCTCAATTTAGCAGATGCGAAAATCGGAATACCTGGGCTGAACGAGCAGTTGGCCTTTGTAAACCAATACTTCAAAGGATCTTTGTTCTCACGAGGAAGTCTACCAAAACATGCTTGTACGTTGGCGGCAATGTCCAACGGATTCAACTTGAAGTCGACAATACCTTTAAAGCCTTTTCCGAAGTCTGGATCGTCTTTATAAAGGTCTACGTTACCCTTCAGAGAGAAGGCTGGGAAATCCATATTAATAGCGATGTTGTTTACATCGATGCCTGCAAAGTGCCATCTAGGATCACCAGAGGCATCCTTCAGTTTGCCGTAGTACGACTTGAACCGGGCACCCAACCTCGGACAAATACCGAAACCGCCGTCATCTGGTACCAATTCTATATACGACCTCATATCAAGTCCACCATACGATTGTTCGCCCTCTTGAAGACTTTTGTTCATGGCAAACTTTCCATTGGTCCAGTGTAATGAGTCTATAACCAACGTCATTCCTAAGAACCTTGCCTGCGCCTTTCCTTTAAGCGCCAGACTCTTAATCGAAACTTTTGGAGCCACATTGGTTATATGCAGGTCCTCGAACGCCACCCCGTCGAATTTGCAGTCAAAACCGAACATCGAACTACCCTTAATCGCCGATGCCGCACTGGAATTAATGTCGAGCGACCCGTTCAATGTCAGGTCGAAACGCAACTTTGGCAATTTTTCGTTTACAGTCTCACCCGTATTGTCATCTCCTACCGAAACCACCGTTTTCTTATAGTTTGTAAGTGAAATGCCGGTACCCGGATTAACCGTAATGGTAGCCAATTCGGTAAAAGGAACCTTATACTTTTTAGCAATATTGACACTCGCCTTGGCATCGAAATAATACTCATCATTTTCTTTTGAGTAGTCGATACGACCATCTATGTCGAATTTAAGAATTTTGCTTGCCTCATCTTTTCGCAACTGTTCTTCACTGGTTGCGACAGAAGATTTATCTGCCGACTCCTCTTCTACCTCGCGCAGGAATGGAATGGCAGCCGACCCCTTCAACGAGGCAGAAATAAATTCGTTCTGGTACACTTCTGCCGTAATCGTGTCTAAGGCTATTCTGGCTCCAGAATTTCCCAAACCTTTGTTTACGATATTTGCCAATCTTGCCTTCGCCGTGAATCCATAGTCGTCAATAAAGACGTCGTAGACGCTAGCTTCCGGAAATTCATCCGTATCGTTTAACTTAAAGTCTTCCGGAAAGTGGCAGTCTACTTCCTTGATGTAGATACCCGTCCAAGAATCCTCTTCCAGCCCTTCCGGCATATATCCATCAGGCAATTTAAAGCCAGGGGCGTTCCTTGCTGTACTGAAGTCAAAAATAGACTCATGCACTTCCCACACGAAGTTTTTCACATTCTTCGCACGGAACGGATGGTTGAAGCAGACAGCGACACATGGGCCGTGGCTCATGGCAATGTTGAAGTAAGCCTTAACGGTCTTTTTCTCATCTTTCAGAGGTATCCAAGCCTTATGTGCCTCGTTTTCCTTGTCGTAGGTCGCTTTCTCAATCTCGCCATTCTCTTTTTTAATATCGGCCTTTTCATCCGCAACATAGGATTCTTCCATCGGAACAAGCAGCTTGCGCTTGAAATCAAGGTAACCGTTCAGTTTGAAGTCTGTAATACCATCACAGTTGAATTCAATATAGGAACGCTCTCCTGCATGCGCCACACAGTTACCATCGGTCTTATCGGAAGGCACATCTATAAACACCAAATCAATCTTGTTCTTAACAAAAGGTATGCGGTATTCATCTTTACCGGTGCTCTCAACATCCAAATAGATACGCGACTTTACAGAAGGATCTCCTTTTTGGAATTGGACATCTCCTGCAAATGCAATTTTGTGGCTACCGTCCGATTGTTCGGGAAGAATGGGTAAAGCAACCTCCACAAACATTCTACCCTTCGTGTAGCAGTTAGCCATATCTTGGGGATCACGCCTATAGCTAATGGAATCCATCTTTACGGAGAAATAGAAGCCATCAACAGGTTCACCTTTCAGACCAATAGGGGCATTGAAACCATACCCGAAATCGATAAGGTCTTGTGCCTTTTCAAGCAAACCGCCAGCCTGACCAATCAGTCCGTCAAGCTGTTGCGACATTCCATCATTTTGCAGGAAATTGTTGAGGCCGCTCTTTAGGACTTCTGACTTAAAGTTCTTGATGTAGTTTTTAGCATCCGACATCAAAACCGCCAAATCTTCCGGTTTAATATTGGGATCTTTCAGACCCTCCTGCAATTTTTTCAAAGGAGAATCGGCTCCATTCAACGCCTCATCAATCATTCTATTCAATTCATTGCCAGCACCAGATAGTGACGAACTGGCACCTCCGTTTTTAAGCGAACTAAAGAACGATGTTGCGTCTGTATAAAATTCTTCTCCGCCTTTTTTTATCTCTGTGATGCTCTCTTGCGCCATTATTGATGGCGCCAAAAGCACGAATAAGGCTAAAATTTGAAAAATCTTTTTAAACATCATATATATTCAATTAGAGTCAATCTTGTGTTAATCAATTACAAAGTATACCGTTGAATATGGTATTTGTCCCTACCGGAACTCTTACATCTAAATTTTCAAGCGTCGGAATCAGATTTGTAAGTGCCTGTTCATAGGCCTCTGTTTCTTCCGCCCCTTTTTCTTCCTCAGTCGCCAACATAGCCTTCGGCTTCTTGTACAAGTTCCTGTAAGCTTCCCACGAACTTGTCAAGTCGACAGCCAGCAATGACTCTGCACCCAACATTATGATGCAGAGGATGATGGTTGATATTTTGGATTTGGTGGGTATTATAATATCTTTACTCATTACAATAATTATAATTACCAACAATATTACGTTTACTTAAAAAAAACAATACTAATTAAAAACGGTATTTAAACCATCGCAATTTAATCAATCATAGTATTTAAGAATTGATCAAAAGACAAATCTTTAAAGTAATGTTCATAAGATGCATATTTGTAAATAGGTTCTTGTTTAAAATAATCACGTTCATTACTTTTAATAATACCGCCCATTTTTTGGATTACATATTTAGAAACACCTATCAGTGTTCCTTCATCCTTTTTACTAAAAGAAAACAAATAAAAACACTCTGAAGAAACAAACTTATAAGTTAGGACTGATTCAGAATTCATTATATCCGTATTAGTGATTTGCATCATTACTTCATTCGTTTTTTTTAGACTATCTTTTGAGATAGTTTTAAAATAAACATATTCGGTAGACCAATTGTTGTCAATAACCTCTGTGCGGTATAAATATGCTCGATAATTATCAGAATTCACAGCAGCCAAAATGCAATAATTCCTTTCATAACCTACTACATTTGATAATTCTCCAGATTCCATATCATAAAGTTCATATTCATCATAAATATCATCTTTTGACAAATCCAATATAGCGTAACAATCTTGTGTTGAAAGAGGTACACATGTATCAGCAAAATTCACATAATACTTCACTATTGGGAATTTCATATTAATTTCTTCTGCAGATGCTAACTCAGACAACATTACAAAAAACAATGTAAATAAAATTTTATTCATCACATTTAACTTTATTAAAATCATTTTCTTCCACTTTTTGAACCAGTTTTGAATCACTCTTTCTTGCAGGACAACTCTCAGTTCCATTTAGATTTTTTCTTACAGTTGTCAAAATATAATACTTACCATGATTCTCTTGAGATGTATAATTCTGGTAAGAAGGATTTGAAGAAAGAAAACCATCAGTTACTGAAAATACATTTTCACAATGATCATTATTCCATCTTTTGCCAACCTCGTAAAATCTATAAAAAACTGTTCCATGATTATCAAATTCTTTACCTTTAATCAAAAGGTAATGCATTGAAGGTCTATCATTTTCATTAAACCAAGGTCTTTCAACCCACACTAGTCGTTGTCTATCTTTGTAAAGATGATGAACACCAGTTAAAACAGGATGTCCTTTCGACAATTCATCTTCAATAATATCAATAGCTTGATTCAATTTTGTTAAATTAGAAGTTGTACTTTTAAGTATTTTAGAGTTAGAAGGGTATTCATAATCAATAGCGGACGTAGCATCTCCAGGTGCTTGCGGCTTCAATCCTTTCTGAGAGAGAATACGCTTACAAGTTGGATTACAACATTTATTTGATTCCACTCTGTTGTATAGTTTATAATTTGTACCCTTTTGACAAATATATATTAAATTATCATCATCCTTACCCCAAGAGCCATTATTACGAGCTTGGTCCTCAGTAAAACCATTGTAATAACAATTGCAGTCTTTTAAATTATCACTCCACTGATTATAATAAGTAAAGTCATCCAGATTATACGCAACCATTCTACCACAATCATTTGTTTGCATTTTTTGTAACAAATACTGAGCCCAATCGCAAGCTTTTGCTTTACTCAATTTATAACCACCATAAATTTGGATCATAAGTTGCAAATTTTGATCTTCATCATAGAAGAATATCAAAATATAATGTGGATCACATTTGGAATATAGAACTACAATATTAGAATTTTTAGAATTTGCTTGATTTAATTTTTCAACTTTATAATTTGTTAAATTGATGTTATCTTTATATACAAAAATATTTACTAGAATAGAATCTCTGCCTATTAATCCAGAAAAACTCAAACCATTTTGAGAATTAAATCCATTTCCAGGACTAAAAATATCATGACCAAAACTTGTATATACAAAGCCCTTTTTTAGGTGTGATAAAGAAGCATTATTATTTTTGATATTTTCTAAAATAGATAAATTGTTTTCGTTCTTTTGTATTAACCAAGATGATTTTCCATAAGGAAAATAAGACTTTGCATCAAACGAACTTTTTAACTGCATTTTCAATAATTCACACGCCATAACATTATTGTCATCTAGATATCTTTCAGCTAATGGTGTTTTAGAATAAGAACCAAATAATACATCTTTACAATCATCAGTTGCCTCCCCATCCTCAACATCATCCAAAAGTTTAAAGACGTGACCGTTAAATCTCTCCATATTGTTCCATTGGAAGTATTTTGAGAGGTAACGCTCGTCGTTATGAGCCACATAGTCCATTAAGTTTTCTTTAACATCACCCTCTGTAACGCCTGCATAGGCGAAGGTGTGTTGCAAACCAAAGAGACCGTGGCACAACTCATGCGCCATGATATCGGACTGTACATTGGCAAAATTATCACCAAGGAAGATAAATCCTACCGAGTTTGAG
Organism: Paludibacteraceae bacterium; assembly: GCA_017553575.1. Classification (GTDB taxonomy): domain Bacteria; phylum Bacteroidota; class Bacteroidia; order Bacteroidales; family Paludibacteraceae; genus RGIG10190. The sequence goes on from JAFZKQ010000090.1 coordinate 27,033, forward strand.
CGTGGCATATAGCCCTGCAAGCCCTCTTTCTGCGCCTGTGTCAGCAGGAAGAGGCAGGCCTGGTACTCGTCACGCTTGCCGACTTTCAAACCGTATGCCTTGCGCAAAGCCTTCATCTCTTCGGTTTCCTTGGTCCACTCGCTATTGTCCTCGCTAACATTAAAGCCGGTATTAGTGTCAATGTCCTTATATTCGAAGGCCCCGTCCACCACAAGTTCAAACTGTCTACCCAAAGGCGCAAAACGCTGATTGATGATGTCGTTCGCAGCAGAGACTTTTGCCTTCAAATCGTCGATATTCAGATTATTATTGGTGGCATTCTGAACCACAGGCACCAACATCACCTTTATTTTCTTCGACGAGAGCATGTAAATCTGTGCGCTACCGTAGGTTACGGCTTCACATTCCTTACAATCGTTGCTGTTCTTGTTCGAATCGTTGTCGCTGCTGGCAGAGTTGCCGTTGGTTCCAGCATTTGTATCTGTATTGGTGGCGTTGCCGTCTTTACTGTCACTATTGTTGCCGTCAGAACAATCTTTCTTCTTAGCCTTCGAACGTGCCACAATCTGCAAAGACCTGGTAGGCTGACCACCATAAATCCTCACCTTGAAATATCCATTTTCATAGCTTTTCTCAAGCAAGGCAAGGCTATTTTGTGAAATCAAATAGAATTCAACATCATCTGGATCAACACTTCCTCCTTCGAAATAAGCCTTGATATACTTCGTCTCTCCCTGCACCATCGAAATCCATGGTTGGATGTAATCACTACCTGATGAGACATAACCATTAAGGATATTCTCGGCAGTAAACGGCTTGGCCTCCTTATCTATATATGGGCTATAGCCATCATTAAGGGTAGCGTCCACATCGAAACGCAAATAGATGCCAGCATCATTAAGTGCGCCCCTATATTGAAGTGGGCAATACTCTCTTTTGTTCAAACACTTTGCCACTTTTTCAGGGGTTCCCCCACCCATAGGCACGGCATAAAGATCGCCAGTCGATTTCTCATGAACAATTTGTCCATTAAAAACGTCACCCTTGATATCTTCTTTCTTATCCACCTCTTTTGTATAGACTTCCCTTTGCTTTGCAGCCGCATCCGAGCCTGCTTTGAAATCTACTAGTTCGTTCAAATCAAAATAGAGATTGGTAGCCGGATCAGACACCACCTTGATTTCACCCTCACAAAGGTAACCATCGCTATTGATCTTAATTTTTTCGAATTCGACATTAAGACCAGTCAATGGCATAACATCAGGAACCATGTTTTTCAACCAAGCAGGAGTGATAATACCAGCGCCCGTAAAGGCATCACCTTCCAATTTGGTCGTTTGATCCACCAAAATCACTTGGTGGCCGTCATTAGCGAAGAAATATTTAGGTACTGTTGTTAGCAACTCCTCACAAGGACGGTGTTCCAAATCAACACCGCAACCGTCATCCTCATTTTTAGATGAAGAGGATGCATTTGGCGATGCTAACTTGAATGAGATTTCATTACTCTTCAATCCTATGGCACCATCTTTTACAACAGGACGCACAAAGCAGAAGTACTCCACTCCTTTCTCCAATACCGAAGAGTTAAGATTGTCTGTCCATATATCCCCTTCCTTAAATTGATTACAAATGGAAGTCATATTCTTCACCTCAGACGCATCATCTGGATTTCCTCCCGCCTTATAACAGTATATCTTAAAACCACAGATTAATTCATTGTCTTTGTTTGACTTCAACTCCCATTTAGGAGTAACGACATCACCCTCAACCTTGACTTCATCAAGTTCTATTCTGACTTTCGTTTTTGCTTTATTTTTCGCTTTTGAATCATCAAAATCTATCTTTGGCTCCTCCTGATGACAATTACCGATAGAGAAACTATAGGTTTGGCTTTTACCATTATTTTTATAGGCATTCTGCCCATGAATACCATCCGCAACAGACTTGGTCTGAACATACCAATAATAGGTATTACCTACTTCGAATTTTCCAGAAGAGTTGTTTATCAAAACAAAATTGTTATTATAAACATTCTGATTATAAACTTCCATTGAACTTGGGGCATCTTGAGTAGAGAACATGTTACCCGTGAATTTCATATCGGTACCATTCTTCTCCTTGATATGCAACTCATAAGAGCGATTCTGAGGGCCTATGGCAATAGGATCAATCCATTGGAACAAAAACGTTTGCGGCAACTCGCTCTTCTCATAACACTTTCCATCCTCAGGAAACACACCTACAGGAGGTTCTGCCTGCGTCAAATAACAATAAACCGAGAAGGGTTCACTTAACGGCATCTTACCATTGTTTTTGTCAAAGAGTTGGTATTCAAATTCATACGAGCCCTCCTCCAAACAATAGCCATTATCGAAAAAACCACTAGCGCCACCAGTAACGGTATAATTATTCCTATCACTAAACAGGTCTCTTAACGAGATATCATTAACAATCTGTGCTTGACTAAAACGCCTCTTCAAAGGACCTTTAGACTCTAATACGACACGTCCGCCTTGCTTAATTTTTACGGAAATAGAATACTCCAACGAAGCATCGTAACGACTCATATCTCTCACGATAACCTTTAATTGCACCCTTCCATTCGAGAAATAATCGCCCATGCAATTCGTGTATGGAGGCAACATTGCAGCACTTAACTGGATAGGATAAACCGAAGCTTGCGAAAAAGCAGATAAGCTTACGCAGAGAAAAAGCACTGATAATAAATATCTTTTAATCGTGTTCATATTTCGAGATGAATGTTATCTTTCAAAAATTTAAAAAGTTACAGAATAATTCAGTGTGGCCAAGAACTCAAAATCGTTTTTTGTCTTTGCTTCACTTTTCAGCCAATTGGTCAAGCCGAGAGAGGCCGTAACCGTATGTTTGCCCAACTTCTCGTCAATCTGCTTTAGGGAATAATTCGCATTAATACCACTGTTCAACAAAGAACTATATAACTGACCATTTAGATTGTTCACATTGTAGGCAATCTGCCCTGAGACGGAGAATGCGCCAGACTTATCGCTCCAACCCGCATTCAAACCTGGTCCCCAGTAAAGAGTCTCAATAGATGACGCATCGGCTCTGTTCGCACTGAAAAAAGAGCCCCACGAAATACGAGTCGGTATAAACACTTGTGAGAAGTTAAGACTTCCTCCCATAATGGTTTGCTCCGAAAAAGAGGTGTTGCCTGCCTCCTGATTTCCATAATTGTAATTGCCAGAGAGCGACACCGACTGTGTCCTCAACGTATCGCCCCATGCATAGGAGACCAATCCAGTCCATGTCTGATTAACCTGATAATAATTAAGCGTATCGAGTTGATCGACATAATAAGGGTAAGCCGTCTTTTTATATTTGGTGTAGTTCGTGAAATTGGAATAAGACAATGACGTTGTCCAATGCTTTCCATCGCTAAAAGAACCCGTCAACGAGCCTACTACCCTTCTGTTATCGTTTGACTTTAGATTGTTGAGGTTATTGAACTCAAAACCCAACTTACCATTAAAATTCAATTTGCCACTAAGAAATTTGACATAAGGAGCAATGGTATAGTCTTCCTTGTCATCGGTGAAATAATAGCCACCAAGTGTTTGATAATAAGGAGAAATACGCTCGTAGCACAACGAAAGTCCCCAAACCTTGCCTGCATAACCCGCAGACGCATTTAAAGCATCCACAAAACGGTCGTTGCCCTTTCGGTTGAATAGTTTGTCAAGGAAAGTAGAACCTGCAGCTGGAGCGCCTTCGGCAGTACGAATTTCTGAATTATAGAGCGAAAACGCATACTCCGCCTGAATGAAGAAGTCTTTCAAAAACGACTGACGGATATAGCCACTAATTGCCGTATTCTCTTTCGGGTGCAAATCAGCTTCATCAGGAACAGCATATTCCAACGAATTGACATCATCCTTGGCATGAAAGAAAGTTGCATTGACCGATGTTCCGCTTCCGTTCCACCCCACTTTGGCACTATAACCCATGCGCTTATAAGAGACGTCATTGATGTTCTCAATCAACGGATCATACTCAATTGCCTTCAAGAAACGACCATACATTGCACCAAAGTACCAATTACGAGGAGTCAGCTCCACACCCACACCAGTAAAGTCATGGCCTGCCAAAGTATAAGGCGAGAAAGTCATGCTGGCACTACCGAGGTAGAGTCGCACCCACTTGTATTTAGGCGCAATCTGGAATCGGTTGAACGGCTGGGTGTATTCCTTACTCGTATTGCTAAGCGCAAAACTAAAAGGCATGTCAACACCCATATAATTGAGATTAAGAGAACCACAAAGCGTATAGACATAAGGGTCACGCTTAATCAGGCTATCGCTACCCGCATAAAAAGTATTGTTAAAACTCAATCCTCCACTTGCCGTCAACTTCTTTTTGTAGTCGATATTATCGGGGGAGATTTCTACTGCATTTATATTCGAAACAAATGCTAACGATGTAATGCACAAGATGAGTTTGATGAATATTCGCATTTTCTTACTTAGCATTTCTCAAAACTTTAATCGCAGCAGCATTGCTGTCAGTGAACACTTTAATAATAACATTTTCTGTAATATCAGACACTTCAAAAGAGTAAGTGTAGTAATTAACTATTTCTTTATTGCCATTGACAACTATAATACCTCCCTTTTCTTCCTTTTCTTCCCCTTCATCTGCGTCAGGAGTCTCTTCCGCATCTGAATCTTGGCTCTCTTCCTTCAAATCGTTATCTGGAGTGACAACGTAAGATTGACCATACCTATCAGTAACATGCCAATCTTCAGCATTCAACTTGTAAGATTGCACTTGGGATTTGACTGAACCGTTCATGCCATAGACTACGTAGTTGAAACTAGAAGGATCTTCCATGGTAACCGACAGAATCGCCTTTCCATTCTGATCTGCTCCAGTGCAAGCCAAATGGATACTGTTCATGAACTTAGGATTAGGGTACGGATCAACGCCATCGAGATTGAGAGCCAACGAATTGTGTTCAGTAATCACGTCACAACCTGCCACATAAGCGATCACACGAATCGTAAAGCCCAATTGGACTCCCTTTTGCCCGTTATTTTTATTCTTCTCGCGCAAATAGTCAACCAAGTTGAAATCCGATAAAGATGCTGGATTTCTGAACTTAACGAAAGCCATACGTTTCAACTCCTCAGTAGGAACAAGCAAGTCGAATCCATCTGATATCTTATACCGATTCTTCATATCTTCCGAAAGATTCAGATAATCTTTTTGTGCCTCAAGAGGAATGCCCCATGACGGACCTTCATAAGATTTTGATGTCCAATTAGGTTTCTTCTTAGAATCCTTAATACCATAAACATACAGGTCATTCGATACCATGACGCCCTCAAATTTTTCAGCATCGTCCTCGTCGTCCATGACAATCAAAACCTTCATGCTATCATACTGAGCAATAGGAGTATTCATAACACTATAGTCTGTCTGGTCTTCAACTACCAATACATTTCCGAAGTCGTGCCATGTACTGATCAATTGGTCTTGCACAACATCATCCCAATTTAATAATCCATTAGGATCAGTGCTTGCACTAGACGCCACACATCCATTCGCATCTTGGACCTGCATCACATGAGAACCGCTACCCACAGGAATATGGTCATTTGAATGAAACTCATCCATATAGAACTTCTTGTAATCAAGATAAGTTGTCAAATCCTCACCTTCAGGGGTTTGAGGGTATTTATTCAAACCTTCATCAGAAATGTAATCATCTCCCGTGACTTTTTCAACCTTATATAAGTAAGGTGCCACACCGCCTGTGGTTGATTTAGCATATATACGAGTAGAACCGTCATGACAAACATAACTTGCATCAGCCTCAATCTTCAACTTAGTAGGCTGATAGATGTCAAACTCGGTAGAAAACTCACAATTCTGATTATCTACCACAGTAATGACATGTTTATGGTTTTTGTCTATATCCTTACCCTCGAAGTTCATCGTAGCCAACAAATCATCCAATCTGAAAGAATAAGAGGTCTTCTCATAAATTCTGAGTCTTTTACCCATTTCATCATTTAGTTGTTCAAATGTAGGCTCTACGTCATACAATTTTTTCAATGAATCTTTTACAACTTTCATAAGGAGTTCCGCATCAAATGCCAATTTCAATTGGTTGAAGACATCAGCATTTTTCAAGAGATAAGACAAACTCTTATCTTGCACAACTGTATCCCTGGTTATAATCTCATTATTATATGCATCCCTCACTGGGTCATTCTTCTTTATTGTTCTCATTACAATAGGAGTTGTGGCTGGAAGTTCGTTTCCATCAAGCAACATCTTAGTATAGAACTCATGACCACCATAAA
>JAFZKQ010000091.1 GCA_017553575.1 Paludibacteraceae bacterium
GTATCCCTCGCTAATCGGCATCTATGCCAAATTGCATCGCAATTAGAGAACCGCCGTATGCCGAACGGCACGTACGGTGGTGTGAGAGGACAGAAAATGAAAGTAGGAAGAAAACTTTCATTTTCTTCCTACTCGATTTTTGGCAAGAATTGGCGTATATTTGCGTGTATAAATGACACGAGTAATGGAGAAAGGAGAGTATGTTTATGACTATCCTCGTCCGATGGTGGCGACGGATTGTGTTATTTTCGGATTTGATGGGACCAAAATACAGGTGCTTTTGGTGAAGCGGGCTGAGTCGCCTTACCCAGCATCTTGGGGCTTGCCGGGAGGATTTATTCGTATGGATGAGTCGGCAGAGGCTAGTGCGAAACGAGTGCTCCAATCCAAGACGGGAATGACAGGTGCCTATATTGAGCAGTTTCATACGTTCTCTTCCCCTGATCGTGATGTTCGAGACCGAGTCATCTCCATAGCCTATTATGCCTTGGTGCGTAAGCAGGAGGTGCGAGAAGGCGGCAATGTGGTTAGTGCGGATTGGTTTTCCATGGATGAGTTGCCTGATTTGTGCTTTGACCATAAGGAGGTCTTGGATTTGGCTTTGGTGAAGCTTCGTGAACGGATTATGTTTAGGCCAGTGGGTTTTGATTTGCTTCCGGAGAAATTTACCATGCGTGAATTGCAGTCGCTATATGAGTCCATATTGGGCGTTGAGTTTGACCGCCGTAATTTCTCCAAGAAAATACTTCATGTCGGATTGTTGGATGATTTGAATGAGACGATCAAGGCTAACCCTAAGCGTGAGGCGAAACTTTACAAATTCAATTTGGAAAACTATGATCGATTGAAAGAGAAGGGGTTCAGATTGGAATTTTGAAAGATAGAACTGGGAATGAAAGAGGCTGAAAACTGATGGTTATGCCGCTTGCCATTGTTGTGGTGTCTTCGGATATGGAAGTGCCTCTATGCCATGTTCCCACTGGCGCTTACTTTCCTCTATTTTTGGGTAAGATATGTGGCGATAATTAGTGGGGAGATAGGATTTTTTTATAATTTTGGTATTGTTGGGTGTTTGTATAAAACACCTATGTAGATTGTAAAACTTTAAAACAAAATCAAGTATGGGCTATGAACTTTACCATTATGATCGTCAATCAAAGAAAGAGTGTGATTTCAAGAAAGAAATAGTGTCTTGCGATATTGATGAGGAAAAAGTGTCCAAAGTTGAGGAGTTGTATGGAATCGAGGCTCCCGATATGCTTAAACGCATGATTACGATGTGTACGGACGACACCAAAAATATGGTTGCGAATAAACGTGTCAACTTAATCAGGATCTTGTCATTTGACGAATTGATGCATCCGGAAAAACGGTTCGGTGCGGAGTTTAAGTCGCAAGGGTTTGTGGCTGTGGCGGATTGTCTGAACAATGATAGTTTAGGTTATGATGTCAATATGGAGAAATGGGTATGGCGTAGCAATGAAGGTCAGCGCAATGTTTATATGAAAGATAAAGACGTGATATCCATTATATGCTGCATAGATGAATGAGTTTTTCTATGTGGTTTGAATTGGAATCCCAAAGGAGTGGTGCATAGATGCTTCACGCCTTTGGAATTCTTCTTATACCTATCTACATCCACAAAGGTACGTTCTCTGACGACCTTGTGGATTTATACATTGCATGTTTTAATCTTCAGCCTCCTTAATTTTCTCTTCGATATTCTCCCGCTCTCCTAATTTGGGGATTTCAAGCGTGAGAGCCTTCTTCCAGTAGCATACGGCACTATCCTTTAGCTCCCTTGCCCAAAACGCATCGCCGGCAATGTCGTAGGCCTCGAAGAGGTTCGGGTTGAGTAGGGTCAGGCTTCGAATCTCTTTGCTGGTGGGTTGCTGTTTGCTGGCCATGGATTTTTTTATAGCCTTTTTCGTATGCCTATATCCCAAATAGTTTTTGAATTCTGGTGTGTAAATGAGGGAGTCCTCTTTGATTTCCAACTCCTTTTCGTAGACCTCTTGGTCGGGGTGTACTTCGTTGAATATTTTGTTGAGGTCATAAGCCACGAACCTACCCAATTGCCAATGGGCGGTGGAAACCCACATTAGAGCCTTCTCAGGCTGAAAAACGACCGAGTGGTGACCAATTAGTTGGTTCAGGGCTTTTTCGTTGCCTAAACCGATGTTTTTGCCGTCTATGCCTTTGGTGTCTCTTAGTATCTCCACCGCTTTTTGTGGGTCAATCGGCTTTTTCTCGTTCAAGAGTTGTTCTGCCCGTTTCTGTCGGTAGGGACTGTCGGATGTTTGGATGTTTTCGATGTTCCGTTTGTCGTTGGCAAAGAGCGGACTTTGGTAATGGTTGGCGCATACGATGGAGGTGGAGTTAGACTCGTAGAGTGCCGTCTTTTCTGTCGATTTCTCGATGATGGCGGCGCGTTTATCCTTGGCGGAGCCGATGAGAATGGATTCAGAAACGAATGTTTGTGCACTGTCCGCTATCGCAAAGGCTTCTTGGATGGTGGAGGAGTATTGCAGAATCTTCCTGGCTAGGAGGGAGATAGGCATAGCGGAGGAAGTCGGCATGTCTGATTTGGCAGCGTTTATGGTGACGGTCAATCCTTCTGTGTTCATGCCGGAGAGTACGCCGGTCATGCCTGCCCAGCCCACCATGGCGAATTTGTATCCGTATTGCGGGTTGTAGAAGGAGATGACTTTGTTCCTCGCAAATTCGTCCCCCATGTAGAAATCGAAGTTCCTGCCGATGGTGAGCGTGCTGTCCACGCTGCTGTCGCCCCATGTGGCGAAGGAGGTGCAACCTACAAGCATATAGTCTTGCATGGCATGACCTAAATCGTGGGCGGCGTGGTAGTTGAGTTGTCGCTCGTAGGGCGTTCCGATGTAGTCGAACTCGTGGGTGCCTTCCACCGTGGTGCCGTAAATCTCATATTGGTACTCTTGCGGAATGTAGTCGGTCAAGTTCCGGTTGTAGAAGGCAGTGAGGTGCTTGAGGAAGTTGACGTAGCTGCGGGAGGGAACCAATTCGTTGATTTGGTTTACGAATACCCTCTCTTGGAATACCATTAAATCCTTCTCCAGTTTGCCGAGAGCCAACCCTCTTTCGATGTCGGAACCTTCGACATAGACCTCCCAAAGGCCACTCTCGCTTTGGCGGATCCAATTGTTGCCGACGGATCGGTAACCTGATGCTTCCACCACTTTTGCCTCTTTTATGGAAGGCAGTTCCAAATTAGGCTCTTTTATCTCCGAAAGAGCAATGCAGATGCCGATGAGGGTACCGAGGGAGATGGATAACCCCAAGAATGTATATATGCTGATTTTAAGGAACCGTTTCATGCTTGTTGTCTATTGGTTTGACGTCATTTAATTTTCATGCGTTCCCAAATGAAGTTGGGAATGAATGACCAGATGTGTGTTAGTATTTTGTAGCGCCAATCTATGACGACTTTGCGTTTCTTCTTTTGGATGGCCTTTAGGATTTCCTGGGCTACATCCTCTTTCTTCATAAGGAGGGGATAGGTGTCGTCACCCAGAAAGTCTGTGGCGACAAAGCCTGGGCGGATATCCGTGAATTTGATTTGGAGCCCATTGATTTTGGTTTGTTGCACCAAGGCTTGGATATAGGTGTTTTGGTAGCGTTTCGTGGCCGAGTAGGAGGGTGCGGCTCCCAACCCTTTTGTGCCCGCTATGCTTGAAATGACGGCGATGTGTCCTATTCCATTGGATTTGTCGCGAAAGTGCCTGTAAGCGGCTCCAATCATGCGAGTGAAGCCAACACCGTTGGTCATGGCTGTCTTTAGCTCTATGCCCTCTTCCAAAGAGAGATTTTGGCTGCCATAGCCTGAACTATGGAAGTAGAGGTCCATGCCACCAAGTTTTTCGATGAGGCAGTCTAATTTTTCTGTTGCGTCAGGGGCGTTGATGTCAATCGTCTCTGTGACGATCTGCTCAGGTTTCAAGACTTGGAATTTGGCAAGTTCCTCACTTCTTCGGCCTGCGATGCCTACCATCCATCCCTCTTTTACGAGTAGCTTTGCTACCTCTTGACCCATGCCGGAAGTGGCGCCTACGATGACTGCTCTTTTCATGACTGTTGTTTTTTGCAAAGATACTATTTTTTGACGGTCTTCTCAAAATGAGGGAAAGTAGTCCCCAATGCAATAAAAAAGGGAGGAAAACTTTTGTTCCCCTCCCTTGAATCTATTTTTGCTTTAATTATTCAGCCTTGCCATCAGAACCAAGAACGTTAACGATCTTGTGGATGTACATCTTCTTCATGTTCTCACGAGCTGGCTTCAAGTATTGACGAGGATCGAAGTGACTTGGGTTCTCATCGAAGTACTTACGGATAGCAGCCGTCATAGCCAAACGAGAGTCTGAGTCGATGTTGATCTTACATACTGCAGACTTAGAAGCCTCACGCAATTGCTCTTCAGGAATACCTACTGCATCAGGCAACTTACCACCGTGTGCGTTGATTGTGTCAACCTCGTCTTGAGGAACTGAAGAAGATCCGTGAAGAACGATAGGGAATCCTGGCAACTTCTTCTCGATAGCGTGAAGAACGTCGAATGCCAATGGAGGAGGCACCAATTTACCAGTCTTAGGGTCACGAGTACATTGCTCAGGCTTGAACTTGTATGCACCGTGAGAAGTACCGATAGAGATAGCCAATGAATCGCAACCTGTACGAGTAGCGAAGTCGATTACCTCTTCTGGCTTAGTGTAGTGAGACTCCTCAGCTTGAACCTCGTCCTCAACACCTGCCAATACACCCAACTCAGCCTCAACAGTTACACCGTGAGCGTGAGCGTACTCAACTACTTGCTTAGTCAAAGCGATGTTCTCCTCGTATGGCTTAGATGATCCGTCGATCATAACTGAAGAGAAACCGTTGTCGATACAGTCCTTGCAAAGTTCGAAAGTATCACCGTGATCCAAGTGAAGCACGATTTGTGGATTTGCCATGCCCAACTCTTTTGCGTATTCTACAGCACCTTGAGCCATGTAACGCAAAATCGTACCGTTAGCGTAGTTACGAGCTCCCTTAGAAACTTGCATGATGACAGGAGACTTAGTTTCTACTGCTGCTTGAATGATAGCTTGCATTTGCTCCATTGTGTTGAAGTTGAATGCAGGGATTGCATAACCTCCCTTAACTGCCTTAGCAAACATCTCTTTTGTGTTTACCAAGCCTAGATCTTTGTAATTAACCATATCTACTTTCTATTTAGAAATTAAATTTATATTCTCAAGGCAAAGATATAAAAAATCTCACATAAGGGAAGTAAAGGATTGAAATAAAATTGAAATTGAAAGTCGCTTCGTCGCAATGTGCCTCCTATGTCGGTCCGAATTCTTTATTGTAGCGTTTTTTGTGAATAGAAAAGGTCGTCTCTATTTTGTCCGAGCCGTCGGTCGTGTTCTTGTTGATGGGAAAACTTCACAGATTTTCAATTTCCTTTTTGGAGAGACCTGTCACTTTGGAAATAGCATTCTCATCCACTCCCAACGCCATAAGATTTTTAGCGTTACGAAGTTTTTCGTCCCGCTCACGTTCTGCCTGACGTTCTGCTTGTCCTTTACAAAAGTCCTCATACAGCTTCACATACCCCTTTTCATTGACGCCATATGATTTCATATTTTCTTTGCACGATTCAAATATTTTCATCACATCTTTTTTCTCTCTATCGTGTGATTCCCAATAAGCGGCATTTCCCTTGTCTTCGACGGAACCCAAAACTTGACCTAACAAATCCCCTGGATCATAATCAACCATTATGAATGGTTTTACCCTTAAGATATCTATCGCCACTGGCATTATGTATTCTTGCATAGAAGATTGACGAATTAAAAAAGCAATATCAGACAAAGAATAGTCTTTCACCTGTACATGATATAAATTATAATATCTCATTCCAACATTTGTCCATGTTGGAATCTCACCTTTCCATGGCCCATACACCTGTTCCATTGTTTTCCGTTCCTTCATTTCAACAAGAATCTTACTATATGATTTAGGGTGAGGATTTGAAATGGCACGAATCGGATAGCCATAACAACGTGCTTGATAACTATTAGTTTCCACGCATGGTGTCCACCCAAGACAATCGAGTCCATAAGCAGAAGGTTCTTCAACTGATGTAGATAAAGAAGAAGACCAATAAAAAGCATACTGGTAATCAGGGACCTCATCTTCTTTACATACTCCAGAAAAAGGGAAAAAGATTATATTTAGGTTTTCTTTAGATATGCCAACGATGCCAGCGACACCAGTTCCTTTAAAATCATCAACAGGCCACCACTCACAATGATCCGCCAATTCAATCATATCTTCTTGAGTTGGCATATACCAAGAGTCTCCCCAAATAGCTCTTGCAGTATCATCCATTTCTTCCAATATGATTTTATAGTCTAACTCTCCAAATTTTTTATATGCACAATATTTTGAATATGAACCTTCTTCTCCAAACTTGTAATTTGTGTTAGAATACAACTTCTTAGGAGATGTCTCTCCCCATGCAAAGTAATCCCCGTGTTCGTGAAGTTTGTGTGCACCAAGGTTGCAAGTCGCCCATAAATTACCACTTGGAAGACCTAGGTCCACATAATCATGCCCACTTACTTGTCCGCTTGTATTTTGATATTCTTCAAACATAAAACGTTATTGTCTTTAATCAAGAACGACCGATAATATTTTGATTATATAAATCTGTGTTCGACATGGCTAAGATATAAATTTATATGCAGAATGTTCTCTTTGACAAAAATTTATACTAAATTGCGGTTTCTAAATCTTTAACAAAATCAAACTGATTTTATGGAACACATAATCTTCAAAATATTAATTCTCGTCACCACGACACTTTTGGGTGTCGCAAATATCTGTGCTCAAAATTCAGAATGGGAATGGATGACGGTAGGGAATCAAAAAATCAAAGTCGATGATAAACGTTGCTATTTGATAAGGAAAGGAATCAGCAGAAAAGATACTGCAAAATGGGAAGTCTTCTGTGGTGGATTCACTAACTTTTATTATGAAGAGGGATACCCTTATAAGCTATATGTGGAAAAATATGATCCTCAGGCGGATACGATTAATGTGATAAAGTCATTTTGTCGTGATGGCTCAGGCTTTTATATTCGTCGTGATGGCTCTATTTATAAAAAAGGAATAGCTCAAGGAATGGTAGACTTGGTTGTTACGGAAGGTATTTCAAAAATTAACGAAAACGCCCTCCCATATTTTACAGTGGATGTTGAGAATCTCACACTTCCACAGAGTTTGAAGGAGATAGGTAATGATGCATTCTCTCTCATCCACAATTTGAAAACGATCACATCAAAAGCTCCAATAGCCCCACGTCTCGGACGGAATGCGTTTAATAAAATAAAAAGCATCAAGACAGTTTATATTCCAGCAGGTAGTCTTGATAGTTATAAAAAAGAGTGGGGCAACAAATTCAAATTTAAGGAAA
>JAFZKQ010000010.1 GCA_017553575.1 Paludibacteraceae bacterium
GAAATTATGGCATCTTCCAATTTCCTTTGTTTGAGCAAATAGTACTCTTGTAACTCATCCAAATCACGATCTGTCAACACCTTCTTCTTTCTTAAACTCCTCAGCGAATAGGAATCCAACAATTCACTAGAAGCCGGAAGAGAAAAGATCAACTGCTGGTTCTGCGACAACGACATCTGCTTTAAAGTCCTTTTCTTCGTCGGATAGACTTTCTCTTCGTTCGCCCAATAAAGAAAAGCTTTTTGCATTGAACGCCTCACTTTCGAGGTGTTCACATAAGTTCGAGGAAGCGTATCGGGAAGCGCCTTCGCCTCTTGTTCGAACAAGCCTACACACGATTTATATTTCTGCTTTTTTTGCGTAGCGGATGCACTATATCGGTAATCCACCCTGACCAGCGTCAAATCTCTGAGAAACTGACGAATCCGATCCAACTCCGTCTCCGTCAGAAACAAAACATATTCACCTTTTTTCATCTCCTTTTTTCCCAACTCCATGTTCAAGGAGAACCTCGTATACGGATTCAATGAACAAATAGGTTTCAATAAATCAGTTAGCGTATCCGTCGCAATCCCCATCCTTTCAGACCAAACAGGATTGACTATCGAGCGTCCCGTTCCCACCTTGTGGAATGAGTTCTGCAAATGGGCAATAATGTCATTGTTATCGTCAACCGCCTCTGCCAGAAGGGAATCCAATTCGGAAAGGAGCAAATCAGGCGAAAGACTCTCCTTCTTCTTGGGAAAAAGTATCCTTCCCTGCCACATGCTATTAAGGGGATAATCCAATGCATAAACATTCTCCGAAATCTCCCTATACTGGTTATTCGGACTTAACTGTTCAGAATGGACCAACAAATCTTTCTTCTGTTTGACCAACTTGTCGGAAGATCGACTAATCATATCTTCCACCTGCAAAACAAAATTATTGAACGAATTTCCTTGATTGGAGTAAATTTGACAACCAACTATCCGACAATTTAAATTGACCAAATCATCGATCAAAGAGGATTCTACCTGTCCTTTTAAGTTCCCATTTTCTCCAACCAATACCAATACATTACACTCGCTTCGATAATCTGACATCAACGGCAATGCTTTTTTTAATGCCATCCAAGCATCTCCACCTAGAGAGGCAGGACGATTTTGTTGTAAATCAGCACAATGCTCCAACGAGGACAACACCTCCGAAACATTGGCATTCAAGGGACAGATACCCATACCATCGGTTCCTGAGTCAAAACCGACACAATAGCCTAACCGAAAATCAGAATCGTACTTCTTTAGCATATCGTCCATTTGCTGAAAAGAGGATACCAATTGCCCAAACCTATCATAAACTTGGCGTTGGCCAGAGAAAACCAACATCACATTGATATGCTTCTTATCGACAAGAGCCTTTTCGTAAGCAGAACGAGATATGGGTTTCCCCGAAAGACCGTAAACAAAGTTCCCATTCATATCCAATACGGGAACAGAAACTGTCGTATGGACACTAAACGAATTCTCATCCAGCTCTTTAATTGCATAGATAGGATTCAGATTCGACCAATCAGAACTATCAGCCCCCAAACAATGCTTCTCCCCAATATTCAAATTAGCAGTCAGAACAGACCTCGTAATCGGAACATTCTGATAATTCCAATAAAGATATTCACCCAAAGGCATCAACAAAGAGGAGGGGATCCACCCAGAGACCACAGAAGAGGATTCTTCGGGAGAGAAGCGCTCCTTTCCGACAACAAAACATTTTCGATTATCGGCACTCTTTTTCAGCAAGAAAAGAGGTTGTTGGAACGGAACCTTCCCGATAGGCGTTAGCATTTCCGGCTCTTGATAAAGCACAACTGAACCCTCCGAGATAAAGTTGTCCAAGCGTTCCAACGACGACGTGTCTTTCAGCATCGTCACCATCTTTATCACAAAGCCCGTCGCCACATCCGTCACCGCATGAGAAGAGAGAAGCAAATGATCCTTTTTCACCCATCCGTAATATTCCAACTGTGACAAATCTTTCAACTTGCCATTTTCAAATGCGGAGGGATTGAATTTCACCAACTTCAAAAAATCACCTTTCTCGCCTATCACCGCAAAAGGCTCCATATATGCGGTCTCTTTCAACACCACCTTCCCGCCTGGCCTGTAATAGGTTTTATTATTGCCTCTATCCGAATAAACAATCCAAGGATTCTTCTTATCCATTGATTTTGAGACGGCCACCTGCCCACAACAATAATTTCGGCTATAGACATTAGGCGTCTCTCTCACTCGTGTAAAACGATTGATAGGAGAACATGCCCCCAAAACAATTAAGGGAAAGATTCCAAAAACTATTTTCTTAAAAACACTTTTCATAACTCAATCTTTTGAAGAACTTTGGCTAATCAATAATTTTTTAACGGCTCGCACATCTGAATCGGCCTCTATCACCACCTCCTCTATCACCGTACTATGCTGTTTCCCTAAAATGTTCAACCCATAGCAATAGGAATAAAAATCGTTTTCTTTCTTGTTGTTCACCAAGACCCTCACCTCTGAATTGCCCCCTAAATACCTCTTGAGCACATAGTTATAGTCTTCGTTAAACGTGCGTTCATCCACAATACGTTGCAAATGTTCTTGTATATCCGTGGCTATCAAAGAGAAGACATCCGACGAATCGGCATCCACAAACTCCGGCAAGACCTCGATTGCATGGGTTATCGGATATTGCATATTCTCCGTAATCAAGCGCACTTCATAAATACCTGGCAACGAATAGGAATAGATGGGATTCCGATCTTGAGAATCGACCACACCCGACAAGCCAAACTCCCATCGCCAATCAGAAGCCACCCCATCAGCCATGAATACGACACACTCATTCTGCATGACTCGAACCGGCGCCACAATCCGTATCGGAGAATAGTTCTTTTCGCGTTTCTCTTTCGTCACGTCCACTTGGAAAAAGGTTTGCATGACATCATCCACCGTCAAACGAATCAGATACTTTCCAACTTCTCGAAAATGGTAATAACCGCTTTTCGTATGGGATTCTGCACCGTCGCCAAACTCCCAACACACTTTTACCGCCCCCAACGTACTATCCCGATAAAACAGAGAATCGTTTACCGTCAGTTCCTTTTTCGAAACGGAGGCACGAATGGAACGACCTGAGACAAAAAACTTCACGGAAGCCATCATACCCATCAGGAACAAGAATAGGGTTAAGACACACAACATACCCTTGGAAAAAAGCTTGCTCATCCTATTAGTGCATAAAATTTAGTTTTTTCGTTTCCACACCGCTTCGGCAACGCTCCAAATCGGCATTGAACCTCTCTATATTCTTTTTTGACGACCAAAGCCGCTCCTTGTCAAACAAGCACAATTCGTAAAAGAGGGCAACCTGCTCAAACAAACGGTAACGCCCGTCATACTTATGATCGACATGGATCTTGCGTATTTCACCAATCGAATAATTGATCTCTCGTTTCTCGTAGGAAGCGTTCAAACCCGGATCCACCTTTGCCACCCGACTATCCAAGATCTCCATCTGCCCCTTCACCTTTCGTTGCATTTCCCGAAAAGAAGAGACTTTGGCCATCTGCTCCAACGCATGCTGCTTTTCTTCCGAAAAATGGTAGGACGAATGCCAAAAGAAGAGAATGTAAGAGCAAATAATCGAAACAGAGACGAACAACAGCAAAACATAAAAAAAGGCTATCGTCCTCTCTCTTTGTCCTTTATCACCAAAACCACGATTTTCCATACTCCGAATTATTTAGAATAAAGTAATTTTCCCACTCGCATTTTTCTCGTTATGGAACGACTCTCGCCACAACAACGGATAAGGTCGTCCTTCACCGTTTGTTCCGTTTTCTGCATAGAAGAGATAGAATCCCTCACCCGAAGCAAATCCTCCATACGATTCAACAAATGCATAGGAATCTCCACCTCTTCCTGCGGTATCCGTCCCACCATGGAAGCGACCTCTAATTTTCGGGCCACCAACGAACGCATCAAAAAATCAGGATTCACCCCCTCCACCAGATCGAAAGAACGGTATAAGCTAAACAATTCATCGAATCCATCCACGATATGATTCTGCTCCCGATAAATCTGTTCGCAAACTTCCGTCTTCTCCTCTATCCGCGCATACTCTTTTTCGGAAGCCAGAAAAAAGAAAAAAACGCACAACAAAACAGAAGCCACAGCCAACAATAAATGCCCCGCAAAGAGGAGGTATCCACACATAACTTTTTTATAATTCAACGCTTTCATATCATCAACTTTTTCACGACAAGAGAGTTGTATAACCTAAAATAGGAGCCCTTCCTTCTAAGGAGAACGAGAATGAGGCCTCCCTTTCTTCGGCAAACACCTCTATCTGCAACTCCGCATCCGCAGGAACGAAAAGATTCAGAATCTTCTCCAAATTCTTATAGGATTGGCTATCCCGATAGAACAAAGAGACTTGGTCCCGAGCCACCTTTTCTATCCGTACTCGAACAACAGGAAGCCCCATTGTTACCATTCCACCCAAAACGGAAGCGGCACCTAAGCTCGACGAACCTAAAAGCCATTCACTGCCAACCGAATAGTTTCTAAATTCAAATCCCTTTTCAACCGTAACCCGACAATTCAAGAATAAGGAGAACAATTGGCCAAGTTTATCCACCCCCACAGGACGGTGGCTTAATGCGATAAAATAGACTAACATGAGTGCCCTATCCGTTTGGAAATCACGCAATAGTGGCCAATAGTGGCTCATCAAACGGACAAAACAACTATACTTATCCCGCTTCTCCAAACAAAGTTCATATAGCTGGGCAAGCATCGACATCCGATCTATCTCCATCTCAAAAGGGCGAAAGAAAAGTCGCGCATTAAAAGCCTCCTGCCGAGTTTGCTTCATCAAGTCTGTTACAGAATGAGGTCCACCCTTTCCGTTCTTCGCCCCATTTTTGTGGAACAATCCTTCTGGCAAAGATTCGTACAGATCACGCTTCCGCTCATAGACATTCACGAAATCGATCATTTCATCTTGGGAATAGGTTTTCTCGATTCTCCCTACCCGCTTCCCTTTTTGGGAAGAGCCAAGGCGAATCAAACGAACCTGCTCCATAGGAATCCCCGTCTCGACCAACATGGCCGCCAACAACTCAGCTCGATAATCCGTTGAGAGTGTATTTCCGATATAGTCCAAAACCGTTGCCTCCATATCATCGCTTTGTTGTAAACCAACTCTCCCGTCCGTTTGTCGGCTCCGACTGTTTACCCGAGAAATAGATAACCATATCGTCTCGCCGTTTTCCTCCAATCTGTTCCAAATGACTAAGCGAAACGAACAACTCCTGCACATTTTTGAACACGACCTCCAAAAGATAAAAGGACTCTCCTATCCGATTATGATTATAGGTTTGCGTAACCGAATCTGCCAACATCTGTTCAAACGAAGAGGGCGCAATGCCATTCCAATCCTTGAAATAGGTCAGCAGTTCCTCCCGTTCCGACTTAGAGATAAAATCCAAAGCCGTCAGGAATGAACTCGGCACCCTATTCAGCATCTCCACGCTCCGATACGGAGAGAGGTATCGAGATATATTATTCCAATCAAAATAGAAAGAAGCCAGGACTTTCAGCAACTCTTCGCAAACAAGTATGATGTTACGCACAAGTGCACTTTTATTGGATTGCTCCAAAGCCTTGCCCAACACGACGGAGACCGAAGTCCTTATCGTCGACAAATAGGAAGAGAATCGGCTTCTCAGCGTTTGCAAAGCCTCATTCGAGTCCAAGTTGACGGAAGGGGGAATATAATTGGCATCCAGCACAAAAACATCGTCTTTCTTACGCAACAAACCAACCACCACACTATATTCCCCATAATCATCCGAGAGAGACCGGCCACGCTCCATCAAACTCAACTGATAGGAGGACTCCACGAAAGGATAACGAGGCGGCTGCTCCTGCATATCCGGCACACCGCAAGGGTTTCGATCATACGGAAAAACAGTAAGTACAACGTTCCATGCCTCGGCAGTGCCTTCCTCCAACAAGCCACAAGCACACTCTACAACGCCCTCTTGCTCATCCAAACTGATTACAACGCCACCTCTCACCACGCCATAGTAAGACTTCAGCACGACTTTCGTGTGTGCCTCCCTGCCTACCAAAAAAAGATTCAGTTCCTTGCCCGACTTTACTGCCGGCAACATTCCAAAAGAGAAGACCTCTTGAGACAAAGAGACCCCTCTGTAGATTTTCTCCGAAATACAATTTTCAGTAGCAATAAAATGGGCGGAAGAGACATTCATCCCTTGCATCCAATTTATTGGCCTAAACTCTCTCATTTCCATCATATTATATAAATTCCTTAATGCATTAACAAAACATTTTCCATCCCCAAATGAGTATCCCCAAAGGTCAAATCTTCACTCTTTTGGCAACAATTAAATTCTTCTCTTCTAAATGGTTATCCTGAAATGAAGCATCTGGATCCATGTACCTCCTCGTCCTGAAAAAGGAGGGTTTATCGTAAAATATCCAGCCATACTTTTCATGGGGATTATTAAGCTCTATCGGTCTGTCCGTAGCCTGCGAATTGTAATCGGAGAGAATCAAAGCGAACCAATCCCCCAACATCATATCCGACTTCGCTTTCGCCTTTATCCGAATGGTGTCATTTTCGGCTAAATTCCTGCACAACTCAATCTCACAAACAAGAATCTCGCCCGTTCCGAACGATTGGAATGGAACCGAAACCATGTCACTCTCTTGGTATTCCCTCATCTTATAGATTTCAACCGGTATCTGCAAATAGGATCGATAAGCAGACATAAAACAAGGAACGACCAACACAGACAAAACAACCCCGCCTGAATAGACCCCATACTGGAAGCTATTCGTCAAGTTAAACAAAAGCGAGAAGAGGGCCCACGAAAGCAATATCTGAGGAAGAATCAACAAGAGTTGTTTCCACAAGGACTCCTTTAATTCTGCTTTGCTCCTCGACAAGAAACAATAGTCCGAAAGGCCTATCAGCAAAAACAGAAAAGCCAAGAAAAGATAGGTATAGGGCATAAAATAGAGGTTCATTATGCCCAAGAGTCCCAACAGAGAACCTACGAGCACGGACAAACCTAAATACACAACAACCCTCTTCTCCAACAACTTTCCTCGATGGGCAAAATACAACATGGCTCCAGCCAAGATTATACACAAAATCGGCAGGATAAGATATCTTACAAAAAAATCAAGTATCAAAATCTCCATATCAGTCCACAAAAATTCGATAATTAAACGTCATCGGTGAGCGGGATTCCAATCCTGCCAAAAGATGGCCAGACAACGATTCTTTTCGATGGGCATCCACCTTCTCCTTCAAAACCAAATGCACATCTATAGTCCGAAGAAGCCCTTCTCCCCAAGAAGTTCCCGCATGAATCCCTTTTTCTATATAGACATCAGACAGAATATCAGAGAGGTCCGAGAAACAAAAATTCTCTATGTCCGCATTTGTCACAATTCGGTCACGGCAACCCAGCAAATACTTGAATCGACTGATTCGCTCCGGCTCTGACGGAACGCCCTTTCCCCCTACTGTCGAAGTCACCAATTGAGCTTGGTCCAAATCACCGTACAACGACTCATGGGGTTTGAGTTTTGTCCCTACCCGAATGCCGTTGGCATGGTCGCCCTGGGTGGTCCAATACCTTGCATAAAACAGATAATTATCCTGCGGCGAATCGACAAACAAATATCGAAGCATATCCGAATCTACGGCAAACTGCTTTTCCACCTTATTTATCTCCGAAAGCATGTGTTCTATGGAAGAGCGGTCGCCCAACCGTCGAGAGATATTTTGCGAAAACAGAGCCAACTCATTCTCCAACAAACGACGCAGGCGCAAAAAATAGTCCTTCACATCCCGTTTATCGAACGACTCGCAACCGCCCTTCCTCAGCGAATAGGAACAAACGGCCGATTTTTCGTTGATGGCCCCCGATTCTTTATAGACACAGCCCGACTCGTCTTCCAAATCCAGCATGTCAAGAAAATATTCCTTGGACGAGAGCGGCAAAGGAATCACACCGAAATTCTTTCTCACAGCATTCGTCACGCTACGCAACTCCTTATTAACCATAGGAACCACATTCAACAAAACATGGAGGTCGTTCAAGGCAAAAGAAGGGAATGAAGAAGGAAAAGTGATCTCCAACCACAAGAGAGGAGACTTGAAAAGAGTCGGATGTTGCAGAGAAGCCAAAGCCTCCGGAATCACCTTCATTGAATCTCTACCCAATTGAAAATCATCATTCAAAGTCACAAAATTTGCTTTGTAAGCACGCTCTGCCAAGGCATGAATGTCTCCCAAAATGTTCGGCCGGAACGATTCTTCTTCCCCATCAAACGAAGCATCCTTTGTGAATGCGACGCCCCGACTGACAGACAAAACTTTGCCTTCCAAACGCCACTCACAAGAGGCCAAATGGTTCAAATGGCTTGCCCTGCCGTCCACATTCGGGAAATCGACAAACAACGAAACTCCTTGCAACGGAAAAAAATCCCCCTCAAAATCAATCCCCACATAGACCTTTCCTACCGATTCGGGAAGAGTCTCCCCTCGAAAAAGTAGTTTTTTGTTCAAATCAGGCAAGAGAGCATACACATTACCTTCCACCACCAGTAGTTTGACCGAAGCCCTACGCAAAGGGAAGTTACCTATGGGAGAGAAAATAAATTTCTCGTCGTTCCGGCCCCCATTCGTCACCCAAAATTCTGAAAATGAATCGACAGAGAGCGACTCCTTTAACGGGTTGAGATGCACCAAGGCATGCGCCGGACGTGCCAACGAATAGGATTCCGGCAAAAGAACTTCGCTAAGTCTCTTCATCGTCCGAATTTCAATATCCGCAATATCATCCGAAACAAGGTGCAACTGCATGGCCAACGCCTCTATCAACAGCCTGACAAAAGGATCCAAGTTCTCCGACTTCCGTATATTCCAAAAATCCAACGCAGACCTTATCAACCGATCTTTGATATCTTCTTTACTATACCTAAAATTTTCCATCTTGGCTCAATTCTTTGACAAAGGTCCTAAATACATCGTATAGAAGAACTTACAACGTTCATCGGTCGACTTCAAGAGCGCATCCACATAGATGTCCACCCGCTTCTTTATGCTCACATGGTCTGCCGTCGTATCTTCCAAGAGGACATCCTCAACAACCAAACTGAAACGGCAATCCTCAATACGCTTCTCATAGCGTGAAATCGAGTCAGCGAGGCACTCCACAAAACGGTTTTTCCAACTATTCAACGAGACAATCCGTTCAAAATCCATCTCCCAAATATCCGTACCATATCGGGTATCGTAACAGTGCTCACCCGGGTAAGTCGTAATCAACAACTCTATATGCTGGTCTATCGAATCCAATTCATCACACATAGCAACATTCTGAGAATCAGAATCAAATAGCACCCCGAAATCGAACGGCATCCTATAATATCGGTCATTCATATCTCTTCTATTTTTAGGGGAAAGACGCAAGCAAAACACCCATTCCCATATGCATCAAACAAACAAGTACCTACTCAGAATCAAAATATCGTAGATAACAGCCACAAAGTTATATCAAAAACTATCAAACAGACAAATAATGCAAGCATAAAATTATCATTCAATCCCTAACTCATTGAAACCTTTTGACTTACGAATTAAGAATTCGACCTCGAAATAGGTGGTCTTCCCTAGAAAAACGTTCTTCCCCATCGCTTTTTTGCAGAAAAATAAGATACCGAGATTGTATTTTTTAAAAGAGAAAACTATCTTTGTAGGAGTGATAACCACGAAAAAGATGACACTGGAGGCATTTTACAAAGTACACGAATATCTGGTAGAACACACCAACGCACCCGTCCGCCGACTCCTCATGGATGAAATCGACTGGAGCCAGCGACTTATTGGTATAAAGGGTAGCCGAGGTGTCGGGAAAACCACCTTCCTGCTCAGTTATGCGAAAGAGAACTTCGGGACCGACAGGCAATGCCTCTACATCAACCTCAACAACTTCTATTTCACGCAGACTACACTTGTGGATTTTGCGGACAGGTTTAGGAAACAAGGCGGAAAAGTGTTGCTTCTCGACCAAATCTTCAAATACCCCGATTGGAGCAAAGAACTACGCTATTGCTACGACCATTTCCAAGATTTGAAGATCATTTTCACAGGTTCGTCCATCATGCGACTGAAAGAGGAGAACCCTGAATTGAGGGGATGCGTGGACTCCTATATCCTACGTGGATTCTCCTTCCGTGAATATATCAATTTGATGGCCGGCACGGAGATTCAACCCTACTCGTTGGACGACATACTGAACCACCACGAGGAGATCTGCGAGGAGATTCTCCAAAATGTCAATCCGTTGGACTATTTCCAGGACTACCTCCATCACGGCTACTACCCTTTTTTCTTAGAGAAAAGCAACTATACGGAGAACTTATTGAAAACCATCAACATCACTCTGGAAATCGACATTTTGCTACTCAAACAGATCGAGTTGAGTTATCTTCCTAAAATCAGGAAACTGCTCTATCAACTAGCAAATAACGAACCTAGTTCTCCGAATGTCAGCCAACTCAGCATCGACATCCAGACCTCGCGCGCTACCGTCATGAACTACATAAAATACCTCAAAGAGGCGCGCCTGCTCAATATTCTCTACAAAAAAGGGGATGAGAGCACCAAAAAGCCAGACAAGGTGTACCTCCACAATCCGAACCTCGTCTATGCGTTTTGGCCCGTACAGATTGCGGATCAGTCAGTTAAGGAGACTTTCTTCTACAATACCGTCATCCGAAAACATGAGCTCTACTCTGGCGTGAAGAGTTGTCACTTCCTCATCGATGGAGAGATTAGTTTCGACATTCAAACCAAAGACACCGAAAAAAGGAGAAAAAGCAAAGCCGACTACATCGCTGTGGATGGCATCACAAGAGGAGAAGGTAATCGAATTCCACTATGGTTATTCGGATTAATCTATTAGGTGAGATTTCCCTTTATGAGAAATCCTACGGCTATTGTCCACCTAAAAAACTACTAAAATTGTAATTATGGAGAAAAAGAAAAAACACCATCGGCACCACAAAATAGGCAAGAAGAGAAACAAAGAAAAGTCTTCGTCTGATAGTTTAACGATTATCGAGGAGGATGAGATTGAGGAGGATGAGAAAGAGGGATTTTGGAAAAAATGCTTAAGATTCAGTATTGCAGGTGACATCTTTCCTGTATGGTTCCACGTAATCATGGTAGTCATTTTGTCCATACTATTCTCTTTCTTTTTCCAGCCTATCCTATCAGCAATCGTATTATCGTTTGTTATTGTAGTGATGTGTATGTTGGCTTTATATGCGACACTATTTATTTGTAAAACGTTTTTTTTACATTAAAAATTGTAATCTACGAAGAACAGCAACCACACTATATGGCTCTCGTCTTCCCTTTGAGGTTGGAACAAAGAAAAATAATAATTGAATTGATTTTCAATAAATTACAAACACACCTACTGCAATACGACGGGGCATTTAAAACCTTCAACAACAAAAAGTTATAATCATGGAGAATGCAAATTATACGATAGACACCAATACCGGCGAGTTAGTTTTTGACGACGGAATCGAAATAATCGCTTATAGAGATATTCCCGAAGAAGAAAAGCAGAAGATCAAGAGCATTGTCATTCCCGATTCCGTAAAAGAAATCAACAACTATGCTTTTGAGTATATGGAAAAACTTGAAAAAGTCATATTTCCAGAGGGCTTGGAGAGAATCGGGGAAGTGGCTTTCTTTTCGTGTAAGAATTTGAAGGAAGTCATTTTTCCAAAGAGCCTTAGATCCATTGAGTCAAAGGCTTTTGCGGAATGTACCGCCTTGACGCATATTGTGATTTCCAGAACCACTTCATCCCTTGAAATCAAGGATGAGGATTATCTTGAAATCGAGGATGAGGCTTTTGCCGACTGTGTCCGACTCAGCAATGTGGAAATGAAAGAAGGTGCCTTCGAGACGACCATCCTCTACGACCAAGTCTTCGAGAACACCGCCTTTCTGAAAGAACTGCGCAAGAAAGACCCTTTGGTGATTCTCGAAAATGAGGTCATCGACGGAAAGGAGTGCCAAGGTGATTTGGTTCTACCCGCCCATGTGAAAGGGATTGGCGCAGGTGCCTTCAAGTTCAACCATAAGATTACCAGCGTCGTATGCCCTGACAACATGGAATACCTCAATGATTCCGCTTTTGAAGGATGTCTCTCACTAAAAAAGGTCGTATTGCCAGAGAACATTATCGGTATACACGGATCGTCATTCAACGGATGCACCTCCTTGGAAGAGATTGTTCTTCCCCAAAAGAAAGAAATACGATACATTGGCGAATATGCCTTCAAAGGGACACCATGGCTGAAAAAGCAACAAGCAGATGGATGTCCAGTCATTCGAAATGGATGGCTAATCGACGGCTCTGCCTGCAAAGGGGAAGTACACATCTCCGGTGTAAAGAAAATAGCAAGAAGTGCATTTAAGAACAACCACGAAATAACCCAAGTGACCATCGAAGAAGGTTGTATAGATATTTTTCCGAAGGCATTTATGGATTGCCCTGCTTTAAAGGAAGTCACACTTCCTTCCAAAATGGAGGGTATCGGATTTTCCGCATTCGAGAACTGCTACCAACTGAGCAAGATAAACATTCCCGAAGGCATAGAGCATATTTCCACCGATTTGTTCTACAACTGCCTTTCGCTAAAGGAGATAAACATTCCTAAATCACTGAAAGAGATACATCGCAGAGCATTTTTCAACTGCGTAAAACTCAAAAACTTAGCAATCAGTCCCGGGGTAAAAGTGGCAGAGGACTATCACAAGACGGATAAAGAGATAGCCAAGACAGGGCGCATCGTTACGGCAGAGACAAAAAAAGCCTGTCGGAAGAGTTACCACAACGAAGAGGAGGTTTGCATCTTCGTAGAAGAGAAGAAATACAACTATCAAAAAGATATTGTGGTGGCCATCATTCCTGAAGGGGTGAAAGTCATTGGGCATCGTGCCTTCCATGAGTGTGAAAATCTAACGAAAGTAGTGCTACCTGCCAGCCTCGAAGTAATTGAAGAGGAAGCTTTTGCCAGATGTGAAAAGTTGGAAGAGGTTGTCCTGCCTGAACAGCTGAAATACATTGGAGAAAGAGCTTTTGGCGAGTGTAGAAAGCTAAAGAACATCGTTCTCCCCCAAAATTTAAAATGCCTCGAAAGAGAAGTTTTCTATGAGTGTGGACTGAGGCAAGTGGTTCTTCCACAAAGCCTAAAAGAGATCGGGGATGAGTGTTTCTATGATTGCAAACAGCTACAAAAGGTCTGTTGGCCGTCCAGCGTTACGACTATTCACCACGAGATGTTCAGAAGTTGTCCATCCTTGAGAGTGTTAGAAATTCCCGAAGGAGTAACCACCTTAGAGGAGAATTTCATCAAGGAGTGTAAGTGCTTAAAAACCGTGATACTACCCTCC
>JAFZKQ010000092.1 GCA_017553575.1 Paludibacteraceae bacterium
CCTATGACATTGCGTTTATCTCCACTATGCTTATTATATATAAGGTATTATAATCAAGGAAGGCATGGTAGAATCCAACATACTCCCGATTTTTTGTAAAACGATAGATTCTTAGAACTCTCCTTGGCTGTAGAGAAGAACAAGAAACATAGAGTTTAAACCGAATTGTTCACCACTTAATTAAGAAGAAGGATGGCTCTAATAAACGAAGATTATCTCAAACTTCCGGACAACTACCTCTTTACGGAGATTGCTCGGAAAATCAACATCCTCAAAGCGACAAGGGGAAATGCTAAAGTGATCCACCTTGATGCGGGAGACACCTCCTGCATTCTTCGGGGCGAACTCTACAACACGTTGAAACAATCGCTCGAAGAGTCGGTCGAATGGGAAGGCTCAAGGGAATTCAATGCGGAGGAACACCATAAAACACTCGTAACAAGAATTCTAAAAAATGAATTTGAGACAAGAGGTGTAAAACTGACTCCCTCCGAAATCTTCCTTAGCGACAGCGCGAAAAATGCCGCCGAGGATTTTAACGATATACTCAGCACGGACAACATAATCGGCATTCTGGACCCCTCCTACCCCGCCTACATCTACTCCAATGTGATGAACGGAAGGGCCGGAGAGAGAATGAACGACGGCAGATGGAGCAACTTGGTCTACATCCCTTGCAACCAAGAGAATGGTTTCAAGCCTCAAATACCGAAAGAGAAGCTGGATGTCATCTACCTCAACCTCCCCAACAACCCCATGGGAATCACCATGGATAGTTCGGAGTTGAAGAAATGGGTGAAATATGCGATGGACAATCAGACTCTCATCATATTCGACGCAGCTCACGTACACTACATCACAGAAGAGGGGGTGCCTCACTCCATCTACGAAATCAAAGGTGCGAAAAAGGTTGCCGTCGAGATTAGGACCTTGTCCAAAACTACAGGATACACAGGCACCAACTTCTCCTACACCATCATTCCTAACGAGGTCTCCGCTTACACGAAAATGGGGGAACAGGTCTCCATACAGAAACTTTGGCAACGTCGGCACACATCCAAATACAACGGGATGCCATACAACTCCCTAATCGCCGCAGAAGCCGCCTACTCTCCCCAAGGTTTGAAAGAGAGGCAAGAGTTGGTCAACTACTATATGACCAATGCCAAACTGATCAAAGAGACACTCACGAAACATGGCTACAAAGTGTGGGGCGGAACCAACTCCCCATACGTTTGGGTAAAAACACCCAATGGAATGTCGTCATGGAAATTCTTTGAACAAATGCTTTATGAATACAACATCGTCTGCACCCCCGGCGTGGGTTTCTGCCCCGGCGGAGAAGGGTACGTCCGCTTCACAGGTTTCGCAAAACATGAACAAGTGAAAGAGGCGATGAACCGTATCAACAATAAAATAAAAATGTAAAATCAACAACAGGAGGTCATTCAAAAAGGACTTTCATAAACAATACTATAAATTATGTGCGGAATTGTAGGATACATCGGAAGCAAAGATGCATATCCCATCCTTATCAAAGGATTACAAAGATTGGAATATCGCGGATATGACAGCGCCGGTATTGCACTCATCAACAACAAAAAGGAACTCAACGTTTACAAGACAAAGGGTAAAGTATCTGATTTGCAGAATTTTGCAGACAGCAAAGACATTTCAGGCACGTTAGGAATCGGGCATACACGATGGGCTACCCACGGTGAACCCAACAACGAAAACGCCCATCCCCACTATTCCCAATCGGAGGAATTGGCCATCATCCACAACGGAATCATCGAGAACTACGCTATCCTTAAGGAACAACTGAAAGCCAACGGATACGTATTCCAAAGCAGCACAGATACGGAGGTTTTGGTACAACTCATCGAGTACATAAAGAAACTGCACAACACGGACCTCTTCTCCGCTGTGCAAATGGCACTCAACCAAGTGGTGGGAGCTTACGCCATCGCAGTTATAGAGAAGGGCAACCCTGACACGATTATCGCCGCAAGGAAAAGTAGTCCGCTCGTAATCGGTATCGGCGACGACGAGTACTTCCTCGCTTCCGATGCGACTCCTATCATCGAACACACCAACAAGGTGGTCTATTTGAACGATGAGGAAATCGCCATCATTAAAAGAGGTGAATCACTCAAAATCAAGACCATAGGAAACATCGAAAAGACTCCACAAATCCAACAATTGGAGTTGAGCTTGAGCCAATTGGAGAAAGGCTCATACGAACACTTCATGCTAAAGGAAATTTTCGAACAATCCACAACTTTGGCCGACTGCATGAGGGGTCGAGTCAACATAGATGCCAACAACATCGCACTCTCAGGATTCATCGACCATAAGAAACGCTTCTTGAATGCCAAGCGTATCATCATCACCGCTTGCGGAACCTCTTGGCATGCTGGACTCATCGGAATGTATGCCATCGAAGAGTTTGCCCGAATCCCTGTTGAAGTGGAGTACTCGTCCGAATTCCGCTACAGAAAACCGGTCATCAACAAAGACGACATCGTCATCGCCATCTCCCAATCCGGAGAAACGGCCGACACGCTTGCCGCTATTGAACTGGCGAAGAAGAACGGAGCCTTCATTTTCGGAATCTGTAACGTAGTCGGCTCCTCCATAGCCCGTGCGACAGACAGCGGATGCTATACTCACGTAGGACCAGAAATCGGTGTCGCCTCCACAAAGGCATTCACGGCACAGGTGTTAGTACTGCTCATGTTGGCACTCAACATCGCCAAAGAGAAGAAGACCATCGATGAGAGCAAGTTCCTAACCATCCTTAAGGAATTCACCACCATCCCAGACAAGATCAAGCAGATATTGACACTGAACGATGAGATACGCAAGTTCTCTCATATCTTCACCTACGCAAGCAACTTCATCTATTTGGGAAGAGGCTACAACTACCCTATCGCCATGGAGGGCGCACTCAAACTGAAGGAAATTTCCTACATCCATGCCGAGGGCTACCCTGCAGCCGAAATGAAGCACGGTCCAATCGCCTTGATCAATGCAGAAATGCCGGTCGTAGTGATTGCCACCAATGCAGGAATGTACGAGAAGGTCGTAAGCAACATTCAGGAAATCAAAGCAAGAAAAGGTAAAGTTATCGCCATCATCACCGAAGGAGACGAGGTAGTGAAGAACCTTGCCGACTTCTGCATACAAATTCCAAAGACGGAGGAGTGCCTTGTGCCGCTCTTGGCCGCCATTCCGCTTCAACTCCTCGCCTACCATATAGCAGTAGTGAAGGGATGCGACGTAGACCAACCTCGAAATTTGGCAAAATCAGTTACAGTAGAATAATTTATGGAAGAGGGAGGATATCAGCCTCCCTCTTTCTGCAGAAGAATCGACTACGCACCAGCAGACTAACGACAAACCTACGAACCCTTTTGCGCAAAACTTTCAAAAAATATTTCCTCAACATCCCGAAACAAGTACGAGGGAATCAAAAAAAGTACTATATTTAGAATTGAAAGAAACAAAAATTTTTTCACGAAAACAAAGTGTTTTGCTTTTGAGCCTTAACGAGGGGCGCCCCCAAATATAAATGGGGCATCATCGAGACTATTCCCCATCCTCTCACCAATAGGGCAAAGCAATCGTAGTCCACACTTTTTGTCTCACTTATTTTGCCTAGTAGGACTGCAACAGGCCAGAAAAGAATATGAAAAAATTAATTTCCCTCATCTTGCTGATGGCATTCTCCGTATTACTATCATTTGCTCGCGAAAGATTCGACGTCATCCGTTTGAAAAACGGCAGTATAATCAAAGGCAAAATCGCCGAAATCGCAGTAGATCAATACATTAAAATACAAATAAGCGACAGCACCTATATAACCTGCTCATACAATGACATTGCCCGGACATCAAAGAGTGGAAAAGTCTGGAAAAGCAACTACAAAGATGGCACCTTCAAAAGCGGACCCATGGGATTCTTTAACGGTGCAATACTGTACGGCGACCAAACTGGCCTAAAATCCACGTTCGCTTACGGGGCTCGATTCAACAAATTCTTTGTCGGAGGAGGCCTCGGCCTAACTTCCTCCCATGAAAACACAGGGGATGATGTTCACTTCGCCGTGCCGATCTTTGTAGATGCCCGATTTGACTTCATAAAAAACGCCACAACCCCCTATTTAGAGGCACGAGCCGGCTCGGAAATCGCAGTGGAAGGGAAGACCGGATTCTACGGAAGTATTCTGCTCGGATGCAAGATTAGCCGTTTCCAATTGGGGCTGGGATTGGAACAAACTACTGGCCGCAAAATAGAGAACACGTATGAATATGGTGAACACATAGAAAAGGAATACTCTTATCCTGCCAGAAATGCTGTTTTCATCATCGGTTGTGAATTTTAACCATCTTTTCTGATTTGCCATATATTCCAAATGAAAAAACCGTAAAAAAAATATTTCCAAAACCACCCAATACAAGTACAAGGAAAGGAAAAAAGCAGTATCTTTACAATTGGAAACACAAAATGTTTTCAAATAAACAAAGTGTTTTGCTTTTGAACCATAACAAGAGATTTCAGCAATCGAGCAGGCTTTCCTCTGCGTTCAAGATGGACAGGAGCAATTGCAATCCACACTTTTTTGTTTCATCAACTTTGCCTACAATGGATTGCGACAGGCCCAAAAAACAAAAATGAAAAGAATAATAACCCTAATCACAATGATGGTATTCTCTATGTTACTATCATTCGCACAAGGAAAACTCGACTTAGTCCGTTTGAAAAATGGTAGCGTGATAAGAGGTAGAATCGTCGAATTCGTTGTAGACCAGCACGTAAAAGTGCAACTGAGCGACAGTTCCTACATGGTATGCCGCTATGATGAAGTGGACCGAATTTCCAAATCGGGCAAAATCAGACCCGAGAAGGATGATGACGGCGGTGAGATAAAGAATGGCGGACGAGGATTCTTTAACGGGTCCATTGTACACGGCCACCAAACCGGTATAAAAACCACACTCGCCTACGGTATGCAACTAAACCAATTCTTTATTGGAGGAGGCCTTGGCCTAACCGCAACGGAAGAAAACAAAGGAGAGGGAGATCACTTTGCCATGCCAGTCTTTGTAAACGCAAGGTTTGACGTGCTAAAACACAAATCGACCCCATACTTCGAACTGCGGGCAGGTTCGGAAATCGCGATCGAAGGGGAAACCGGATTCTACGGAAGCGTCGCCTTTGGATGCAAGATCCACCGATTCCAACTGAGCATGGGCCTGGAGCAGACCCGAGGTTGCGAAGAGGAATACACGTATGCCTATGGGGAACACATAACCGAGTATATCCCTTACAATGCCAGGAATCTAGTAATGAGTGTAGGATTTGAATTTTAAGATCCATCCGCATCTGGTTCTCCTATAAAAAATACGAGGAGAGCCAGATGCAAATAATTATTTTCCCCGCGTCTTGAGATAACCCAATGACAGAAACGACTTCCTACCAAAACTTTTAGTCGATAAAATCGGCAAAACACGATTCTTTTTTTAAGAAAAATACCGATATTTGCACCATGTTATCAGTTTTTCTAAAAGGGTTACTAATTGGGCTGATTGCATCGGCGCCGGTGGGTCCGATTGCAGTTCTTTGCTTACAGCGAACGCTAAACAAAGGAAGGGCGTCTGGCATAGCTACTGCTATGGGTGCATCCCTTTCCGATTTGGTGTACGCCATCGTAGCCATTTTTAGTATGTCGATGATCATCGATTTCATTGAGAAAAACGAGTTCTACCTCTCCATCATCGGCTCCATCATCGTCATCATCTTCGGAATCCACACGTTCCGAGACAACCCGACCCGAAACTTGGCAAAGCAGGAACAGAACGACAAGACAAACAAGAATTACGTACAAGATTTCGTCACCTCCTTCTGTTTGACCATCACCAACCCGCTTGTCATCTTCCTTTTCATAGCCCTTTTCGCTAAATTCTCTTTCGTCACGGAAGAGACCACCTTCTTAGAAAACATTTGCGGAATCGTCTTCATCATGACAGGAGCCTTCATTTGGTGGACCATCGTCGTCAATATTGTGAATATGTTCCGTGACAGATTCAATATCAGACGTTTAAATCGCATCAACCAGATAACGGGAATCGTCCTTGTTGTTCTGGCAGTCATTAGTTTAATTGCGACTCTCAACAAATTTGGCAAGGTGCCGAACCTATTCTGCTAATCCAACACAATAGCCCTACACATTGAATCGGATTTGTTTCCTCCTCATCCGACAAATTTTCTTTTGCCCTTTTAGGGCGTATTTGTGTTCGTCACGCATCATCCACAGGGCGGTGCCCTTGGCTATGGACGGGCAGGCCATTCAGGCCATTAATAGATGGGGTGCTATATATTCATTTCGTAGAATTTTGGAAAATCATTTCGGTAGAGACGATGTGCACATCGTCTCTACATCAACCAAATAATATACAACAAGATACACATATGAAAAAAAGGGTTATAAACCCACAATTCTTAAAACTGTGAAATTATAGGACCTCCAATAGATAAAGATTCGTGGCGGCCAACCTTCCGTTCCGAAACCCAGTCCTTCCACACATCATCCATGGAACGGAGCTGAACTAGTAAAGAAGACTATAAATGCAATGATAGCAATCACAAGCGCCACAACAAAAACGACTCCCAATATCTTCAAAACCTTATTCCACCCATAGTGTTTCAGCAAAATGAACAAAAGAAGTAATCCTCCCCAAAGACATAGAAAAGTCACACCATGCTTGTTCATTAAACGGCCAATTCGCCCCTGAAAATTCTCCCACCTCGTTTGAAAACTCATTTCGAAAGCATCTCTATGCACCTTAACACGCTTGTCTATCACCATACTAGACCTACGAGGGCCATCCACAAAAGCATACGCCTCAATGCGCTCCAAGGATGACGGCAACTCCACCTTCTGAAGAGAAGAACAGCTGAGAAATGTCCCTCTCTTGACAACCTTAACAGAATCAGGCAATTTGATAGAAGAAAGCCTATAACATACCTCAAAAGCATTGTTCCCTATGGACAATACGGAATTGGGCAAGGTAATATTCTTCAACGCATGACAACCGCTAAAAGCATAAGCACCTATCGACGATACTGAATTAGGTATCGTAACATTCTCCAACGAGCAGCAATTCTCAAAAGCATGCGCTCCTATAGTCTCCACCCCTTCCGGAATTTCCACGTTTCGCAAGGAGTCACAATCTGCAAAAGTATTAACACCAATACATTTTACACCTGTAGGAATTACAATGGATTTCACACGATCACAATTATAGAAAGCTTCTTCTCCTATCGAATCAAGCGTTTTGGGAAGATTGAATCCAGAAATATGACTACATCCCCAGAAAGCCCCTGCCCCGATCGTTCTAAGAGAATCCGGCAAATCCATGCCACGCAGGCTATAACACATACGGAAAGCTTCTTTCCCTATAGACTTAAGCGAACTTGGCAATTGCAATTTCGACAAAGCGCCACAACCAGAAAAGGCTCCTGCGCCTATGGATTCCACTCCCTCTGGCAACACAATGGTTCTCAACGATTCACAACCACGGAAAGCAAACGAATCAATTTCAAGCACCCCCTGAGGCAAACAAATACTATCAGGACAGCCAGCACCTAACCAGCCGCCACATTTTGTACCGTTGGCATATATCAAAAGGCCGTTATCAAAAGGTGCTTGACAATAGTAAAAATCCCGTGTTTTTGTAGAAACACCTTTACTGACCAACTGCAGCTCGGTCACTTCGCCGTAAAAATCCCGTATTATTGCGCAAACACCCGAAGGCATCTCCATATCTGTCAACGACTCACAATGACGGAACGCATTGAGGTTGACCTTCTTAAGTGTACTTGGCAAATGGACTTTTCGAAGTTTCTTACAATTCGAAAATGTAAAAGGCTCAATAGAAGTGAGTTCCTCAGGAAGATAGACCTCCTCAAGATTCGTACAGTCCGAAAACGCACCAGATTTCAAATAGGTGACCCCCTTAGGAATCCGAACAATCGGAGGACAGGAGTCCGGATCTCCTACCCAACCATAGCATTTCGTTCCATTCGCATAAAAGACGAGCCGATTTAGGCGAATGCGTGGCAAAGCCCAATCATCCAAGAATGAAATCGAATCAGAAAGATGGAATTCCCCCGCGTATAAAAACGCACGACTTCCTATACTATCCACCCAACCAGGCAAGATGAGTTTCTCTATATTGGAATTTCCAAAGGCCGACTCACCAATAGTCCTTAAACTCTTCGGAAATATGACTTCATGAATCGATGGACAACCCGAAAAAGTATAAAACGCATAACTATCTATCGAGACAACCCCTTCCGGGATGATCAAGGTTGAAGGGAAAGAATCTGAAGGCAGGTTTCCTATCCACCTGCATCTACGTCCCTCGTCATAACACAACAATCTACTTAGTTTCGGGCATTCATAGAAAGCAGACATTTCTATAGAGGCAACCGAATGAATGTTTTCCAACGAAGAAAGCTCAAGACAATGTTGGAATGCCCCTTCCCCTATCCTTTTCAACGTAGAAGGAAAAACAACCGTATGAATAGAACTACAGATAAAAGCCTTATCGTCAATAGAGGCCACTCCCTCTGGAATGATTAATGTATCAGGCAACTCGCCTACCCATCCTGCACACCTGCGTCCCTCGTCATAGCACAAGACTCCATTCAAGCCCGTCCCATCAAATGCAGATTTACTCAAAGAGGACAATAAAGCAGGCCATTCAATCGAAGTAAGACTAGGACATCCAGAAAATGCATATAGACCAATCGTATCAAGCGTAGAGGGAAGTACAACGGTCGTAAGATTTTGGCACCATGAGAAAGCATTGCAATCAATAGTGACAACCCCTTCCGGAATGGTAACACTATCAAGTTTTTGAAAACCCGAAAATGCGGATTGACCAATCCGCTTTAACGAAGAGGGGAACTGTATTCGCTTGTAGTTATCCCCCTTAATATCTCCATAGCTAATCTCCGTAACGCCCTCCTTTATAACCAAGGTAGAGCCATGCTTCACATAAACATCACTCTCACCCCTACCCATAGTGAACAGCCATACGCAAAGGGAGGCAAAAAGCAACGAAACGAAAGCGATTGCAACAATCTTCTGTGTTTTCATAAAGATCAATCTATTTCAAAAATATTTTCTACGCTATGACGAATAGGTATCCGACCTTTTAGAGCTTCTTCATAGCCCCAGAGTTCACTCTGGGGCAAGGAAAATCACAAACACGCTTTGTAGATGGAAAGGACATCCTTCCAATACAGTGGCTTGAAATTACCGACAAAGCCTTCGCCAGAACATTTCTTAGCCATCTTCTCCAACGGAGCATTCAAAGAGAAGCCCAATTCCTGCAAAGAATTGGGTTGCCCCAACGATTTAAAGAAGGCGGCCAATTTATCAATACCTGCCAAAATCACCTTCTCCTCGTCCCTATCGGGTTTTATATCCATCACATTCACGGCAAACTGATAGAACATCTTAGGATTTTCCGAATAAACGTAACGCATCCAAGCCGGCGTCAAGACCGCCAAACCTGCGCCATGCGCCACCTTCTCGTCCTGCGCGCTCAATTCGTGCTCCATAGCATGACAGCCCCAATCCTGGACACGTCCACAACCCAAGAATCCGTTATGGGCAACAGAGCCCGCCAAAGAGACCTCCGTCCAAGCCTCATAATCTGCAGGATTGCGCATCAGCAAGAGGGCATTCCGCATGATGGTCTTCAAGGTTGCCTCCGCCAACGAGTCAATCAAATCCGTATGCTGCGTCTGCGTGAAATAACGCTCGAAGATATGGCTCATCATATCACATACACCGTTGGCTATCTGATTCTTAGGCAAAGTCTTGAAAATATCGGGGTTGACCACACTGACAACCGGACGAATCTTTTGGCTGGAGAAGCCCAACTTCCTACCCTTATAAGAGATTACCGCATCCGGACTCACCTCACTACCGGCAGCCGGAATGGTCAGAATCGTAGCGACAGGCAAAGCCGCCTCCAACTTGGCACCTGCCGAGAAACAAGCCCAAACATCACCCGAACCAATGCACATGGCAATGGCCTTCGCCGTGTCGATGACACTTCCTCCACCCACAGCCAAAACCAATTGGAGGTTCTCCTTCTTCACCAATTCGATACCTTCCAACACCTTCTCATAGCGAGGATTTGCCTGAACACCCGACAACTCCATATAATCTACGCCTTGTGCTTTCAATGAGGCTATCACATCGTCATACAAACCGTTACGCTTAATGCTACCGCCACCATAAACCAACAAAACCTTATCCGCATAGGGTTTTACCAATTCTCCAATCCCTTTGTGGGAATCTTTGCCGAACACATACTTCGTCGGCATTTGAAACATAAAATTATTCATACTTTAAATATAGAGATGATACTACACAAAGATAGCACTATAAAAGAATTGCAAACGAAGAGACTCGTTAAATTTAATTCAAAACATTCAAGGATTCCTTACCTAAAAAAGGTCGTGCCTGCGAGAGGGCTGGCCCTAGTTGCCACATCGCCAAAAAGAGCATCGCTTCAATAGGGAAATTTCCCAAAAATTCCAACAAAAAAAAGGCGCACCCTAAAGTGCGCCTTCTGCTATACATCTTATCAACAAGATTAAGCGTTAGCCTTTACCTTATCAACAACAGCCTTGAAAGCCTCTGGTTGGTTCATAGCCAAATCGGCAAGAACCTTACGGTTGATTTCGATACCAGACTTGTGGATAAGACCCATCAACTTAGAGTATGAAAGATCCTCCAAACGAGCTGCTGCATTGATACGTTGAATCCACAATGCGCGGAAGTTACGCTTCTTGTTCTTACGGTCACGGTAAGCATACAAAAGACCCTTTTCCCAAGTGTTCTTTGCTACCGTCCAAACGTTCTTTCTTGCACCGTAGTAACCTCTTGTTAACTTTAAAATTTTCTTTCTTCTTGCTCTTGAAGCAACGTGATTAACTGATCTTGGCATTTTTATTTAGTATTTTGAATGTTAGCGCCTATCAAGGACTTAAAGCTAAACATTCGATTAATAAAATTAAAAATTAACTCCTTAATGTATTTAAGCAATTACTTCATTGCAAGCAAAGCCTTTACTTCAGCAACATCGCAAGCTGCGACCAAGCCCATATGAGTCAAAGCTCTCTTTTGCTTCGTTGTCTTCTTTGTCAAAATGTGACGCTTAAATGCATGTTTTCTCTTAATCTTTCCTGATCCGGTAAGGACAAACCTTTTTTTGGCACCGGAATTAGTCTTAACTTTTGGCATTTTTTTAATTTTTAATTTTTATTTAACTACACGGCTCAACGCCGTTGATTTTTTACTTGGACTTCTTCTTTGGAGACAACTGGATAATCATGCGCTTACCCTCCAACAATGGCAATTGATCCACCTTGGCGTACTCCTCCAAATCGTTAGCGAAACGCAACAACAACACCTCGCCTTGCTCCTTGAAGAGAATGGAACGACCCTTGAAGAAGACGTACGCCTTAATCTTGGAACCGTCATTCAAAAACTCAATGGCATGCTTCAACTTGAAGTTGTAGTCATGGTCATCTGTCTGAGGTCCGAATCGGATCTCCTTCACAACGACCTTCGTTGCCTTCGCCTTCAACTCCTTCTCACGCTTTTTCTGCTGATAAAGGAATTTCTGGTAATCAGTAACTCTACAAACTGGAGGTTCCGCATTGGGAGAAATCTCTACCAA
This sequence comes from Paludibacteraceae bacterium, assembly GCA_017553575.1. Classification (GTDB taxonomy): domain Bacteria; phylum Bacteroidota; class Bacteroidia; order Bacteroidales; family Paludibacteraceae; genus RGIG10190. The sequence goes on from JAFZKQ010000092.1 coordinate 11,772, forward strand.
ATCAAGTCCCTGCTCTTCCGCTATTTGACGAGCTTGCTCAATCGTGTAAACACCTTGTTCAACGTTTTCTCCTACCAAACGGACTTCTTTCACACGGATGCGCTCATTCACTCTATGCTGCATTTCCTTTCTTCCGTTGCCGCCATTGGAATTTGCACCTCCTGACCTACCACTTGTAGGGGAAGTTTCTGCATCCGACTTCTTAAAAAATGGTTTAGTTGCGATAATTTAACCCTCCTAAATTTATTAAACTTACTGATAATTAATCACATACATCAGAATTGCTCCATCATTTGGCGCACTTCTTCTTGTATTTCAGCGACAAAGGTAGTAAATTTCATTGAACCTTTATCACCTTCTCCCTGTTTTCTTACAGAAACTTCTTCATTTTCTTCCTCTTTCTCACCTACGATGAGCATATAAGGAATTCTCTTCAACTCATTGTCGCGGATTTTACGTCCGATTTTCTCGTTACGCTCATCTACCACGGCACGCACATCGTTAGCATCCAAATAGTCAGCCACCTTATGTGCATAGTCATTGTACTTCTCACTGATAGGGAGCACAACCACCTGCTCAGGCGTCAACCACAATGGGAACTTACCTCCCGTGTGCTCAATCAAGACAGCCACGAAACGCTCCATAGATCCGAATGGTGCACGGTGAATCATGACTGGACGGTGCTTTTGGTTATCCTCGCCGACATACTCCAACTCGAAACGCTCAGGCAAGTTGTAGTCCACTTGGATCGTACCCAACTGCCATCTACGACCGATCGCATCCTTCACCATGAAGTCCAACTTAGGTCCGTAGAACGCAGCCTCACCATATTCCACCTTAGCAGGCATGCCCTTCTCCTTGCAAGCCTCCACGATAGCCGCCTCAGCCTTAGCCCAATTCTCGTCAGAACCTACATACTTCGTCTTGTTGTTAGGGTCACGCAAAGAAATCTGAGCCTCGAAATTCTTGAAATCCAATGCCTTGAAGATAATTGCGATAATATCCATCACACGGATGAACTCGTCCTTCACTTGGTCTGGACGACAATAGATATGCGCATCATCTTGCGTGAACGAACGCACACGTGTCAATCCGTGCAACTCACCGCTCTGCTCGTAACGATAGACCGTACCGAACTCTGCCAAACGCAAAGGAAGGTCACGGTAAGAACGAGGTTGCCACTTGTAAATCATACAGTGGTGAGGGCAGTTCATCGGCTTCAACATATAAACCTCTCCCTCCTCAGGCGTAGTGATAGGTTGGAAGCTATCGGCACCGTAGTGATCCCAGTGACCAGAAGTCACATACAAATTCTTGTTTCCGATATGCGGAGTCATCACTTGTTGGTAACCGAACTTCTTTTGGATACGCTTCAAGAAATCCTCCAAACGGAGACGAAGTGCCGTACCCTTTGGCAACCACATTGGCAATCCCTTGCCCACCATGTCGGTAAACATGAACAAGCCCATCTCCTTGCCAATCTTACGGTGGTCACGCTTCTTAGCCTCCTCCAAGAGTGTCAGATACTCATCCAACATCTTCTTCTTAGGGAAAGTGATGGCATACAAACGAGTCAACTGCTTACGTTTCTCGTCGCCACGCCAGTAAGCACCAGCCAAAGAGGTTATCTTGATAGCCTTGATTGGAGAGACGTCAGCCAAGTGAGGACCACGGCACAAATCCGTAAAGTCACCTTGCTCATAAACGGTGATCTTACCATCCTCCAACTCGCTGATCAATTCAGTCTTATAAATTTCATTCTTATCTCCGAAAAATTTCAACGCATCAGCCTTTGAAATCTCCTTTCTGCACAAGGTCTGTTTCGTAGCGACAATCTCCGCCATCTTCTTTTCGATAGCTGCGAAATCAGACTCCTTCAACACTACGTCACCCAAATCGATGTCATAGTAGAATCCGTTCTCGATGGCAGGACCGATACCGAACTTCACATTCGGATACAACGCCTGCAACGCTTGCGCCATCAAGTGGGCAGATGTATGCCAGAAGGTGTGTTTTCCTTCCTCATCCTCAAACTTATGCAACTTGATGCTACAGTCCTCGTTGATTGGACGATTCAAGTCGCGTACTTCATCGTTTACACTAATGGAAAGCACTTCTTGCGCCAAACGAGAGCTGATGCTTTCCGCAATTTGCATACCTGTCGTTCCGTTCTCGTATTCACGAACAGAACCATCTGGAAATGTTACTTTTATCATATCTTTTCTTTTCTGACCACGTACAAATGTGGCCAATTCCTAACTTTACGAAACGCAAAGATAATTTGTTTTTGTATTAAACGAAAATTTAAGGCAAGAGATTTTTTCGGGAAGGAAATCCACCTTTCCGTCCCCTTGCCTTTCAAAAAAAATTCCATAACTTGCCGTTGTTTACCAAAAACGTTTGACTAACAAAGACAGATTTTATGATTACTTCTATTTTAAAGCTATTAACGGTTCTACTGAGCATATCGGCATTCTTCGTACCCATTGTTGGCCTATGGGCCTACCATCAAGAAAACAGCATTTGGTTCTACTGCACATCCGCCATCTGCCTGATAGTCTATATTCTATCGTTGGTCGCAGCAGGATTCTTATATTATAAATACAGCGAAGCAAGAGGAGGGGCTATGACAAGTGCCATCATCTTCGGTTTTGCCCTACTATCTTTGATTTTGGCTTGCTATTTCAAGAAGGAGTCGGCGAGTGCCTTAGATCTTCTATTGCTCGCCTCTTGTTTCAACGGTTGCTTCCTGATCTTTGATTTGGGAGCGTTGGGAAATCTGATCAAACATTAGGCGCATCCCTAAGCGAAAGGCTCCTTCGGTCCGAAGTATGGATTTATTTTCTGTGTCGTCGAGATGCATTGCTCAACTCCTTTGAAACTCTCTTTCCACGATGAGGAAGACGACTGTACGGATTTTGAGGTTTCTCTCTTTTTTCGTCTTGGTAACTTTCATGTGGCTCCATACTACACGAAAAAAAAGTCCACAAAAGAGGCGAAAATGCAAGGGACATGACAAGATGCTCAATTATACAATTCATTCTATCAGATTCCGTCTCTGCTTCATTATTCCAGAACCATAGGGGAGGTAAGCCAATGAGCAACAAGACCAGGAGAATCCTTATCATCAAACCCATACACCCTCTCAGCCCCCAGCAAGCTATACAAAGGGAGATTATCAGACAGGCTCCAGAAACCGACCAGCCGATAATGGCAAATAACCAAGAATCATAATGGGTACTTAGAAGAACAAGGTCAATCATATTTTTCTCTATTTGTAAATTCTAAAACTGTGTACTATATAATGAAATTGCA
>JAFZKQ010000093.1 GCA_017553575.1 Paludibacteraceae bacterium
AAAAGTTATTCCACAAAAAGGCACAACCGTCTATGTTCCAAATCGCGTCTTGATTGGAGTTGTCTCTCCAAGCACAAGGAAAAATTATAATGAGAACTTTGACAAGGGGGAGGCTGACATATATTACACAGGTCCTAACTTCCCATCAACCATTGCGCTTCACGACCTTCACTTTTTTATTCCCTACTTTAAAGGGAAAGGAATTCGTGACGTATATGAAATCACAAAAATCCGTACTATCAAAGGTAGCGAAGCAAAAGAGTTTACACCTGACGAAATTCATTCTGATGATATTCGATTAGCGTTCCACCTGCATATACACCATAGGTTGTCAGAGGAATTTATACAGATTGACACGTCAGGAATGATAAGTTATTCATTTATAGACACAAATATCGAAAATCTTGAGAAGCTGGCAGTCAAAGAAGACTAACTAAGACACCAAGACTTCTTTGTCTGGCAATACACAACACATTTATGAGTCGCTATTGGCCTTCAGCAAGTCGATAGACTTCAAACTTCTGAATATCTGTTTGATACCGCAAAACGGCATATCGAGGGTGATATCAGTATCGATGAAGCCAAACAACTTATAGACTCGTATTACAAGTCTGCTTCTGGGCGTAAGACCATCGAGAATGACCGGACGGAAGAGGCGTGGGGAAGAACATGACCTTAGAAACAGGATTTTGCACGTTGATTGGGACAAAGTGAAAGACAGGAACCTCTTCCAAAGTGCAAAAAACGAAGTTCAAAGTGCAAAAAATGACGAAGAATTACCTCCAAAGTGTAATTTTTGCACTTTGGACGAAATCGCACTACTTCGTATAGTGCAAAAGAATCCATCTGCTACCCAAAAGGAGATTGCTGTTGAAATCAGAAAATCAGAGCGAACTGTCAAATCAATTACCATAGCATTACAAGAGAGGAACATTCTACGTAGAGTGAACGGCAAAAGGAACGGCTATTGGAAAATTGTTACGGATTAGTGCCATCTTCATCTATATTGCCAATTCTTATTTTTGCGAATATGAAGACCATAAGGATTAAGCAGATCTTTAAAGAAGGTGAATTAGATGAAAATTCAGTCGTTCGGAAATCCCGAACAACAGCTTCTGATAAAAGTTATTAGCTTATTCCGACACACTCCCCCCTTCAAAAATATGTGGCAAGAAAGAAATGACATCCATAGTTCTCCCCAAAAATTTGCACCTTTGAACAATCAAACAGTTTTTCACAACATGAAAAGAGATCTTCAGGCAAATTACAGTTGGATTCAGTATGTGCAAATTTTGCACAAAAACTATCAGACAAAATTCTTCTCTCTATAAGCAGGCTACCCATCAAAAAAAAGTGCAGGAGATCAAACTCCCGCACCATCTAAAAAGGTCTCTGCTATAGCTTTCTGCTGAACGATTCGAGAATAAGGCTTCACGCTCTCCGTGAGCCAAATATTTCCGCCCACCACCGTATCATGGCCGATGGTGATGCGCCCCAACACCGAAGAGTTGGAGTAGATCGTCACATTATCCTCGATAATCGGATGACGAGGGGTATTCACAATTTGGCCATTATCGTTGTAGGTGAATTTTTTCGCCCCCAACGTAACACCCTGATAGAGGGTAACATGGTTGCCTATGATACACGTCTCGCCTATGACGACTCCCGTGCCATGGTCGATGGAGAAATATTCTCCAATCTCTGCTCCCGGATGGATGTCTATACCCGTCGCCGAGTGGGCCATCTCCGAGATGATTCGAGGGAGGACCGGCACTTTCAACTTCAGCAAGGCATGCGCCACACGGTAATGCACCATCACCTGCACAATCGGATAGCAGAAGATGATTTCGCTGTAAGCCGTCACGGCTGGATCCGAATCGAACATGGCCTCTATGTCCGTATAGAGCACCCGCTTAATCTCAGGCAGAGCGTCCAAGAACTGGATGGTGATCTCGTCCACCTCCTCTTGGCTCTTTCCTCCATTGAAGCTATTGAAACTCAAACTGATCTGCTCACTCAACTCCTTCGTAAGCAACTCCATATTGATGCCGACCCGATAGAGCCGACTCTCATGGTTGTCAATCTCCGCCCCGAAAAAGCCAGGGAAGAAGATCTGCTTCAACAGCTCAATCACACGTTTCAATGCATCGACGGAAGGCAATCGCTTCCCTTCCGTCTGCATTTTCTTCTCCTTCTCCGACACATCGGCCAAAAGAAGGATATTTCTCGTCAACGCCTCTTTCTTATCCATTCGCTCTTGCTATAGAGGTAATCTACTTCGTATTGCCCACAATCTTCCGGAGAGCCACCACCAAGCGGTCTACCTCCTCGCGCGTATTATAGACGGCAAAGGTTGGACGGACGGACATCTCATAGCCCAAAGCACGCAAAGCGGGCTGTGCGCAGTGATGCCCCGCACGCACAGCGATTCCCTCCTTGTCGAGCAACTGTCCCACCTGAGGCGCAGGGATGCCTGGAATGTCGAACGACACCACACTCACCCGGTTGCGAGGATTTCCGATCAAAGTGACACCTGGAACCAACGCAATCTGTTGGCGGGCATACTCCGTCAAGTCATGTTCATGACGCTCGATGCTATGGATGCCGACACTGTTCACGAAATCAAGCGCATAACCTAGACCGATGGCATCGGCAATGTTAGGCGTTCCTGCCTCAAAACGTGCAGGAGGCTCGTTAAACTCCGTCTTCTCTATCGTGACATCCTTGATCATATTGCCTCCTCCCTGCCATGGCGGAAGCATTTCCAAAGCCGCTTTCTTTCCATAAACCACACCTATGCCCGAAGGTCCATAGATCTTATGCCCTGAAAAGACAAAGAAATCGCAATCCATCTCTTGCACATCAATCTTGGTGTGAGCCACAGACTGCGCCCCGTCAATCAACACAGGGATATTGTGGGAGTGGGCAATCTTGATAATGGTCTTCACATCGTTGATGGTACCAAACGTATTGTTGACATGGCCCACCGAGATGAACTTGGTGCGTGGCGTAATCAAACGCTCCAATTCAGGCAAAATCAAGTCGCCGTTCTTATCCACAGGGATGGCGCGAAGTTCAGCCTTGCGCTCCTTGCAGACTTGCTGCCAAGGCACGATATTGGCATGATGGTCGAGGGTCGAAACGATGACGTTGTCGTTCTCCAAGAGATACTTGCGACCGAACGTCTGGGCGATCAAGTTGATGCCCTCCGTCGTACCACGCACAAAGACAATATTGTCGGTGGTTGGCGCGTTGATGAAGCGAGCCACTTTCTCACGGGCGCCCTCGTATTGGTCGGTAGACCTTGCCGCAAGCGTATGAGCGCCTCGATGGATATTCGAGTAGTCCGTCTTGTAGAAATGGCTGATGCCATCAATCACACGCAACGGTTTTTGCGTCGAAGCTCCATTGTCGAACCAAACCAAGTCCTTGCCGTTGACCTTCTGGTCAAGGATAGGGAACTGCTTGCGAACCTCCGTCTGGTCGATGGTGTCCACCTCCTCATAGTGCAAGTTACGGACCAGTTCCGTCTCGGGAATCCCGACACCGAAGCCATTGTCCTTCAACAGGCACTGCTTCTTGTCCGGCTTGACATCGTCATTCGACGGCACGGCATGGGAAGGAGCCTCATAGGCCTGAAGGTCCTCGGAGAAATACTTCTCCACCACGCTCTTGAAGAGTGCAGTATCGGTCGCCGAAAGATCTCCGGACAAGGGAAGCTCCGGCAAACGGAACGCCTCCAAATTCAAGTCAGGCTCTGTCTGTGTCGGTAACGGATTTTCATCGGGTACCGGCACATCGCTGTCCAACCTGAATTGAGGGATCTGCCCCAAATCCGGAATGTCTGGACGAAAATTATCTAATTCGTTACCGTACATTATTTCTCAATTTGGTTTCTGTGTTGATAATCATGATAATAGCCGACCTCCACATTTTCGAGGACAGCAATAGCGTCATCTGTCAAGCTTGCCAAACTGAAGTACTTGGTCAACAAGTAGCTTGCCACACCGTATTGGTCGAGACCCATGAGACGAGCAGACAATGACGGAGCAATCTCGCCAGGGATACCAGCCTGATGAAGACCGACAACGCCCTGTTCCTTCTCACCTGTACGGACAAGAATGATGTCTGTGGTACCTACGCCACGGTTAGTCAAGTACTGACCCTTAATCTCCACCTTGTCAGAAGGGATGATAGGCACACCACGCCATGTGATGACCTTCGTACCGAACAAGTCGATAGAGACAGGAGGAACACCACGCCATGTACACTCACGTTCGAAAGCAGCGATGGCACGAGGGTGTGCGATAAAGAATGCAGGCTCCTTCCATACGAGAGAAAGAAGTTCATCCAAATCGTCTGGAGTTGGCGTACCATAACGGGCACTAATCTTGTAGCCAGGAGCTGCCTGAGCCAAGAGACCGAACTTCTTGTTGTTGATAAGCTCCCACTCCTGACGCTCCTTGATGCTCTCGATAGAGAGACGCAACTGTTGCTCCAATTGGTTGTAAGGGGCATTGTAAAGGTCGCTCACACGGGTATGGACACGAACCACCGTCTGCAATGTATTGAGAGAGTACTCCGTAGGGTTCTCATCGTAGTCAATGTAAGTCTCAGGGATGATGTTATCCTCCTCGTGGCCGCTCACCAAGTCGATGTGCTTTTCGCCATGGTCGTTTACGGTTGCCTTCAAACGCAAGTGGTCGTCAACAGCGTTGTTGAACTGCTCGCGGAAGTTTGGCTTCTCCTTGATAAGTTTTTCAAGGACAGGCGTTTCCAACTGAAGGAAAACAGAGTTGGTCAAAGAGCGAACGGAAACCGTTGAATCGGCTGCGCTCAACAAATCAGCCTCACCGAAATACTCGCCGGCGCCCAACAAAGCGATACGAAGTTCCTCACCGTGGAGACCCGTGCTGATCACCTCAGCTTGGCCGCTTGCCACGATAAAGAATTTTTGCTTGTCCTTGCCTTGTGTGATCAAGTTCTCGCCACGAGTCACCTCCACAGGGACGAAATTGCGGGCCAAATCAGCCACAATCTCTTGATCGATGTTTGCGAAGAGCGGAATCTGGCGCAAATCCTTAGCCGTAAAGCTAGCCACACCATCAAAATATTGGATAGCGATCCTATCGGCCTTCTTCAACTCCACCTTCGTGCGGTTGACACGGTAAGTACCGCTTTCCACCTGCGTCCAAGGGAGCAATTTCAAAAGCAACCTCGGGGTGATGGAACCCATCTGAGGAGGGGTCTTGGTGGTATTCGCTAATTTACGAGCTGTTGCAGTTGTGATACTGCGTTGAATGTTACTATCTGCCATGATTTTCTACTGATTTTTTTATTAAACAACTTTATACTTTACTATGGGAAAATGGGGTTACAAAGAATCACCCCCAAGTTTATCGTCTCTTGAATGGTAGCGGGTAAAAACCAACCGATTATCTCAAATTCTCACGTTCCTTCACCACTCCGTCCACAATTGAAAAGACGTTAAAGACAGGCTCCACGCCTGCCAAAGAGAGGATGAAATATAGGATATTAGGATCGAACGCCAACCGTTTATCCTCTTCGGATGGACGAGAAGGCGAAGCGGGATGGCTGTGCCAATTACCCACAATCACCAAGCCTTGCTGACGGGCATACTTCATCGCTGCGAACTGCTCCTTGGGATCGAAACTGAAATGCTCCTCCGAATGGTCCACATTCGTCATCGGATAGTTTACCGTAACGGTATGCTTATCCGGACCGAGCAAGTAGCCACACGACTCGACAGGAGCATCTTTCTTCGCCTGCTGCAAGAGCGACTGATAAGCCTCTTCTGTTATTGTTATCTCCATCTATTTCTGAATAAGTACTTTGTGGACGTTGCCCTCCACATGATCAATGCTTAACACCTTGTAGCCTTGCTCGGTTGCCGAACGAGGTACATTATTGAGAGGCTCCCCTTCCGTAAGCAGAACCTCCAACACATCACCCTCCGGGATCTGTGCCAACTTGAGCTTCGTCTTCACGAATGTCATCGGACAATGCTCCTTCGTAATGTCTAATGTATGGACTGCCATATAAAAAGCTAAGAGTTAATAATTAAGAATTAATATTTGATATTATTTATGAGCGTATTTAATTGGGCGAAAATCCTTTCCGTTTTGCATTCCTGCACCTCAAAAAAGGCATAGAAAGGAGACCCTCAGGCCTCAACCTGAAGTAACACGAACATATTCAAAAACTTACGTATGAGAGATGCAATGCACTCTTTCAGGGGAAGCGGAGACGGCTAAATGAATAGGGTCCGTCCTCCCTCCGAGATCTCCAAGAAGGTCGCCACGCCAAGCGTGTCCTTCACCTCATGGATGAAATCCTTCTGTTCAAGGCCTAAAACGTGCATAGCCATTTCGCAAGCATAGAGATTCACACCGAGGGCATTGGCGGCATCCACCAACTCTTCCAACGTCGCCACATTGTTCTTTTTCATGAGCGAGCGGAAAATCTTAGGGCCTATACCGAAGAAATTGAAACGGCTCGTCGGAGTGGCACTCAATCCACCCATCATGAATCCGAACAACTTCGTAAGCCAATTACCACCGACGAAGGAACGTCCCTTCTTCTTTTTGATGGCATCCAAGCCCCAGAAGGTAAAGAAGATGTTCACCTCGTAGCCCACGGCCGCCGCACCCGTAGCAAGGGTAAAAACAGCCGTCAACTTATCGAACTCGCCAGAAAATGCGATCAATGAGAGTTTCTTTTTATCCGCCATAGCCAACTTATTTTTGGTGAGAAGCAAGGTCACAAGTACCTTGTTCGTAATCGATTAACTCCGTCACAGTCGGATTCTTGCCACAGATCGGACAAGCATCGTGACGTTTCACGTTTATCTTTCGGAAATCCATCGTCTTTGCATTGAAAGTCAATAGCTTATCCACCAACAACTCACCCACGCCCGTGATATACTTGAGCGTCTCAGCCGCTTGGATCGTACCCAACATTCCCGCAATGGCACCCAAGACACCCGCTTGAGAGCAAGTCGGAACGGCATTGGCAGGAGGCGGAGTTTTGAAGATGCAACGGTAGCACGTATGGCCAGGGATATGCGTAAAGGTCTGTCCCTCAAAGCGCAAGATACCGCCATGGCTAAATGGTTTGCCCGCCATCACACAAGCATCGTTGATCAAGAATTTCACAGGGAAATTATCCGTTCCGTCCACGATAAAATCGTAGTCGCTCACGATGTCTTTTGCATTGTCCGCACGAAGGAAATCTTGATACGTCACCACATTCACATGAGGGTTGATGGCTTGCATCGTCTCTTTAGCCGACTCCACCTTAGGCTTGTCCACATCGGCCGTGGTATGGATGATCTGTCGCTGCAGATTGCTCAAATCGACCACGTCGCCATCCACGATTCCGATCGTGCCGACTCCCGCTGCCGCCAAATACATGGAGACAGGAGCGCCCAATCCTCCAGCGCCGACCACCAAGACTTTCGCCTGCCTGATCTTCTCCTGACCCTCTACGCCTACATCCTTCAACAAGATGTGACGTGAATATCGAGTTAATTCTTCTTCTGAAAAATCGAACATACCAAATTTTGAATTAAAGATTTATAACTAAGCGTTTTAGACAGCTTTTCAAACCCACTTTCAGCGGGAGCCGCCACCCATGAAATAGAGGAAATCGACGCTATCGCCCTCCTTAATTTCCGTCGTGTCAAAATTGTTTCTGTCCACGAACTCCTCATTCACCTGCACACTCACCAACTCGGGTTGTGCCACATTATTCTGTTTGATCAACTCCGAAACTGTAATCGGAAGATTGATCTCCTGCTTTTCTCCGTTTACTATGATAACTGCCATATCTTATGTTTTTATTACTTACCGAACAATGTGGTGGACAAATAACGTTCGCCAGAATCCGGCAAAAGAACCACAATCCGCTTATCTCGATTCTCAGGACGCTGAGCCACTTCGATAGCCGCATGCAACGCCGCACCCGATGAAATACCGACCAAGATACCCTCTTGACGTGCCAAATAACGTGACGTCTCAAAAGCATCATCGTCCTTCACACGAAAAATCTCGTCATAGATACGCGTGTTGAGAATCTTCGGGATGAAACCCGCACCGATGCCCTGCAATTTATGGGGACCCGCCTTATATCCAGACAAGACTGCACTACCCAAAGGCTCAACCGCAATCACTTTGATGTTTGGATTATACTCTTTCAAAGCCACGCCGACACCCGAGATGGTGCCACCTGTGCCGACACCTGCGATAAAGATATCCACTTTTCCGTCCGTATCCTCAATAATCTCCTTGGCGGTCGTTGCGATATGCGCCTCCGGATTGGCAAAGTTCTCGAACTGTTGAGGGATGAAGGCATTGCCTATCTCCTCTGCCAACTCATGCGCCTTTCGGATGGAACCTGGCATACCCTCGTAGGCCGGTGTAAGGACCAATTCTGCCCCCAACGCCTTCAATAAAGCCCGACGTTCAAGGCTCATCGAATCGGGCATGGTAAGTATCAAACGATAACCTCTTGTTGCGGAGACGATAGCCAAACCGATACCCGTGTTTCCGCTGGTCGGTTCAATAATCACCGTGTTCTTCCCTATCAGACCCTTCTTCTCTGCATCCTCAATAAGTTTCAGACCCACACGGTCTTTCACGCTCCTTCCCGGATTCAAGAATTCAAGCTTCGCCACGATGGACGCCTTGGTCTTCTTATCCTTTTCAACCCTTGTAAGTTCCAATAGAGGAGTCTTACCAATCAACTCTGTTATGTCGTTAGCTATACTTGCCATTGTACCCCCTTCTTTACCATTGAATCCACTTTTGCCCAAGATGTCACAATCCACTTAGGCAAAATGGCGATGCAAATATATACATTTTTTATTTTATACACCCAATCAGTAGGTTTTATTTTAAGTTAAAAATTGATTGTTTTACACAATAAAAACTACAAATCATTAAAATACAAGGCAAATATCAGCATAAAAAACAAACAAATCGACAATATTCAAAATATTAACCTACCATTTTGGAGGGTTTAAAAATCTTATGTACCTTTGCAAAGGATTCGTTCTTTAGTGTCTTAATAATGAGATATATTTTTCCAAGACATTCTCTTTTCCCGGAGAAAGGAGCAGGGAAAGCGAGCCGCTAATCAACATATTCCGCAAAAATTTAGGACAATTAATAGAGCAGAGGTTTATGGAAAAGGAGACAAAAAAAGTACACACAAATATAGGGAAAGAGGATTCTTTCGGAGGGCTAAACATGCCCATCTACCATTCGGCAGCCTTCGGTTTTCCTTCAGCGAAAGCCATGGCAGACGCCTTCGTCGGAAGGTCGGACGCACCCACCTATTCACGCGTGGCCAACCCCACCGTCTCTTTCTTCGAGGAACGGGTGAAGCAACTCAGCGGAGCGAAAAACGTCTTCGCCTTCAATTCGGGCATGGCCGCCATAAGCAACGCCATGATAGCCTTGACCGCCAGCGGGAAAAACATCGTGACCTCCGCCCACCTCTTCGGCAACACGGTCTCGTTGCTCAAAAACACCCTCGGACGTTTCGGCGTGGAGACAAGGTTCGTCGACCTGCTTGATCCTGAAGCGGTCACTTCCGCCATCGACGAGAACACCGCCTTCGTCTTCTTGGAAATCATCACCAATCCACAAATGGAGGTGGCCGACATCCGAAGCCTATCCGCCATCACCCGCGAGAAGAAGATTCCGCTCATAGCCGACACCACCATCATTCCTTTCACACAGTTCAGCGCCTCCGAATTGGGCGTCGACATAGAAGTCCTCTCCAGCACCAAATACATTTCGGGCAGCGCCAGTTCCTTGGGCGGATTGGTAATCGACTACGGGAACTTTCCGCAACTCTACCGCAGTTTAAAGTTCGAACTGCTCTACAACCTCGGTAGCTACATGACGCCGCAAGTGGCCTTCATGCAGACGCTCGGATTGGAGACGGTGGACCTCCGCTACAAAGTGCAGGCAGACAACGCTCTTGAATTGGCCAAACGGCTGAAAGAGACGCCAGGCATCCAAGATGTGAACTACGTGGGACTAGAAGACAACCCTTTCCACGAATTGGCGAAAGCTCAGTTTGGCGGCACCTTTGGAGCAATGCTGACCATCGACTTGGAGGACAAGCAGAAATGCTATGAATTCATCGACCACCTCCAACTCATCAGCCGTGCCACAAACCTCTTCGACAGCAAATCATTGGCCATCCATCCTGCGTCCACCATCTTCGGAGCCTTCGCAGGATCGCAACGAAGAGCCATGAACGTACGGGACAACACCATTCGACTGAGCATCGGCATGGAATCCGTCAACGACTTGTACGAAGACATCGTCCAAGCCCTCGGCAACAACATTTAAACAGAGGGTTCCTTGCAGTCCGCACGGCTTTTTCATTTAAAACCCGTAGAATCTTTAAATATAATTCAGAACCTCCTTGGAAAATCTTTGATCTGAGAGGCGCATCTTTCCCCATAGGCTGGAAGCCTATCCTATTAGTAACCGATTGCACCGATAGGTGCTGTCGGTGTATGGCAAGACGAGGGAAAGGCTGGAAGCCTTCGTATTATACATGTATTAGGGGTGGCTTCCTGCCACGCGGTCGCCTGTCATGGCCACCGGGCACTTCGTACCCGGTTTCTAATAGGGTTGGCTTCCAGCCAAAAGTGTGTAGAGATTTGACACCAAAAGATCTTCTGCCTCTCTTTTCTCTTCCTTAACACTGATTGGAAATCGCCAAAATCTCACTATATTTGCTAATAGCATAAGCAAAAAGTGACTATCATGAAAAAAATTTTTTACATACTTTCCCTCCTTGCCGTATGCGCTTGCACCAACAAGCCAGCAACCGATCGTTCCTTAGGGCTTACAGCCTCCATCATAGAAAATTGCTCCGAATACATGGAAAGTCTTGCAAACGGGTTCGCCAAAGCTGTCATGGCAGGAGACTTGCAGAAGGCCATGACCTATCTCTCTCCTAACTACATCAAGGAACAACACGACGGCATCTTAGAAGGTCGAACCGACCAGTTCTTCAGAGAACTCTTGATAGGCACCATCACCGACCAAGACGGCAAGGAGCAATTCTATGTCCCTGCTTCGTTGGATGAAATCGCCAGCATCGATGACATCAACACGGACTGTATTAAGTTGGAGCCTTCTGCGACCTTTCACATCAAACTAAAAGATGGCCGGTCCTACTACAGGACCCTTGAGACAGAAGCAGTAAAGACGGAAGAAGGATACCGCCCCTTGTTCGTAGGAGATCTTGGATTTTTGTTCTTATTTTAGCATAATCAAAAAGTAACTATCATGAAAAAATTTTTTTACATTCTTTCCCTCTTTGCCGTATGTGCTTGCACCAACAAGCCGGCAAACAACGGTTCCTCAGAGAACGCGACCAGCGAGTTCAGCCAAACGGCAACGGATAATTGCTCCGAATACATGGAGAATCTCGCAAACGGGTTCGCCAAGGCTGTCATGTCAGGCGACTTGCAGAAGGCCATGACCTATCTCGACCCCAACTACGTAAGGGAACAACACGACGGTTTCTTAGAAGGCAGAACCAACCAGTTCTTCTTAGAGCTCTTGGCAGGCACCATCATCGGAGAGGACGGCAGCGAGAATTTCTACGTTCCTTCTTCGTTGAATGAAATCACCAGCATCGATGTCTCCAGCACAAACTGTACGGAAACGCCTTCTGCGACCTTCCTCATCAAGCTAAAAGATGGCCGATCCTTCTACTTGACCATTGATACAGAAGAAGCAAATACGGCAGAAGGAGTCCGTCCCATGTTCGTAGGAGCCGTTGGATGATCCATCGCAACAGACTACGAAAAAACAAAAATCCCCGCACCGAAGTGCAGGGATTTTTTTATGTCGTATAGTCCACTGGGACTCTCCAATTTCTACCGTAGCATCAGAAGTTGATGGAGAAGTTGTAGGACGAAGTACGTCCGTTTCCATCGTTGAACAAGGTCGTCAAGCCATAATAGTAGCTGGCATTGATGGAGATCTTATTGAGCAGACGGATGGAAGTTCCGCCCGTCAAGCCGGCTTGGCTTCGGTTCACCTCAGCATCCGTTTTTTGGTCCGTCACGGAGAAGAATTGCTCAAAGGTGACACCGCCATAAAGGTTCATGCCGATAATATCATTATTAAAGAGGTCGTAGCCCACCGTGATAGGGATGGCAACGGAAGTGGATTTGAAGCTTCCGCCCTCGGCACGATACTCACCCCACTTGAAATCAATTCCGGGATAGATGAACAACTTCTTCTTGTCGTCCAAATAGAAACGGTAGCCCGTTCCCACATAGCCCGTATAACTCTGACGGCCGTCCACATCGTGGACTTCCACACCACCATGCGCATTGTTAATCAATTCTTTCAACACATCCTTTCCATCCGTCTTAGCAGAGAGGGAGAAAAAGGTCATGAAGAAAAGACAAAAAGGGATAAAAATCTTCATTCTATACATATTACCATGGTTTCACATAACGGGGCACGAGACTCTTTGACAAGAGATAACCGACAACTGCCCCCAAAGAATCGGCCAACCAATCCATCCATTCGCCCGTACGAGGTGGGAAGAAATTTTCCTGCAATATCTCGATCAATCCTCCATAAAGGATTGGGAAGGCAACTGCCATGATAATCATCCTTTTAGAGAGGAAAGGCACCCCCGCCCGATAGTGGTCGATACAGAGTGCAACGGCAAATGCCAGATACATGAGACAGTGGACGAGCTTGTCCATTCCCTCAAACGAAGGAACGTGATCAACCGGCAACGTCCGCGCTATGCAGACATAAAAAATAGTAATACCCACCACCCAGGACAAACCATAGAGACGGAAAAAACGCAACATACTTAAGTTAAAAATTAAGAGTTAAAAGTTAGAATCAATTGAAAATGAACTCATTGACAACAGAAGCCACACCATCCTCGTCGTTGGTCAACGTCACATAGTCAGCTGACTCCTTCACGATAGGTTGGGCATTACCCATAGCGACACCCAAGCCTGCATATTTGATCATGGACAAATCGTTGAAGCCGTCGCCACAAGCAATCATCTCGTCCTTGCTCAGTCCAAGATAATCGAGCAACTTGCCCAAAGAGTAAGCCTTATCGATGTTTTGTGGCATAATCTCCAAGAAGAAAGGTTCCGAACGATAGACATTCAGGCGATCGCCGAAAGCCTCATTGACCTCCTTCTCGACCGTGGCCAAATAGTTGCCCTCGCCCACCATCAGGCACTTAGGGACAGGATCCTTGATCGTCTCCACGAAGTTGTCCACCTTGACGACAGGCATCTGGTTGATACGAGCCTCGATCTCCACATATTCGTCATCCACAATCTCCGAGACGATAGAATCGCCCTGATACGAAACGATGGGAAGACCATATTTGCGGGAAGACTGGTAGAGCGAAGAGACCTCCTCCATGGGAAGCTCCTTGCGGTAAATCACCTCCTTCGTCTCATAATTGGTCACCACGGCACCATTGAAAGAGAGGACGTAGCCACCGAAACGGTCCAATTCCAATTCATCAGCCAAAGGCTTAATGCCTTGAGTAGGACGGCCCGAAGCCAAAACGACCTTCACTCCCTTCTTTTGCGCACCAAGCAAAGCTCTTTTTGTAGCAGGGGATATCTGTTTTTTCGAATTCGTGAGTGTTCCGTCTATATCTAACACCAAAACTTTATATGACATACGCGAACAGACTAATTAACCTTATGGGGACAAAGTTACAAAAAAATTAAAACGAAGATGTTTCTTTATGTCAATATATTAATTGTACGCACAAAAAACAAGAGGAAGAATGCTGTTGTATCAGCAGAAAACCGCAGAAAGGGATTTAGAAGGAAGGATTTATTTCATGATCACACCATTAAAAAAAATAAAAAAAGATTATATTTGCATCATGTAAAACAATACATAAACAAAGGCGTTTACTAACGTTTTGTTCGGGCAATTCAAAACTTCGCAACTTTTGACAACAACCCCAAACGGAAACACAGTAGATGACTATGTGATTTGATTTTATCTATAGAGGCTGTCCAACATTTCATATTTGGACGGTCTCTTTATGGATATTAAACGATAGCGTAGGATTCACTAATGTTCAGACAGGTTGTTACGGTAGCGAAGACCTTGAATTGCTGGATGAACTTTAGTTTTGACTCCTGCGCTCTTTGTTTTGTATGGGGTTCATCTAAATCAAACATGGGTCAGGAGTCAACCCACAACACAAACAATTATGGGGAAAAGACTATTTCTATCCACACTATGTTGCTGTTCTTTCCTTTTTTCCGCCAATTCACAAGTAAGATTCGCAGCCATTCCTGAATTATCCACAGGGTGGGCTCAAACACCTGATTTTGGAATGGGGACAAAAGAGAGTGCCTTTCATCTCGGGGTCGGAGCAACAATCGGCGTCAAAGAACACAGTGAAGAATTAAACGCCAATGTTTTTGTAGGTGCATATGTCTGTGAAGATGCCTACATTTTTTCCACGAAGTTCAAACATGAAGATGTATCATGTACGCTCTCTTCTTATTCCTTTGGAGCCAATGCATTAGCCAGACATGACAATGGCCTCACATGGGGAGCAACAGTAGGATATAAGTTATGGAGTTCCGCATCCGTAGATGGAGATGACTACGACATTGACATGGAAAGCAATATCACAAACAGCCTTGTATCAAAACTAAAAGTAGGCTATGGATGGAAGCACGTATTGCTTCTTTTGGAAGGCGGTACTGACGGAGGTGCAGTTGCCGGCTTAAATATTGCATTCCCTATCTACAAAGATTAAACTCTCTCTAAAATCAATACAAAACACAGGCATCGTGATTATCTTTTACAAATTGCCAGATGGGGCAGGGTCATTTCCATCAGCAATCTAAAAGAATTATCTTCGATGCCAATTTTGTATTAACAATGCGCATAAAACGAGCCATGCATGCCCGATTCTGAAACATAGAGCTATTTATCTCGATTTCCTAAGGTTTCCATAGCCATACCATTTAGGTTAAACGACAAGCAGAAGCCAAACCGAAATAAAGGGATATTCAAGCGTAGCATCAAGCCCCACAAGGCTCCAAACTGCAGTACCTTAATTTCCCTAATTACACATTTCCTGCAACATTAAAAAAAATTGACATCATGAAAATCAAAATTACTTTCTTTCTCTTTCTTGCATCGTTTACAAACGCTCTTCCCAACGAGCAAGATGGCCATTTCTTCTTCAATTTGAAGGGGAATGATATATCCACGACTAATATATTAGACTCCCTATATCAATGGTTAGACATTGATGGAAACACAAGCTTCAAAGAGATACAAAAAGAGAAAGACGAGATAGGGATGCAACACCAATCTTACCAACAGCTATACAAAGGAATTCCGATAAATGGAAGTATTATACTGATTCATTCCAAAAACAACATTGTTGAAACCATCAACGGTGTAATCATGAGAAATGCTGATGAGATTGAAGTCTGTTCCGAACCATTTGTGTTGAAATCTGCAAACTCAGAAATGCAGGAAACTACAATTGTCCCCTTTGAACGAAACGGAAGGAAAACTTTTCGAACGTGCTTCAGAAAAGAGGACTTTGAAAATCACAAAATCGATTTTATCGATACGAAGACTGGTGACACTTTGAAAACATTATCAACCTTATACAATGCAAATGTCACTGCCAGCGGATACACATGGTATCATGGATGGCAAGAAATGACTTGCGATTTAACAGATAACGTTTATAGTTTAAAAAACCCACTCGTTGAAACCTACTATGCAGGCAACAACGAAAACAAGCTAGAAGAAGTGTTGAAGTATCGAGATGATTGTATGCTGTATAAATACGCATCCCCTAGAATGGGAGGAATGCTACTATCTGTCACAATAACAAACGCATCGAAAGATTGGTGGTATTCATCTCTTTCTGACACAAAGCCTGACCTATACATTGTAATAGAGGACGCATTGGGCAACAAACTATACGAAAGCAAAGAGCATTATGACGACATCGACCCTCCTATAATTTTCACTTTTGATATAAATATCGCTTCCACTATTCTAGTCGGAGAAGGAACGACAATAAAGATTTACGACTATGATCCAGTAGGTAGTGATGACTACGGGGGTTCTGTGACAATCAACGACATAGAACCAGGAACACACTCATGGTCAAATTCCAAAACATCAGGAGAGTACACAATCATAGCCAACCCTGCCATTGATGTTCATTGGGGAATGGAGAAAACATTGAGTTACTATTATGACGTTTTAGGAAGAATAGGATACCAAAATTTACCCACAATCACGTATCAATTTGTCGACCCATACTCAGAACATGGGACTCATTTTTATCCTAACGCATATGCCACCTATGACAAAAATGGAACAGGTTGCATGCTCTATGGGCTTGGAGATTTTACGACCTTCGGACCCCTCGTTTCTTTGGATATCATGGCACACGAATACACACACATGGTAACAAATTTCAACGGAAATGGAGGATTAGAATACCAAGGAGAATCAGGAGCTCTAAACGAATCTTTTTCAGATATATTTGGGACTGCTGTCGAATTTTACACATTAGGAGAAGAGGCGAACTGGACAATCGGAGAAAGTGTGTCTCTAACCCATTCAAATTTAAGAGACTTATCCAATCCGAAAAACACAGAAGGGATGGATCAGCAACCAGACACGTACAAGGGTGAATATTGGTCAGACACAGAAGACTTAGCAAATGACCATGGCGGTGTCCACACCAATTCTGGAGTACAAAACTATTGGTTTTACTTGCTTTCGGTAGGAGGACACGGAACGAACGACAACAACGAGGAATATGTCGTGACAGGAATCGGTATCGAAAAGGCCGCAAAAATAGCCTATCGCAACTTGACATTCTACTTGACACCACAAGCCACCTACGAAGATGCAGTAGAGGGTTCCATGGCAGCAGCCAAAGACTTATACGGAGAATCTTCACCAGAACAGAAATCCGTATTCGACGCATGGTGTGCCGTCGGATTGTGCATAGAGAAATATGAGAGTCTATTTCAAAGCACGAATGATGAGCTAAACGATCAACTCTTCACATTTCACATCGAGGATGGCATATTATATCTTGCATCAGAGGTCGATACGGAAATTCGCATCTATAATGTCGTTGGTCAACCAATTCATAATACCATTTCGCTGAAAGCAAAGGAAAAGAGTTTCGTAAATATCGGCACAAATAAAATCGTTATAATTAAGACAAACGCGGGTGTTGAAAAATGTGTTGTAAAATAATGGATCAAAACTCAAGACAGGCTCATTTATCAAAATGCCATGACTATTAAGCATAAGGGTGCGACTCAATCGCACCCTTACTCGCCTTCTTGGATGACTTGGATATATCCATAAAGCGAATTCTTGTCCACAATAGCAATCCAAATGGAGCGGTTGGAACCTTTGTTCGGTTCGACGGTGACGAAGATGTTATTATCCGTTTGTGACTTCACCTTGATCCAATCCACGAAAATGTCCTTCGAATCGACAACGCTATCCTCAGAGACAACAGGTACGGCTTCCTGATCGATGCAACGTTTCACTATTCGCACAGGCTTTCCCTCTTCATCCAACAGACAAGGCTGATAGTCGTGCAACGAGTCACGGAACGATTTGACATTAGGGTAGAACGCATCGCAAGAGCATTGGAATGTTCCGCCCTCCTTCGGAACATTCAGCTGAAGGTCTCTAAAATACCTACAAGAATCATAAACAAACGAGAATTTGTCTCTTTAGTTAAAAGCAAATCGCCGATTGAGACCCAATAAATTTATCTTTTAGAACTTCAACAGATTCCGATCTCTATTATTAACTTTGCACCGCCAAAGCTGGTAGCTTGTATAATGACCTCTACGGGTTATCCGCTTTTTACAAATTTGAAGTTAGAGAGGTCACCTAAAAATATAATGAGATGAAATTTTTATTGAAGGTTCTACTTTTAGGATTGGGAGTACACGGTATGGAATGTTCTGCACAAACTGTTAGCGGAAATATCAGTGGGTATGATTTTGTGGATCTTGGATTGCCCAACGGTGTCAAATGGGCGACTTACAATGTAGGGGCGACAAAGCCCGAGGAATACGGCAATCATTTTGCGTGGGGCGAAACCGAGCCGAAAAATGACTACAGTTGGAAGACGTACAAATGGTGCAAAGGTAGCCAGTACGACCTAACCAAGTATTGTTCAAGCAGCGACTACGGCACAGTTGACAAGAAGACGACTTTGGAAGCAGAAGATGATGCCGCCACAAAAAATTGGGGCAATAACTGGAGGATGCCAACTGCAAAAGAAGCCAAGGATATGAAAGAGGGCTGTACATGGGAGTGGACGGATGATTTCAACGGTAGTGGCATTGCCGGCCGAATAGGCACCTCAAAAACTAACGGCAACATCATCTTCCTGCCTGCCTCCGGTTACCGAGAAGACAAGAAGTCGAGCTACGGAGGCAATAGCGCTAACTATTGGATGTCCTCTCTATATTGGGACTCATTCACTGCATATGACCTTGAGTTCTCCAAAAGTATCAACATCGCCTTACGCTGCGACAACCGCTATATGGGTTATAGCGTTCGCGCAGTTTCAACCAAAAATGCCACTGGAGTTCCAACCATCAGCAACCAAGCACTGCAAGTTTACACGGAAAACGGAGCCATCCACATCAACAACGCACAAGCGAATGCCTCCATACAGGTAAGTGACCTGAATGGCAAAGTTGTGACATCTGCAACTACTGATTGCCACGGAAATTCCACCATCACGCTTCCTGATTCAAAAGGTGCTTTTGTCATTACGGTTAGAGGCCAATCCACCAAGGTTATCATTAAGTAAATGCTTGAATTCATGACGGTTGACAGACCGCCATGATAAATCATACGGCAAAGCCATCGGACACTCCTCCGATGGCTTTTTTAATCCCAGATGTCCTTGGAGGGCCTTTGAGTTGTCTGACACCTTCGTATCGCCTCTATTAGGGTCGCCTGCCATGGCTACCAAGCACCATGCACACAAACACCAGCCAACTTCTAACATTTTTTACACTCCTCTCTCCTAATCCCTCTTACGTTTTATCCAACTTTTATTATCTTTGTAGCGTTCTAACAAATAAAAGACAAAAAATGAAAACAGTTGTCAGCGGCATACGCTCCACAGGTAACCTTCATTTGGGCAACTACTACGGAGCCCTTCGCAATTTCATACGGATGCAAGAGAACAACAGATGCTTCTTCTTCATCGCAGACTACCACTCCCTAACTACTCACCCTGATCCCAACGATTTGTTTCCACACGTCAAGAGTGTCTTGACTGAATATTTGGCAGCTGGACTCGATCCTGAGAAAGCAACGATATTCATCCAAAGCGACGTGCCCGAGGTGGTGGAGCTTTACCTCATGCTCAACATGCATGCCTACTTGGGAGAGTTGGAAAAGACAACTTCTTTCAAGGACAAAGCCCGCAAGCAACCACAGAACGTCAACGCTGGTTTGCTCACCTACCCTACCCTGATGGCAGCCGACATCCTTTTGCACAATGCTGATGAGGTGCCTGTAGGCAAAGACCAAGAGCAACACTTGGAGATGACGAGAAACTTCGCCAAACGATTCAACAACTTCTATAAGGTCGACTACTTCAAAGAGCCTGTGGCTTATAGCGATGGTACTCAAATGATCAAGATTCCAGGATTGGACGGTAGCGGTAAGATGGGCAAGTCGGAAGGCAACTGCATCTATTTGAACGACGACCCTAAAGTCATCGAGAAAAAGGTGAAGAAGGCGTTGACCGACGCAGGTCCGACAGAACCGAACTCACCTAAGCCGGAGTGCATCGAGAACTTGTTCACCATCATGAAGGTCGTATCCGCACCTGAAACCGTTGCTTACTTCGACGAGCAATGGAACAAATGCGAGATCCGCTATGGAGACATGAAAAAGCAGTTGGCAGCCGACATCATCGCAGCAACAGAGCCTATCCGCGAGCGCATCCGCGAAATCGACGCTCATCCGGAAATCCTTCGCCACGCCGTGACAATAGGAAAAGAGAAGGCTCGTGAAAGCGCAGGAAAGACCATCCGCGAGGTTCGTGAGATCATGGGATTCAGGTCGTTCTGATACGCCCCACTATTTCATACAAAAAATCCGCAGTTCAATGAACTACGGATTTTTTTATGCGGTTTAAAAAGATTCGGCAATCACCAGGGAAATTAGCCTGCTCCATTGGATTATTAAGCGTTCCACATATCCAATACTTCCAAGACTACAATTCCGCTTTCGGCAAATCCTCTTCCAGCTGTTTCAGTTTTGAAGGGAAAGAGGCACCATGGCGCGTCTTATTCACCTTGAGGGGATAGACGCAAGTATTCCAATCGTCAGGACGGCCGAAATAGTCCCATGCAAGAAGGTTGGCCGACCACTCCGTCCATGTGTCACAATGGCGGTACCACACATACTTTTTCCGCTGCGACCGCCAACAACTCAAGAAGCTATCCTTCGCCACGTGACGGAAAAAAATCCATGCACCCCACTTCTTGAACTGCAAGTAATGGCCAAACTCATGACGCAAGAGATTCTTGTCGGTCTTGAACGATCTACCCACGAGGATGCCTATTCCCGGGATGAACACGGAAGCACCACGCTTAAACTTCCCTATATTGAAAACATGAACTCGGGCTTTTTGAAAAATGTCGTCCAGTTCCATAACTTACCTATAGCAATAAATCATAAAACAACAACGAGGATCACGAAGAGGCGATCCCCTCAAAATTGCATCAATTTAATCATCTTTTCTTCTTAAAGAAAGAACGCACAAGCTCTGCACATTCCTCCGCAAGCACACCCGAAACCACTTCGCATTTCGGATGCAAGGCCAATGGAGCAAACTCCGCATAACCCCGTTTAGGATCGGGTGCGCCATATACCAGACGTCCCAACTGAGCCCAACCCAATGCGCCCGCACACATAATGCAAGGTTCGACCGTCACGTAGAGAGAACACTCTGAAAGATATTTACCACCAAGATAGTCTGATGCCATCGTGATTGCCTGCATCTCGGCGTGCGCCGTCACATCATTCAACGTCTCCACCAAATTATAGGCTCGGGCAATCACCGTATTCTTACAAACCACCACAGCCCCGATGGGAACCTCCCCTTTCTGACCTGCCAATTTGGCCTCAGCTATGGCCAATTTCATAAAATACGCATCGTCCATAGGCTACCGCATCTCTTCTTCACTAAACAAAGTAGGGGCATCCGCTTCGAGTTTTTTCAGTATGGCCACGATCAATGTCTCACGCATCCACTTTGTCTTGTTGGTTATCTTATACTTATTGTAAAAACGATTCATAAAAGCCATCTCTCTGTCATTCAAAGAGATAACAACCCGATTACTCCTCGTCATTCTGATCCGAGTTTTTGGGGTCTCGCTTTTCTTGTCCTTCTTTACTACCATAACGAACAAAGATAGTAAGATTTTCATTTACATCGTATTTTTCACTTGTGATTTCACGGCAAAACGACTAAATTTGTAAAGCACTATTTCAATGGGGCATAAATATCAATATCTGTTTTATTTGACAAACAATCACATGGCAGAACACAATGATTTAGGGAACCAAGGGGAAAACTTGGCAGCCGAGTTCTTGGAAAAGAAAGGATTCAAAATACGCCATCGGAATTGGGTTTCCGGAAAAAAAGAGTTGGATATCGTGGCAGAAGATGGCGAATACCTCGTCATTGTAGAAGTGAAGACACGCAGCACAGACAACTTCGAACATCCGAAAGAGGCCATCACCAACGGGAAAATCAAAAACATCGTCAGCGCAGCCGAAGAGTACATTTTTCAGTTTGACATCATGAAGGAGACTCGATTCGACATTGTCTCCGTCATCCCCGAACGCAACGGTAATTTCCGCATCGAACACATCGAGGATGCTTTTCTACCGCCCGTCAACTAACCAAAATTGACAAGGCGACATCTGATTCATCGGAAGGGAAACAATTGCAGGAAGCGACGGCAAAAGGCTCTAGGAAGGCCTCTACCCCATCGCAATCACCCAGCTCTTTCTATTCAAATTCAATCTTCAATTGAGGGTCAATCAACGTAAACGACATCCGATGATGCTCCGTAGGTCCAAACTCCTCGATGGCAGCACGATGTTCTTTTGTCGGATAGCCTTTGTTCTTCGACCACTTATAGGCTGGATACTGCTCCGATATTTCATTCATGTAATCGTCACGATAGGTCTTCGCCAAAACGGAAGCAGCGGCTATGGAGAGGTATTTTCCATCCCCCTTAACCACACACTGATGAGGAACTTCGCCATATTTGCGGAAGCGGTTTCCATCCACAATCACGTGTTCCGGACGCAAAGACAACTGGTCTAAGGCGCGATGCATCGCCAAGACCGAGGCCCAAAGGATATTCAGCTCATCGATCTCCTTCGGGGAGACAACACCCACCGCATAGGCCAACGCCTTCTCCTCAATAAGAGGTCGCAAGGCATAGCGTCTCCGCTCGGTCAACTGCTTGGAGTCGTTCAATTCGGGGCACTCGAAATCGGGAGGAAGGATCACAGCCGCCGCAAAGACAGGGCCCGCCAAACAGCCACGGCCCGCCTCGTCACAACCAGCCTCCACCACGCCTTCCTTCAGGAAGGGCAACAAAGGAGCATGCTCTTTCCCCATATCAATAGATTAAAGAGGTCAATAATCGACCGATCATCCCCAAGGTGGCTGGACTGATATTCTCCGGCGTGTCGTTCATCGTATGCCACATAGTTGGGAATCCTCGCTCGGAATTAAAATCAATGATATCAACCGTCGGAATGCCTGCCCAGACATTCACATAGTAGTGGTCATCCATAATGGAGCCCTCTACCTGAGTTAGGAAGTAGTTTCCGTAGCCCATTTCCTGCGCACGACTCCAAACTCGGGAGACTGCCGATTGGGCATACATAGCCGACACCTTATCCACATAGAAAGTAGGATTCTCCGCGCCTACCATATCCAACAAGACGCCATACCTAGGCTTTGTCTTATAATGCGTATGCTTAGACCAATATTGGGAACCCAAGCACCAATCGTTGTCCGCATTTCCCTGGAAAAAGTAAGGTGCACCATAATCCTCCGCATCCAAGAAAACAATATCCACGCCCTTCTTAGGCTCTTTCTGTTGGATGAGACGAGCCAATTCCAACAAGACACCGACTCCGCTGGCACCATCGTTGGCTCCTATCACCGGTTTCTGGTGATTCGTTTTATCAGGGTCGTGGTCGCAGAAAGGACGGCTGTCCCAATGGGAAAAGAAGATAACACGGTCCTCCTTTTCAGGGAAGAAGGTTCCTATGATATTGTTCGCATTCAACTTTGTTCCATCAAACGCAGTTACGACAGCCTTCTGTTCCATCACCTCTGCCCCTAGACGACGCAAAGCGGACGAAAGATAGGCAGCACAGGAATCATGTTGTTTCGTATTTGGCACACGAGGTCCGAAATCACACTGCGCCTTCACGAAAGCGAAAGCAGAATCCTGATTGAAAAGATTTGCCTCCTCACACACATAGGGAGTTGGGGCAACTGGAGCAGGAGCCTGCGTCTGTTTCTGTTCGCCATGGCAGGAAAGCATACCAAGCGCAACGAATAAAAATGTATATAACTTCATTTTCCCTTATTCATTATTTTTATGCAAAACTAACAAAAAAGGATAGTAACCGATAAAAAAACGACCTCAAAAGAACTATTTACACAGAAATTTCATTTGGCTTTTCCTATATGGCTGAAAGTTCTTTTCAATCAATGTCATAAGAAAACTTTGGCAGGAAGCCAACCCTAATACAATCGATACGAAGGCTTCCAGCCTATGGAAATGTGTTAAAACCGACGAATTCCTTTGCCCACACGCTTAAGAACAGACAGATTTCCCTCCTAGACAATTTTTCAAGAAACATTTAACGCCATCGAAGGAGATATCCTAAAACCTTTTGCTAAATTTGCAAAAGAAATAAAATCAAGTATTTGCTTTCAAGAGACAAAGTTTCCACGGGAGCAATCTTTAAAGCAAGACAGTCAATTAAATCATGAAGAAAACAGCAGTATTTCCAGGCAGTTTTGACCCGTTCACCATTGGACACTACTCGGTCGTAAACAGAGCCCTCAACTTTATCGACAACATTGTAATCGGCATTGGTGTCAATGATGCGAAAAAGACCCTCTTCTCGTTAGACAAAAGAATTGAGCTCATCAATAAAGTTTTCCAAGGAGATCCCCGCGTAACAGTTAGGGGCTACGACTCATTGACCATCGACTTTGCGAAAGAGGTGGGAGCGAACATCATCTTAAGGGGTATCCGTTCCATCGCTGACTTCGAATATGAAAAGACCATTGCCGATGCCAATCGCCGTATTTCGGGAATCGATACAATCCTACTCTTCACAGAGCCTCAACACTCATTCATCAGTTCCACTGTTCTAAGAGATGTGCTGAGATATGGAAAGGACGTTCAATGCTTCCTGCCACCTCACGTGACAATCAACGACTTGAGATAATAAAAGTTTCTATGTAAAAATCGAGTAGGAAGAAAATGAAAGTTTTCTTCCTACTTTCATTTTCTGTCCTCTCACACCACCGTACGTGCCGTTCGGCATACGGCGGTTCTCTAATTGCGATGCAATTTGGCATAGATGCCGATTAGCGAGGGATAC
>JAFZKQ010000094.1 GCA_017553575.1 Paludibacteraceae bacterium
ACTCGACAAACTGGTCACACGAACCGCCGAACTCGACATGGACACGAAGACGGAGTTTTGGGACCGCATGAGAAAATATTACATCACCTTGCCCTATTTCGGGCGCGACCAAGATTCGGGCGGGCTGACGATACGCAACATTTGGATAGACATCGTAAAAAATTTAGGAATCATGGAAGAGATAGACCCACACGTATTCGAAGTGGCCGATGAAGGGCTGCTGGAACTGATAGAGAAGGCTCGCGTCTCGGCGCTCTCTCCAGAAGAGTATGCCCGATACGAGGCGGAGCTCAAGATTATTGGTGACGAAGGTTCGCCGGAGGCCTATGGTTATGATCGAGGCTATTATAAGCGTGCTGAAGAAACCGCCCGTCGCATGATCGAACGAGGCCTGCCTATAAACGACATCGTATTCTTCTCGGGCCTAACACAGGAAGAAGTCGAAAAATTAATGTGACACCCACACCGAGGTTGCCTCAAAAACTTAGGGATCTTGGAAGATCAAGATTTCCAACATACATTTTGTCACTTTAGATAAAAGGAGCCGTTTCAGAGTCAAGAATCGAAGATTCAGTCTCTGAAACGCTTGTATTATGGGGTGAGTATTAATGCGACTTACTTTCTGATAGAAGTATTTGAGGATAGTTGAGTTTTGATCCGCCTCTTTGAAAATGCCAAAATGTACATTTTTTACTGTTTCGTTTAGATTATCCAAACTATATTTTGTTACTTTGCAACCGATTAATTAAGGATAACGTGCAAAGAGGGTCTTATGCAGAAGAATTTAGTCATAGTTGAGTCACCTGCTAAAGCAAAAACGATAGAAAAGTTTTTGGGTAACGATTACACCGTTCTCTCCAGTTTCGGACACATCCGCGATTTGAAGAAGAAAGGGTTCGGCATAGACGTAAACAACAATTACGCACCCGATTATGAGATATCGAGTGACAAGAAAGAGCTTGTTAAAGAACTGAAAAAGAAAGCGAAAGAATCTGAAGTTGTCTGGTTGGCATCCGATGAGGACCGTGAGGGAGAAGCCATAGCTTGGCACCTTTACGAAGTACTCGGACTCAAGCATGAGAACACCCGCCGAATCGTTTTCCACGAAATCACCAAAGATGCCATCCTCAATGCCATCAAAAATCCAAGGGACATCGACATCAATCTGGTCAGCGCTCAACAGGCAAGACGCGTCCTCGACCGAATCGTGGGTTTTGAACTCTCCCCTATCCTTTGGAAAAAAGTTAAGCCATCCCTTTCTGCCGGAAGGGTTCAATCAGTCACTGTCCGCCTTATCGTCGACCGGGAACGGGAAATCAAAGATTTCAAGGCCGAGGCAGCATACCGAATCCTTGCCGTATTCAATGTAAAGGACAAGGATGGAAAAGAGGCTGAACTTAAGGCAGAATTACAAAATAGAATCAAGACAAAGGAAGAGGCCTACGCCTTCTTGGAGCACTGTAAAAACGCTGAATTCCAAGTAGAAAGTGTTAGCACAAGGCCTCTCAAGAAATCCCCTGCTGCTCCTTTCACCACCTCTACGCTCCAGCAAGAGGCCTCCCGCAAATTGGGATTCTCCGTTTCGCAAACCATGATGATTGCCCAAAAATTGTACGAGTCAGGAAAGATTACTTACATGCGTACCGACTCCGTCAATCTCTCCTCGTTGGCGATTAACACATCCAAAGCGGAGATTTTGGAAATAGCAGGCGAAAAATATCTGAAAATCAGGAATTACCATACAAAAAGTCTTGGCGCACAAGAGGCCCACGAGGCAATACGTCCAACCTATATGAACGTACAGAAAATCGAGGGAACCTCACAGGAAATGCGCCTCTACGAGTTGATTTGGAAACGGACCATCGCCTCTCAAATGGCGGATGCGGAATTGGAAAAGACCTCCATCGTCATCAACGTCTCCGGAGAGAGCCGAAAATTCATTGCTGAAGGAGAAGTCCTGAAGTTTGACGGATTCCTCAAGGTCTATATGGAGTCAACCGACGACGAAAACGAGCAAGAAGACGAATCCCTGTTGCCTCCAATCAAGGAAGGCGACAAGTTGGATAGAGTCGATTCCATCGTGGCCATCGAGCGTTTTTCCCAACGTCCCCCTCGATATACAGAGGCAAGTTTGGTGAAGAAATTGGAGGAATTAGGCATCGGACGTCCTTCCACCTATGCAACAACCGTAACGACCATCCAAAACCGTGGTTACGTGGAGAGAACAGACCGAGAAGGAGAACCAAGAGACTACAACATCCTCACCTTAAAACAAGGCAAGATTACGGACGAAACCAAGACGGAGATAACAGGAGCGGAACGGTCAAAACTTTTCCCTACCGACATAGGAATTGTTGTGAACGACTTCCTCATCGAATATTTCCCGAACATTCTCGACTATAACTTCACGGCAAAAGTCGAAAAAGAGTTCGACGACATCGCCGAAGGCCATGTGAAATGGGAGGAGACCATCGATAGCTTCTATAAAGGATTCCATCCTATGGTGGAAGACACCATCCAAAATTCGGAACGCAAAGTGGGTGAACGACAAGTGGGCATTGACCCTCAAAGCGGCAAGCCTGTCTTTGTCAAAATCGGACGTTTCGGTCCGGTTGCCCAAATCGGTACGGCCGAGGATGAGGAAAAGCCTAAATTCGCCTCTCTACGAAAAGACCAGCATTTGGAAAGTGTCACGTTCGAAGAGGTGATGGATTTGTTCAAGTTGCCTCGCGAAATCGGAACGTATGAGGATACAAGCCTGACTGTTGGTGTAGGCCGATTCGGAGCTTATGTCCGCCATGCAGGAAAGTTCTATTCGCTTAAGAAAACGGATGATCCATTGACTATCGATTGCGACAGAGCTATTGAACTCATCGAAGAAAAGAGACTTCAGGAACGCAATAAAATCATCAAGACGTTTGACGCAGAGGATATCCAAATCTGCAACGGACGTTTCGGTCCTTATATCGCCCATGATGGAGCCAATTATAAGATTCCGAAGACGAAAGACCCTCAAACGCTTACGTTGGAAGAGTGCCAAGAGTTGATTAAGGATCAAGCCGACAAGAAGCCTGCGAAGAAAAAGGCAGCCCCTAAGAAATCTGCGGAAAAGGCAGAGGAAAAGCCAGCAAAGGCTACGGCAAAAAAATCAACAACAAAGACGGCTACCAAAGCAAAGACGACCACAAAAAAGGCAACAACGACCGCCAAATCTTCTGCAAAGAAGAAGGCGGGAAAAGTCGTGGAAGCGTAAGGATTTTGCAGGCCCTCTAATTAACATATAATTGATTTACAATTAAATAAAAAAATGCGAAGAGATATTGCAAATAAAATAAACCATACCTCTTCGCATTTTATGTATGGAATGTCTCTATTTTTTACATTCCCTACGCCCCAAAGTGCTAAATTATAACCAAAAAGAAAGGAGACTTATTATGAGTTGTGGAGATGGTCTAGGAAGAGCCATAGCAAGAATGCTTTTCTGTGCTATAATCGTATTAATCTTGCTAATAGTGGGAATTATACAACTTATCAGGAATTGGGACGATATTTGGGCCTATCTAACGAATGCTATAGGATGAAGTAATCTCGAATGCCATAGGGCTATGGCATATACCGAGAAACATATGGCATGGGCAAAGTATACAATAGCCTACGCATTAAACTGATCTTACTTTGTCCTCCATCCGAATAAATTTTCTTTTGCCCCTTTAGGGCGCATTTGCGTACGACATTTTCCCCAGGGCGTTGCCCTGAGTAAGCAAGGGAAGAAACCATACGCCCCAAAGGGGCAAAAGTCGGGTTAGGCCTTGCCGAGATTCAATGGGTTGAAAGCCCGATTCCATATTTCTCCTTGGCATGAATGAACTGCATCTCCACACCACGTTAGATGAGTTGGGTGACGAGAGCATGAAACGGATTTTTCTCTTTTCCCATCTCAATATATAGGTCTTTGATATCAGCAGTGGCAACCGTGATAGCACTTCGGTGTAGTGAGATGAGGTCGAGCATTTTATTGACTGTAATACTATCACTTATTAGACCAATTGCTGTTAATTCTTAGTTGAACAATAACCTTTCCCCCTAGGGGAAAAGGCCGAAATTTCTTCTTTTACTTTTCATGCCTGCTAATTTAAGTTTTATTTTCTTAATTTAGCAACTGGTTCTAAGAATAGGCAGTATTACATATTATAATCAGAGGAAGACCATAATAAGGAGACCTTCCTTTCTGATAATTATTAAAATCGCCCTCCATAGCCACCGCCGCCGAAACGACCACCGCCACGTGAGCCCGAAGAGGAGTTGCCACTGTCTTGGTCACGACTAGAATCTGAATCATAATCGTGGCTACTGGATCGACTGCTGTGCCTAGAATCATCCCAATCGTCTGAAGAGGAATCGTCGGATGAACGACTTACACCTGAATAAGTAAATTCATGTATCCGATTATCTAGATAATAAGTCTTTTCGCCTAGATTGTTCACGTAATAGAGCGAGATTCCAAGGTCGAAAAACATATTGAAAAAGTTGACAAATATTTGTATGAAGCGGTGCGTATTCCACTCCACCTCCCAACTCTTCGAAGGCGGATCTTTTTTGATTCGATTGTCCACAAAGAACACTTTCTCTCCATTTTCATCCTCGAAATAGAACGAATCACCCATGTTCCAAATAGTATTCATGAAATGTAGCGAAATCTGCTCCATGAGTTCGGCCGAAGATTTCTTCTCCTCATGAGTAAACGTGCGCAGATAGGCCTCGTTTGGGACGAGAAGGATATAATAGGTCAATTTGAATATCATCCAGAACAGCCCCAATAAGAAGGGAATGAAGAAGATGCATCCCAATAAGGAACAGACAACGTCCAAAACAGAAATGCTGTCGTTCTGCTTCTTCGGGGCTATAATCTTCTCGATACGCATCCTTTCGTCAATGTCGTCGGAAAGCAATCCACATACAGCATCTACGGTCTCTTTGACGGCTTTATCCCACTGGGATTGACGCGCCCGAGGGTTCAATACATTTGTTACGATTCGATAGCAAATGGCATCGGGAAGGTCGCCTTCCAAGCCTGTTCCAGTCAGGATCTGGCAGGAGCGGTCGAGCGTGGCCAGAGTAATGATTAGACCTTTGTTGTCCGCCTTGGAGCCAATACCATACTTGTTGCCTACTGTCATGGAGAATTCGTAGGGATCGTCACCCTCTATATGCTCCACCACAATCACCAATGTCTTAACGTTCGTTTTCTTCTCTAATTGGAGCAATTTCCAATTGATGACATCAGAGATACTATCAGACAAGATACTGTCGGGATCACTGATGTATGAGGGGTTCTCCCCATTCTCGGGAATGGGTATGTTGTCTGGATTGTAGACTCCCGCCGAGAGCGAAAGGCAACACATCATGGCCACAATAAAGGAAATCCATCTTTTCATGTATCGAATCTTATTGAGTTCAAAAAATCGTTTGTTAAAATCGTCCGCCATGGCCACCACCACCAAAGCTTCCGCCACCACGGGAACCGTGCGACCTACCAGAAGAGTGGTAATGACTATGGCTGGAAGAGGAGTAGCTGGAGTATCCTGACGAATAGCTGGAACTGCCGCTGCCTCCCGAATAGGAAATAAACTCTGTGTCACTGTTGTCTACGTATAGGATCTTCCTGCCCAATTTGTCTGTGTAATAAAGGGAGATCCGTATGTTCCAAAACCAATTGAAGCAGTGCATGAACATCCGTATAAAACGTCCAGGATTCCATTCCACTTCTTTGTACGGAATAATCATATTGCAAATGAGATTAGGGATAAAGAAGAGCATCCTGCAAAGTACCCAAATCATAATCAAAATAAGGGGAATGCCGATAATAGCCCCCAAGACGACTTCAAAAAATGTGGGGTCCTCCACTTGATTGTTCCGAGATGGAGAGGAAGGCAGCAACCTCTCTACGGTGAGGGTATCTTTGAGGAGGAGTGCGCTCACCGCATCCACCGTCTCGTCTACGGCCTTGTCCCAAGCGGATTCCTTCAGGCGGGGAACCAGCACGTGGTTGTCAATCCTATAGCAGATTATGTCGGGCAGATCACCTTCCAAGCCATGTCCCGGCATAAGACAATAGGAACGGTCAAGGGTGGCCAACGTTAAAATCAGACCTCTGTTGTCCTCCTTTGAACCGATGCCGTACTGATTGCCCACCTGCAAAGAGAACTGGTGCGGGTCATCGCCTTCGATGTGTTCAATCACCATGATCAACGTTTTGACTCCCGTGCTATCCTCCAAGCGGTACAACTTACGGTTAATGACAGCGCAGATGCTGTCAGACAAGATGCCATCGGGATTACTGATATAGGAAGGATACTCCCCATTCTCGGGAATGGGAATAGTGTTGGGGTTATAGACTCCCGCCGAAAGCGAAAGAGCCCCCATCATGACTAGGATAAAGACAAGCCATTTTTTCATGTGCCGAATCTTATTTAGTTCAAAAATCGTTTGTTAAAATCGTCCGCCAGAGCCACCGCCACTGAAGCTTCCACCGCCACGAGAACCATGCGACCTACTACTGGACGAGCGGGAACTGGAATAGCTACGACTGGAATATGAGCGACTCGAGCTTCTGGACGAATAGCGGGAGCTCCCTCGTATACTCGACGAAACAGGGGCATGCTTCCGGTTATCCACAAAATAGATCTTCTTGCCCGTGCGTTTTTCTTTATAATAGAGGGAAATCCGTATATTCCAAAGCCAATTGAAGCAATGCCAAAACATCCGCATGCCCCGACTCAAATTCCACTCCACCTCCTTGTAAGTGATAAAACAATTACAAATGACATTGGGAATGAAAAAAAATATCTTGAAAAAGAACCAAAAAACAAAGGGACCTGCAACAATAGCTCCCAAGATGAGACTAAAAAGCGACTCCTCCTCGGGCGGTTGTGACGAAGTAATCATCCTTTGCACAGTGGCAGTGTCTTTGAGAAGAAGTGCACTCACGGCATCCACCGTTTCGTCTATAGCCTCATTCCAAGCGGATTCCTTCAAGCGGGGAACCATCACGTTTTTGCCAAGCCTATAGCACATCACATCGGGGATGTCCCCTTCCAAGCCACGTCCGGGCATGATGAAGTAGGAACGGTCAAGGGTGGCCAAGGTTAAAATCAGACCTTTGTTGTCCTTCTTCGTGCCAATGCCATACTTATTTCCCACCTGCAAAGAGAACTGTTGCGGATTATCTCCCTCAATGTGCTCCACCACCATCACCAATGTTTTGACCCCCGTGCTATCCTCCAAGCGGTACAACTTGCGATTGATGACGTCACAGATGCTGTCGGACAAGATGTTGTCAGGATTGCTGATATAGGAAGGGTGCTCCCCATTCTCGGGAATGGGAATAGTATTGGGGTTATAAATCCCGGCTGACAGCGAGAGAGACCCCAACAAGACCACGATTAGGGCAAGCCATTTTTTCATTATATGTGCCGAATCTTTTTTGTTCATAAACCGGTTTACGAGACTTCGCTCCTTAGAATCGTCCACCAGAGCCTCCACCTCCAAAACTTCCCCCGCCACGGGAACCGTGCGAACTGCCTGAGGAATACGAACCGCCAGACGAGTAGGAACTTCCAGAGGAATATGAGCTACCAGACGAGTAAGAACTACTAGAGGAGTAAGAACGCCTTCGTCGGGAAGAGGAACGGTAACTTCCTGAAAAGCCATTTCCTCCGCCTCGGCCGACGTCATTGCCCGCAAATAGGCCGAAAATCATTTTTGGGATGACGAGAAGCAATTCAAATATCTTATAGAGGCACCAAAAGAACAAAGCGAAAAGGGGAATCGAAATGAGGAAGCCGAAAAAGGCCTCCCAGAAAGTGCATTCTTCCTCTTCGGGTGCTGCATAGGTGCTTTTTATCTCTTCGTCATTCATCAAAATGCCAGAAATCGCCTCGACAGTCTCCCCTATCGCCTCCTCCCATGCGCCCTCCTTGAGGTGAGGAATCATCGCTTTTAATTCCACGCGACGGCAGATGGCATCGGGCAAGTAGCCTTCCAACCCTTTCCCGGTAAGGATTTGATAGGAACGGTCGAGCGTGGCTAAGGCAATGATTAGTCCGGTGTTATTTTCTTTCGAGCCAATACCATACATGTTCCCCACGGTCATGGAGAATTGGTAGAGGTCGTCGCCCTCAACATGCTCCACCACCATCACCAAAGTCTTCACCCCAGTGCTATCCTCCAATTGAAAAAGCTTTTCGTTGATGACCGCACAGACGCTGTCGGACAAGATGCTGTCAGGATTGCTGATATAGGAAGGGTGCTCCCCATTCTCGGGAATGGGAATAGTATTGGGGGTATAAATCCCTGCCGACAGAGAGAGAGACCCCAACAAAGCCATGATAATGACGAGCCACCGTTTCATGTTTGTTCGTTTCTACATTAAGCACGAAGAACAAGGAGGAGCGTCTGTAGCCCCTTCTCCATGCCTTTCTATAACAAATTTACGACATTAAATGAAAAAATGGCACTTCCCAAAAGGAAATACCATTTAATCGAAGAAATTACCGTTCCCTTTCTATCGACTGCTGATAGATGCGCTCGCTTCGTATGATTTGCCAACGATAGACGAGACAAGCCAATATGAAGTAGATGAAGGTAAGAATCCAAAGGGCGATATACTCAAATTCCACATCATGGAGAGTAGATCCCATCGTATTCATCTTCACAAATCCATGGATACCAAAGGTGGAAGGGAAAACGTATGAGAAAACTTTCCAGTACCAAGGTACGGCAGAAGCCGGCCATGAAACACCTGATGCGAAAAGCAATATCAACGATAGGAAAATAAAGATGACGAATGAGGATTCCCTGTCACGGACAAAGGCGGACAACGTCATCGAGAAGAATATGCAAGAGAGCAGGAACGGAAGCATGAACAAAGCCACCGTCATTCGGTCGCCCATCTGAGGCAACGAGAAGAGTCGAGGCACCACCCAGAGCAAGTAAACCGACACTATCGCATAGAAAGTCAAGTAACAGAATGTCTTACCAAAGACAATCCGAAACGTTCCCCTATAATGGTTTTGAATCGGAACCAAGTTTCGGAACGTATTCCGGTCTCGTGCCGCGCCCACCAACAAGGAGATACCCATCAGCAACGTCTGCTGAATAATCAAGACCAAGACGGCAGGAATCAAGAAACTGGCAAAACCGCCCTGAGGATTGAAATAGTTCACATGCTCATACTCAATCGGCGTCACCTCCACCTCCTGCTGACGGTCAGAAAGGGCCGCCATCCTTGAAATCTGTATATCCTCGTTCATTTCAAAGGAGACCTCCGTCAACGTAGAGAGGAACGCCTTGTAATAGAGCAAACTGCTCATGCTGCTATAGAGAAGAACATTCGACTTCTCTCCTCGAACAATCTTCTTGTCGAAATCATCAGGTATCAGCATAATGCCATACGCTTTCTTCTCCTTCATGGCCGCTTCCGCCTCCGACATATTCGCACATCGTCCCACGACGCGCACATCACGAGAAGCATCACAGAGACGCGTAAACTCACGGCTTCGAGAAGAATTGCTATGATCGACCACCACCATAGGCACCTCCTTCGCCACCTCGTTGTCGTAGATGCAACAATAGAGCAAAGGATAACCCAAAGGAGCCACCAAGAAGAAGATGAGCACGCCTGCATCCGTGATGACATTCTTGAACTCATCCTTCCATACGATGAAAAGGTCGAAGAAGCCCCTCTTTATAGTTTCTGTAAACGATTTTTTCGCCATACCCTAAATCCCATTAAAATTCCAGTTCCGAAGTTTTCACGGAACATACTCGAAATTTTTGTATATTTTTTTCAACCTCGGCATTACCAACAGAGGCAAGAACAGGAAGCACACCAAGGCCAGATAGCTTGACCACGTATAAGCAAAACCCAACCCCGACAAGGCTTGATCCACATAGATCAAGAAGAAATGGCGGAGCGGAAAGGCATTTGCCCACGTCTGCAAGAGATAGTGCATCTCCGTCACAGGGAAGGTGAATCCCGAGATAGACAAAGAGACCACGCTGACCAAAGAGGCGCAACTCATCGAAAGACGCATCACTGGGAACAATCCGAAAAAGAATATCGCCATTGACATACAGGCCATGACATAGACATACGAAGCCATCAACATGGAGAACAACCCCAATTTACAAGGGAAATGGTAATAGCCATAGAGGATGACATCTATTGCCGTAATCACAATGAAATAGATCAGTGCATGGGGTGCCATCTTGGAGAGGACTCCGACGAAAAGATTTCCCCTCGATATTCGGAGCAACGACTGCGACGTCTTCATCTTCAATTCACAACCCATCGCATAGACGGTCAAAAGCATGATGAGAATGCCGTAGATGCCGGGGAGAATCGTATTGCAAAGATAGACCGAATAGTCCACCACCGGATTCCCCAAAAGATGGGTATCGACCGAAATAGGCTGAAGGTCTATCATGGCTTGCCGTTCCGACTGGCCTTTCGCCTTTCTGAACTCCCGTCCGACAGCCGCCGAACCCAAGATCGAAATGGTCTTCAGATCACGGTAGAGCAAGGATCCAGCCACCAGATAGGCGTTATTCAGATAGAAAGAGACTTTCGGCTGACGATTGGCCAAAATATCCTTCTCCATATTCTTCGGAATCAGATAGATGCCGTAGACCTTACCCTCCTGCATGGCTTGCCGCGCTTCTGAAAAGTTGCAGGAATGCATCGCCACACTCGTCTGCTTAAAGGCATCCAACTGACGGACCAACTTACGGGAGACAGAACTATTATCCTGGTCCACAACCGCAATCGGCAATTTAGATGGAAGTCCCTCCCCCATCAAAGTCAAGAAGAAGAAGACCGAAAACAAGGGAGCTATCACCATTCCGAACATATAGAGCGGTCGGGAAGTGAGATTTTTCAACTCTCGCTTCCAAATCATTACTATGCGTGAAAATAGACTATTATACATCTTTCTACAGATTTACTACGTCCCGAATGGAATCAAAACCCGTTACTCTGAAACGACAATCACAGACATTCCCGGACACAAGCCCTGCACTTTAGTCAATGGCTTCGCCCTCACTTCGAATGTCTTAGCGTCATACTCACCGGAGACTTTCGTCGCCTTCCATGCGGCAAAGGCTCCCAAATCCTTCATATAAGTCACTTTCAACGAGATCACCTTGTTGCCCAAAGCAGGAACGGTAGCCTTGAATTCTGTTCCCTTTTGGAAATTTATCAAATAGTTCTCCCTGATATTAAACGTAACCCAGACATCGTCCAGATCCAAGACGTTCATGATAGGTGCACCTGAACCGACCAACTCTCCACGTTGAGGGAATATCTCGCTGATCTCGCCATCAATAGGGGCAGTCAAAACGGTCTCCGACATATACGATTTCACCTCGGCCACAGCGCCTTTTGCCCTGCTCAACTGAGCCTGAGCTGCCTCCTTATCCTCGTCAGCAGCGCCCTTCATGGCTAAATCATACTGCGACTTGGCAGCCTGTTCGGTCGCCACCATCGCCTTGTAATTTGCCTCGGCCTCATCCCGCTTCTGAGCAGGGAGCACCTCCTTCTCGTAGAGGCTTTGGACACGCTCATACGACTTCTTGGCCACCTCCAAGCCGGCAACAGCCTTCTGCCACATTTCGTATGCCGCACGGATCTGTTCCTCACGGGCACCCTTGTTCGCCTTCGAGTTCAAAGCATAGGCTGCTTTTTCCGCTGCCCTAGCCTGTTGCAATTTGGCCTCCACCTCGGGGCTACTGATGATGACCACCGTGTCGCCCTCCTTGACAGAGTCGCCCTCCGCAACCAAGAACTTCTCGATACGTCCCGGCAATTTTCCGGAGACACGCACCTCTGTTGCCTCCACTTCGCCCTGGATCACCTCAGGGTCAGGAGACATGAAATAAACGCCGAAAAGCGTTATTCCTAAAACAATACACATCAAAATGACGAATGATGCAATCAGCAAATTCGTATTATCCGCATTTTTCTTACCTGCACTCATGCTATCTAATTTTTATCGTTATTTTCCTTATTTACCCAATACGCCTACAGCCTTCTGCAAATAGACTTCGGCCAATTTTGCGTCTATCTCCGCCTCAATCTTGCTCGACTTGGCAGTCAGCCAAGCCGTCTGCGCCTCCAACAAATTGGAAGCAGGGACAACGCCCTCCGTGAAGCCGACATTGGCATACCGCAAATTTTCCTCGGCACGCTCCAAGTTCTTCTCAGACAACTTCAGCTTCCGCTTCGCCTCCGACTGTTTAAAGAGGCATTGGTTGACTTGAAGCTCGATTTTCTCCTGTGTCTCGTCCAACTTATAATTAGCTATGTTCGTCTCGCACTTCGCCGCATTCAAGAGATGAATCTGTTCGCCCCAATGAAGCAGAGGAACGTTCACCACAACTCCCACATTCCAAGCGAAGCCGAACTTCTTCTCAAAGCCGTCCCACGTATTCGGGTTGGTTCCCACGTAATTGGCCATCAAAGCCACGCTAGGCAACATATCCGCACGGACAATCTTCTCCTTCTCCTTATAGATTCGCGTGGCGTAAGACAAGCTTTGGATTTCGCTACGGTTGGCCAGCATCGTCTCCATGTTCAACGAATCAATCGATTCGGACAATGGGATGGACTCAAGATTCTCATCCGCCAAGGAGAAGACGCTATCTTGAGCGATGCCACAATATTGAGCCAACAACATCTTTGACAAAGAGATGCCGTTATCGATCTTCAACATGGCCATCTCCGCCTCGTTCTTCTTCACCGAAACCGAAAGTTGGTCCGACTTCGTAGCCATACCTGCCTCGTTCAAGGCCGCCACGTCGTGTTCCATCTTATCCAAGAGTTGGAGAAGCCCCTCGACCGCCTTCTTCTTATTGGTGAGGGACACGATTTGCCAATAGGTCTCGTCCACATTGACGATTATTCCCTGCCTACTCGTCTCCTGCTTAGACAAAGCCAACTCCTTGTTGATGGAGGAAATTTTATTGTAGGCGCGGATCTTACCGCCCATAAAAATCGGTTGGGTGAGGTTCAACGCACAGACATAGATATTTCGGATATCAAACGT
The DNA here is from genome assembly GCA_017553575.1 of Paludibacteraceae bacterium. Taxonomy (GTDB): domain Bacteria; phylum Bacteroidota; class Bacteroidia; order Bacteroidales; family Paludibacteraceae; genus RGIG10190. The sequence continues at coordinate 13,104 of JAFZKQ010000094.1, forward strand.
CAGTTCATCCTTTGGAATCGTGGTATACTCCTTCCACATAATTTTCTCCGGATTCGTCTTAGGATTGAAGGGTTGACCATTCGCATCCAACGGGACAGGCTGACCATTCACAATCGTCCACTTGTTGTTGATTTGGTCTTGGGTAAAGGCGAATCCCGATTCCGTCACGGTTCCGATAGGCAGGTACATATTTTCACAGATGAGGGACATCTCCTTCTCGTTGCGTATGTATGCACCCTTGAGCGACAAGTCAGGAAGGTATTTCGTGAAAGCCGCCTTTTTCTTGTATGCGGCCATGGCCACCTCTTCCTCGGCCATCTTGTGCCCTTTGTTATTGCTTAAAGCCATTGTCCTGCAATCCTCCAACGTCAAAACCGTTTGCGCCGAGAATGGGAAGCAAGACATAAGAGAAATCGTAAAAACCAGAAATTTCTTCATCTGAGCAACATTTTATAGGAGGGTCCTTTGCGAACCCTTATTTTGTTCTTTATGGTGAGTTCCATAAATTGATTTCGAGGAATTTTCATTTCGGCAAAACCTCATCCTAATAGAGCCTACCGCCACAGAAGAAGCATTTGTGCCAGATACCGCAAAACGCCGAAATAAAAACTAAAGCAACGAAAAGTTCACGTATCAACCCCATTCATTTTCTGATGAACGGTAAATTTATAGAACACGCTTTTCTTATACGCCAAACCTTAATAATCCATCCATAACAAAGCATTTTCAAACTTTCAACATGCACCCAATCCCTCAAGGGGAAAGCCATACGATGAAAGAAGGAGACTACTTATGGTTCTTTGATGTACAAAAATAAGAAAAAAAAGGAGACCTGCTATAATTTTTAACTATGTTAACCATTCTTTTTCATAGTGCCCCACAGAATTTTCATTTAACTTTTCTTGTACGATTGAAAGTTCTTTCCAATCAGTGTCATAGAAGGGGTATGAGGCAGAAAAGATTTTGGCATCAGATTCCTGCACACCTTTGGCTTCCAGCCTATGGAGAAAGGCGCACCTCGCAGATTAAAGAGCCTCCGAGGAGGTCCTGAATTAAATCTTAAGATTCTACGGGTTTTAAATGAAAAAGCCGTGATAGTGTCCGGACTCTCCCATCCTAAGAACCCTCAAAATTCAATTTTGACACCCTCTTGGCATAATACGGTACAAATAGGTTTGCACCCTCCTAATCGGCATAAAACCATTGGAAAACAAATCGTTTGCAAACCCATTCTCGGTCATAGTCCATCCACATTGCCCACGGGTGAAAACCCATGGTCGGGGTAATACAAAAACAAGAGGAGGGTGTGTCAAAATTCAATTTTTGGCACCCCCTCCTCCTTATATATCTATCCTATTCGATAAATCTGTTTTTATTTCAAAACTACAACTTGACCAGCCACAATGTAAGAGCCTGCGCCCAAGCCAGAGATGCGAGTCTCGCCCTCGTTGTACTTCACGTCAGTGATAACGGCCTGACCATTTACGTTGTAAACTGAAGCCACACCGCTTTCGTTTGCATTGATGACAATGTCAGCCTCATTAGCATAAACTACCATGCCTGCATTTGCTGCAACTGCCTCTACGGAAGTCAAACCTTGCTCAGCATCGAGGATAGCCAAAGAACGAGGTGCAGGACGACCATCATCGAGATCTCTGATAGCGTAAGCTGTGAAAGGAGCTACCGAAACATCGCCTTCTTTATATACAAATCTGTTGCTCTTTGGATCAAGGACATAAGACTTAGACATTCCCTCTCCATTATAACTGGTCCTCATTGAATAACCTTCGCGTGATATCAATTCTGAGTTTGAAGAAAAGACTTCCACGTTTTCAGCAGTAATCAAAAGAGAGTTTCCAAGGTACTCGTTAGCTCCATAAGTCTCGCCAGGGAAAGCAAGGATGTATGATTTGTTAGCTTCGAACACAGGAGTTTCCAAGTTAGCGAATTTTAAGGCAGAAAAATCAGCGGCTCCAATGAACTCCTTTGCCCAGAACTTACCCGTCTCCCTTGTGGTGTTTGTCAAAGGCTCCACCTCTGGCACACCATTGAACGGAATTGCCAATGAGTTCCATCCTCCATCTTTCGTTGCCTTCACCTCGAAATTGTAAGTGAACTCCACCTCTTCTGCCACGAACGCATCACCGCCATACTCATAAGGTTCGGCATTTGTCAAAACGATCCTCTGAGCTTTTCCGTTTACAACCACATTATCGAGCCCATAATACCAACTTTCAGGAATCTGAACATCAAAAACTACCAGCGTGTTCTTGTATCCTTCACCGAACCTCATTAAATTTTCAACGCCTTCCCTTGAAAGTACTCCGCAGCCTGGAGGGACCTCACCACATTTTGGGCAATAGCACCGTCCCCAATAGCCTCCCTCAGGAATGATTGTAAGAGTTCCATTCACAAGGCTTGCATCTTCTGCAAGATCGAATTGTTCACCATCACCATTTGAGAAGATTTGACTGTAATCGCCATAATAATTCAATCCATCCACAATATCCATTTCAAACTCACCACACGGAAACTCCTCAGCTTCTGAAATTTTAATAGGAATAGTAATCTCCACTATGGCATCAGAGTTCAATTCCTTATTGAAAGGCTGATCATTAACAACCATCAAGAGGATATAATTAGTTTCTTTAAAGTTCTCCTCCTCTTCTGCCTTTCTAATCGAAAGCTCCGAATCTTTTCCTGCCTCATCTGCAAGTCCGCCCAAATTTACATCTTCGATACGTCCAACCTCGACTCCCTCTGGTACGGGTATAGAGATTTGCAAAGAGCTATAATCACCCCAATCAAAATCCTTGTCATTATCAACGTAGACAGTAATCTTTCCTTCCTGACCTTTCTGAAGGGTGATATCCTTAATCGACAATGTTGCAGCAGACGCCCCCATCATAGAAGCAAATGCCAAACTTAAGAGTAAAAATTTTTTTCTCATATTATAACTTTATTTATATAGACAATGAAATACTTTCTCATAAAAACATGGAGCGTCCTTCCTCGAAGAGACTACCCATTTTCATTCTACTCAAATTTCCTGTTATTCTTCAGTTCAGAAACATCCGACCCTTCCGTGTGATTTCCAACCTCCCTCTCTTTCACATAAAGAAGAATGAATTTCGATGCTGGATTATTTCCGACGCCAAAGATAGTCATTTTTTTGCCACCAGCATAACAATATGCCTTTTTACATTTACCCCAAGCACGAAATCTAAGCCCTGAAGGGGACGGCACAGAGTAGCCCTGAGAGCCCCCATGGTCGGAGTTAATCGGACAGGCCTCCAGCCTATGGAGAAAAGTGCTAATCCCGAACCCTACCGAAACATACGAAGTTATTTTTGTAATATCGGTTGGCAAGCGTCTCAATCATGACACCCCTCTTCGTAGTAGTGATGATAAAAGTATTGTCCTTCAAGTAAATACCCGCATAGTTGGGCGTTTCGTCTATCTTTCCTTCCGAATGGAAGAATATGATGTCGCCAGCCTTGGCCTCTTCAGCGCCGACACGGTCACATTGACCATAGATTTCATTGGCCCGACGGTGGAGTTTCTTCCCGTACACATTCAGATAGATAGCGTCGATGAAAGCAGAGCAATCCACTCCATTCTTATCCGTTCCGGCATAGAGGTAGGGCGTACCCAACCACGAAGCGGCTTCTTGGAAGAGGGCAATGTCATCGCTGCCGTTCACCTCGATTTTGAGTTTTTCAGACAACTCCTCAAACTCGCTGGAAGAATAGCTCGTCGGACGGGCTTCTTGTGGCTCCACAGCCTCCATTTCAGCCTTTTCAGTTGCCTCGGCTGTCTCTATGGCTTCTTCCAGCTCTTCTAAGGTTGTTTCAGCCTTTTTCCTTACCTCGTTTTGTTTCTCAGGAATGCCAGGGTCTGTCGTTTCGTACTTGTCAAGTTCAGAAACAGATATTTCTGTGGGAGTGACCGTGCTTTTCTCGCTGTTGGAGGAGCACGATGCCAAAAACATGCTGGCACCCATAAGCATGAAAACAGTGGTCTTTGTGTACATAGTTCGTGTGATTTAATTAGTAATTCTTTCAAATATAAATTATTTTTTCGTGAATTGCAATAGCGGATGTCGATTTTTCATCGCCTTACCAAGGCAAAAAAACGTGTAGGCAACCAAGAACCTGCCTTGACGAAGAGGTGATCGCCACAATTTCTCTTTCCGTGGCAAAAACAGAGTAAGAGTTGAGAGGGAAGAAAGCAATCGAGTAGGAAGAAAATGAAAGTTTTCTTCCTACTTTCATTTTCTGTCCTCTCACACCACCGTACGTGCCGTTCGGCATACGGCGGTTCTCTAATTGCGATGCAATTTGGCATAGATGCCGATTAGCGAGGGATAC
>JAFZKQ010000095.1 GCA_017553575.1 Paludibacteraceae bacterium
AAGCCCCGATGACAACATTTGTTGAAATCGGGGCTTTTTCGTATCTATGTGAATCTTTTCTGTTTTCTTATGGCTTATTTATTCATACCTAAGCGCGTTTATAGGGTCGAGGTTGGCTGCTTTTTTCGCAGGATACCAGCCGAAGAAGATACCTGTGGCGGCACATACGACAAATGATAGGAGTACGGCCGAAGTACTGATGACGAACGGCCATCTCAGTAGCATGGAGGCTACGTATGAAATCAAAAGCCCCAAGATAATACCTATTACTCCTCCTACTAGACTGAGCATGGAACTCTCCAAGAGGAATTGATACATGATGTCTCTGCTCCTTGCCCCGATGGCGGTTCTCAAACCGATCTCCTTCGTTCGCTCGGTCACGGTGACATACATGATATTCATAATGCCAATACCGCCGACAATCAGAGAAATGGAGGCGATGGCGGCCAAAAGTATGGTGAGAAATCCGGAGATGGAACTCATCATGGTAAGCATCTCTTTTTGGGTGCGGACGTTGAAATCATCTTCGTCACCTTCTTTCAATTTGTGGCTGTTGCGTAGCACTTGTTCAATCTCCGTTACGGCGGCATCACATTTATCTTCGCTGACTGCCGAACAATAAATCATGTGGATGTATTGCGTGGCAAGCATTCGTTTCATGATGGTAGAGTAGGGAATAATCACGACGTCGTCTTGGTCTTGTCCCATCTGGTCTCCTTTGCTTTCGAGTATGCCGATGACCTTGAACGGAATGGAACCTATCCTTATATCTTGTCCAATAGGGTCGGATCCGTCGGAGAAAAGGTTTTCTACGACGGTGTTCCCAATTAGGCAAACTTTGGTGTATTCCTTGATGTCTTTTTCGGTGAATGGGGTTCCTCTTTCTATTTTGTATTTCTTGATGGAGAGGAAGTCCGTGTTGCCTCCTTGCAGTGTGCTTGGCCAGTTCTCATTTCCCCTGACCAATTGACTAGATGTGGAGACCCAAGGCGAGACGGCGTCAACGTATTTGCATCGGTTTTTAATGGCTTCGCAGTCTTTTAAGGAGAGACTTTGGGAGTTGCTGTTGCCCATGTTTATGCCTCCACTTCGTTGTATGGCGCGCATCACCGTGATGAGGTTCGTTCCCATCGATGAGATTTCCTCGTTGATGTTTTGCGTCGAGCTTTGTCCCAAACTGACCATGGCGATGACGGACGAAATGCCTATGATTACGCCTAGCATGGTCAGCAACGAACGGGTCTTGTTTCTGAGAATAGCTTCGTAGGCTATTTTTAGGAGATTGGAAAAATTCATGCGTGAGTACGATTGAGATTGGTGTTAGTACGTTTATCCTAATTGTAGTCTTCGCTGGGTGGAAGGGCTTCCAATGCTGCTTTGGCGCTTTGGGTCTCAACGGCGACATCCTTAGTGATTCTGCCGTCGCGCAACATGATGGTCCGACTTGTGAAGACCGCAATGTCGGGTTCGTGGGTCACGAAGACGATGCTTTTCCCTTCGCTGTGCAACTTCTGGAAAAGGCTCATAATCTCGTAGCTGGTACGTGTGTCGAGGTTTCCCGTGGCTTCATCGGCCAAAAGGATGACAGGGTCGTTGACGATGGCACGTGCGATGGCCACGCGTTGTTGCTGTCCTCCTGAAAGTTGGTTGGGCATGTGTCCCATCCGCTCTTTCAATCCGACTTGTTCGAGTGCATATTGGGCGCGTTCTATTCGTTCCTTGGCTGAGATCTCTTTGTTGTATAGCAGAGGAAGCTCGACGTTTTCGAGAGCCGTCGTCCTTGACAACAGGTTGTAGTTTTGGAAGACGAATCCGATTTTTCGGTTTCTGACATACGCAAGTTCATCGCGGTTCAGTTTGCTTATGGCAATGCCGTCGATGTAGTATTCCCCGTCAGTGGGCTTGTCCAAGCATCCGAGGATGTTCAGCATCGTGGATTTTCCGCTACCCGAGGTGCCCATGATGCTTACGAATTCACCTGTGTTGATTTCGTAGCTGACACCTTTGAGTGCGCGCACGGTTTCCGTCCCGACTTGGAAGTATCGTTTGAGATTTTCTATTTTAATGATGACAGACATGGCTGGTCAATTTTTTTTTGATTCTACATTGGTGGACGGTTCCCTCCTCGATTTTTGCTGTCCCTACGTGGAGGGCCGAAAAGATTGGCTCCTGCTTCCTTTTTCGCTTTCTTTTGTTCAAAGGAAGCCGACAATATGAGGGTGTCGCCCTTCTGAACATCTCCGCCCGTTATGATGGCATTTACGCCGTCGTCAAGTCCGATTTCAATAGGACAAGGACGAATGGAGTTCCCGTTTTTGATCCAAACTTTCTTTCTTTGGGAGAAATCAGGCTCCTCGTTACCTTCTCTATTCGGCATTGGATCCTTGTTCCCTTCGTGAGGGACTCTCTCTTTGCTAGGCTTGAACGCCTCCAAAATCGTTTTGTCAGGATTGAAGTTGAGGGCTTCCATCTTTGCCACATTTCCGGTCTCTTGGCGTGTTATGATGGAGATGCTTGCGGTCATGCCGGGGTATAGCTTCTCTTCTGGATTGGAGGCATAGAGAATGACTGTGTATTTCACCACATTGTTGGTGGTCGTCGGTTGGAGACGAATTTGTTCTACGACGCCCGAAAACTCTTCTCCGTTGTAGGCATCGACGGTAAACGTGCATTTCTGACCTTTCTTCACTTGGCCTATGTCGGCTTCGTCGATGTTGGCTTCTACCTGCATCTTTTTAAGGTCTCGTGCTATGACGAACAGGGTAGGCGTATTGAACGAGGAGGCCACGGTTTGTCCCTCTTCGATGTCTTTGCTAAGGATGACTCCGTCGATAGGAGAGTAAATCTCCGCATAGCCGAGGTTTACCTTGGCTTCGCGAAGGGAGGTCTGTGCGTTGTTGTAGGAAGATTGGGCTTGGACGAGCGTGTGCTCCGCATCTTCCATTTCGACCTTGGTGGTCGCTTTCGCTTCATAGAGCTCTTTCGTACGGTTGTAGTTCTGTTGTGCATGCTTGAGTTGGCTTTGAGAACTGGTGACTTGGCTTTCGCATTGTCTGAGGCGCTCTTTAAGCGTCTGTTTGTCCAATTCGGCAAGCAATTGCCCTTTCTTGACGTGGCTGTTGTAGTCGACGTATACCTTTTCGACGATACCGGAGACTTGGGTACCCACTTCGACTTTATCGACGGGTTCGATGTTACCTGTGGCGGTAATGGTGTTTTCCACTGTGGCCGTGTCAACTACGAAGGTCGAGAAGACCACCTCTTTCTTGGAAGGCCATAGGATGATTGCGGCGACAATGGCGGCTACGACAAGTACGGCAATTATTATTATTTTCTTCTTCATTTGTGGTAAAATGTTTTTTGTGATTACAATCCGATGTTTTGACCTGTGTATACGTCTAATATCTTACGGTTGAGTATGAATCCGTATTTTGCATTGATATATTCGTTTAACACATTGATGTAGTTGTTTTGTTGCTGGAGCAGTTCGACAGCCACGAGCGACCCAACCTCAAACCGTTTTTTGTAGGCTTGGAAACTTTGGGCGTAGGCCTCCTTCTTGCTTTGGTAGGCAAGGTATTTCTGATATTCGAGGAGGGTGGAGCGGTGCTGGTTGGAGACGGTACGGGCTATGTCGATTTTGGTCTGTGCCAAGTCGAGTTCCGCCTGCTTTTGTTGGATTCGGCTACGGGTCTCTTGCAGTTTAGTGCTTCCACGGTCGTATATCGGGATACTTATATTGATGCCAACCGACTGTGAGAATGAATTTTTGAATTGCTCTCCGACGCTTTCGAAGTCGTTGTGCCTTGTGCTTATGCCTGCAGATGCGGAGACTTGAGGTCGCTTGCCTGCTTTAGCAATGTCGATAGCTGTATTGGCGATTTCGATTGCGCTTTTAGCCAACATGATATCAGGCATGTGTTCTTGGGCTTGTTGCACAGCCTCTTCTTGTGAGGGAAGCAATGCCAACTGGTCGATGGAGGTCGTGTCGGGAGCCTGGACGTCGAGGATAGCATTAGGATCCATGCTCATTAGTTGCTTGAGGTTGAGCAGGGCATTCTCTAATGATATGGCTGTGTTTAGACTGTCTGTCTTGTCGCTTTCGTATTGAGCTTGAAGCAACAGGTAGTCGCTTTCGATGATGCTACCCACCTCAAACCTTTTTTTGCCTCTGGCCAGCTGTTCTCGGCTCGATTCCATGATACCTTTTTGGTAGTTGAGCCTTTCTTTGCAACTGAGGGCGTTCAGGTATTGGTTGAGAATTTGTATGGTGAGGTTGTCGTCGTATTGAGAAGTCTGTACCTCTTGCTTCTCTACTTGCAGTTGGTTTTGCTTGATGGTGTTCTTTATGGAACCGCCTTGGTAGATGGGGATTGATGCGTTAACGCCTGCGTTTCCTGAAAAATTGATGTCGGAGTTGGTGCCTGTGTGGCTCGCTGATTCTCCTGCCGATGCGGAGACGCTGGGCAATCGGTTCTTTTTGCTTTGCCGATAGGTGGCTCTGGCGGCCTCTTCGCTTAACCGTAAACTTTCTCTTTGGTGACTATTTTCTATGGCGTATAGAATGCACTCTTCCAGAGAGAAGTTGAAATTCTCCACTTTTTCGGTGCTGTCGTTTTCTATCGTGTTTTGGGCCGAAGCGGTCAGCGCTACCGTTAAAGCGTATCCGATAAGAATCGTTTTCCGTAAATTCATATTTTTTCGTGTCTTTTTCTTTTAGACTAAAAGTTTTTGGTTTGGTTTAATGACAGGATCTATTTTTTTTCACCTAAATATAGAATCCTATTTTAATCCAATTCCAAGTTTAGATCATGGCATAGTCTCTTGACGTTTTCATTCCTTTCCATTATGCCCTTTAACCGATCTTTAGGGGAGAGCATCTTCTTGTTCTCCTCCATTTGCATGATGCGGGTATTCATACGTATTTTCCCGTTGTGCAGTTTCTCTTGAAGAAAAGCGATAAGGGAAGGCCGTTCGTTAAGAATCTCTCTCTCTTGGATAGGATTGTCAACAGGAACTTCGATAAAGAAATCCTCTTGAAGGATCGGCTTGTAGCTTTCCATCGTGGTGATGAGGATTTTCTTTTCGGGTATGGTTCGAATGTATTCGTTCCATACGGTGTTCAACTCCTTCTGTGTGAAAGGGGTAGCTATGTCCGCGTGGGTCTGGTTTGTGGTAACGACTTGCTTCTCCTTCCCTTCGTCATTCAGAATTTTCTGTATGGAGACGCCAGGCATCTCGGAACTTTTGATTCTTGCGACTTGGACGGTATTCGCCACTTGTCCAGTGGGTTTGGGTTGAGTCCCTTGAACGGCGGGTTGGGGTTGGTCAGGTGTGAAGAAATTTTCGATGATGAATAAATCGTCATCATCTATATCATTTTTTTTTTTCATCCGAGAGTTGGCACAATCGGATTAGCGTCAGCTCGACGAGGAGTCGTTTGTTTTTACTCAGTCGGTAGTTGAGGTCGCAGTCGTTTGCCAATCGAAGAGCTTTGATAAGGAACTGATCGTTGCATAGGGCTGCTTGCTGTTTATACTTCTCCTTGATTTCTTCCCCAACTTCCAATAACTGAACAGTTTGGGGATCTTTACACATGAGCAGGTCTCGGAAATGGGAACTGAGGCCTGTAATGAAGTTTTGGGCATCGAATCCCTTCTTCAAAATCTCGTTGAAAAGAAGTAAGCTATTTGGAATGTCCTCTTTCAGGAACGAATCGACTAATTTGAAGTAGTAATCGTAGTCTAAAACGTTGAGGTTCTTGATGACCTCTTGGTATGTGATTTTTTTTCCGCAGAAGGAGACTACTTGGTCAAAGATGGAGAGTGCGTCACGCATACCGCCGTCCGCTTTCTGTGCAATGACGGAGAGCGCGGCTCCTTCGGCCTCGATTCCCTCTTTTTGTGCGACATTTTGGAGGTGGGCTATCGTATCGGCGATGCTCATTCGGTTGAAATCGTAGATTTGGCATCGGGATAGGATAGTCGGCAAGACCTTGTGTTTCTCTGTCGTCGCAAGAATGAATATGGCATGAGCCGGCGGTTCCTCCAAGGTCTTCAAGAATGCGTTGAAGGCAGCTTGGGAGAGCATGTGGACCTCGTCGATGATATAGACGCTGTAGTGACCTATTTGTGGGGGCACGTGGACTTTCTCAATAAGGCTTCGGATGTCGTCTACCGAGTTGTTGGAGGCGGCATCCAACTCATGGATGTTGTAGGACCGCTGTTCGTTAAAAGCCTTGCACGATTCGCATTCGTTGCATGCTTCGTGGTCGGGCGTTGGATTCATGCAGTTTATTGTTTTTGCAAAGATACGGGCGCAAGTGGTCTTTCCCACACCTCTTGGACCGCAGAAAAGATATGCGTGGGCAAGGTGGTTGCTTGCGATGGCATTCTTTAGCGTATTGGTCAAGGTACTCTGTCCAACGACAGTTTGGAACGAGGCTGGACGGTACTTCCTTGCTGAAACAATAAAATTCTCCATTCTTTATTTTGTGTTACTATGCTAAAAGACGACGAATCATTCCATTTGTCATCTTTTCCGCAAAGTTAGATTTTGAACCGTAAAAAGACAACTTATTGATGACTTTTTTTGAACTCGACACTTCGTTTGTCCGTTTTAGGAAAAGGACTTTTTACATTTGGACGGTTTCGGAGAGGGAGATGGGTTTTTCCTCAATTGTGGTCCATTTGTTGGAAGTCCTCTTTTGCCCTTGGTCAAATCCGTTGTGGGTGGTCTCGTTCTTCTTTCCTGTGAGATAGTTTATGGATGACGCATTTCCTTCGCCAGACCATTTGTCCCACCAAGAGTGACTTTCTCCTATTCGATAGAAATCGCCGTTTTGGAAGCGGTAAAGGAAGACGTTGTCCCCGTGAGGGTCGGCATCCTTGTAATCGTATTCGTCGAATTGGAAGCGAATGACACCCTTCTCCGTGAGGGATAGGTAGCACATGTGCCCATATCCAACAGGTGCGATTGCGTTGGGATACTCTTTGAATTTTTTGAAGGACTTGCCTTCTGTCCCAAAGTAGATGACTAATGTGGGCTGGTTTTTATCTATGAGAAAACCTTCGTCCTTGTCTTCGATTTTACTGGAGTCGTTCGGATAGGAGATGATGACGATGTCTTCTATCCCGTCTTTGTTCACGTCTCCTTTTTCGACGCGGTTGTATTGTGATTGGGAAAGATTCTTTTCGGGGTTGGAGCACAACTCTTCAAAGATAATTTGGGGTTCTGCGTGGACGAGACCCCAAGAAGATGCCATGAAAATTAGCGATAAAAATCTTTCTTTCATATATTTGTCTTTGTGTTTTATGAGGAGAGATCTGTCTCTCTTAGTTTCTTCCAAAGGTAAGAATTGCTTTTGATTTGGGCAATACCTATGGAATAGCTTGATACATGAATTTTAAGCAAACGGATGATGAAATATAATTTTGATGAATTGGTGGAACGCCGAGGCACAGACTCGGTAAAGGTGGATGGTGTGAAGTTTTTTTTCGGACGTGACGATTTGATGCCCTTGTGGGTGGCCGATATGGATTTCCGTACGCCGCCTTTTGTCTTGGAGGCTGTGGAACAAAGGAACCGAAAAGGGGTGCTGGGCTATACGTTTGCTCCTCGTGAGTGGAAAAAGTCGGTGGTCTCTTGGCTGAATCTGCGTTTCGGATGGGAGGTGGAAAAGCCTTGGATTCAGAATGTGCCTGGTGTTGTCCCCGGCATGGCATTGGCGCTTCTTTGTTATACGAAACCTGGCGACGCTGTCTTGATACAACCACCTGTTTATCATCCTTTTTTTGAAATCGTAGAACATAATGGACGTCTTTTGCGTCAGAATCCGTTGGTCTTCGATGGAGAGAATTATGTTGTTGATTTTGAAGATTTTGAAAAGAAGGTAAAGGGATGTAAAGTCTTTTTGCTTTGTAATCCTCATAATCCGGGTGGACGAGTCTGGAGCAAGACAGAACTGGCGAAGATGGCTGAAATATGTGCCCGTAACCATGTGCTGGTCTTTTCTGACGAAATTCATGCGGATATGTACCATAAACCCTACCTCCATACGCCTTTTGCTTCCGTCTCTTCTTTGGCGGCTGAAAATTCGGTGACATTTATGTCTGCCACCAAATCGTTCAATATGCCGGCCTTGGCCTTGGCTTATACGGTGATACCGAACGAGAAGGTGCGTGGACAGTTGTTGAGCTTTTTGGACGGGCTGCATTTGAGTTTCGGAAATAGTTATGCATTTGAGGCTTTGATGGCCGCCTATACGGAGGTGGGTCGTGATTGGCTGGAGCAAATGTTGTCGTATGTCTATGCTACGATGGATTTCATGCAGCACTATTTTGAGACTGAAATTCCTTTGATTCGGATGGTTCGTCCGCAGACCTCCTTCTTGGTTTGGTTGGATTGCCGGGCGTTGGGATTCTCTCAGTCGGACCTCCGTTCGCTTTTTGAGGAGGATGCTCATTTGGCTTTGAATGATGGAACCATGTTTGGCAAAGAGGGCTGTGGTTTTATGCGGATGAATGTAGCTGCTCCCCGTGTGCGGATTGAGGAGGCGCTTCTTCGCTTGAAGGGTGCTGTGGATAAGCGTTTCCCGAAAGGGGTACGTTAGTTTTTCTTCGGGGAACTTGGCTATGACGAAGATTTTTTATGGGTTGGGCAAACCTTAACCAGTAAAATCTCTCGGAATCCCACAAAATCCCTGTATATTTGCATAATAAACGTGATAATACTGAATAAAATGAGAAATATTGGCTATTGGCTATTGTTGGGCTTGTTGGTCTCTTCATGCGCCACTTCTAAAAAGTTGGAGGCTGTACAAAGCAAACTGGAAAATTGTGAGAAGGAAAACACCGAGGCTTCTCGTGACTTGTCTGCCGCCCAGATTCGGATTTCCAATCTCTCTTCCGATTCGGCTGCTATGCAGAAACGTTTGGACGAGATTATCGCCGATACGGTTAGGCAGTCTAAGGAGTTGCATCAGACTGAGTTGCAGTTGGCTTCCCTACGTACTTTGTACAACCAATTGAATGACCAGTTAGGAAAGAATAACCTGCAGGGCGAGAAGGAGATAAAGGTCTTGTTGTCTGATTTGCAGAAATCACAAGAGAAGTTGCAGGTTCGTGAGGATGCTTTGTTGAAAGCTGAGAATGATTTACAGTCTTCTGCCAAGGCTTTGGCTGAGAAAGAGAAGAAGGTAGAGTATTTGTCAAAGAAACTCACGGAGCAAGATAGCTTGATGCGTAATCTGCGCCAAAAAGTGGCTACGGCTTTGAAGGGCTTCGTAGGTAACGGTTTGGAAGTCATCAATAAGAATGGAAAGGTGTATGTTTCTATGGATGAGAAACTTCTTTTCCAATCGGGTAGTTGGAATGTGGATGAGAAAGGTGTGGCTGCCTTGGATAACATCTCCAAACTCTTGGCGGAGAATAAGGATCTTCAGGTGGTGATTGAGGGTCATACGGACGATTTGCCGTATAGAGGGTATGGAAATGTGGATGACAACTGGGATTTGAGTACCAAACGTGCCACTTCCATCGTGCGCATCTTGTTGAAGAACGAAGGCGTTGATCCAAGTCGTGTGACGGCTTCTGGTCGTGCGGAGTTTGTCCCAATTGATACGTCAGGCACGCGTGAGGCTCGACAAAGGAATCGTCGTACGGAAATTATCATTAGTCCGAATGTCGATGAAATCATGAAGATTGTCGGTGGTGAATGATTCGGTTATACAGGTGTAAGGGCGTTTTTAGACGCCCTTACTTGTATCCGCCTAAATAGGTTTGTCGCTCATGGTGTTTTATAGTTGTTGGCGGGTGTTGCGTATGTTCCATTTTTGTTGATGGTTCTGAATACCTCCGTTACTTGAAAAAGAGACGGGACAATCTCTTCTTTGGCTATTACTTTGAAAAAATCTTCGAAGACGGAGATGAAAGTGGTAAATAAAAAATAGTCCCCACACGTTGAGAGCGTTGGGGACTTTGTTCTGGATTCAAAGCGTTTCCGCCTTTATTCTACAATTTCGTCAATCAATACTTTCCCGTCAACTAATACGGCAAGTACATCACAATGGTGAGCCTCTGTTCCTTCTCTTCCATTGACATAATTGACTCTGAATTTGTTGCCACCAAGCGATTCTATACTTGTTAGCTTTGGTAAGAGCAACTCTAATCCATCCGCTGTGCCACGGAACCTCCAAATGGCAATGCCTTCACCGTCATATTCGTATGAATCGTATAGATATTTTATCATCTTGTCCGTGCAGTATTGCTTCAGGTTCTCCTCTGTGACTTCTCCGTCGCCCAATACATATTTAGAGAAAAGCCCTTTCACAACTTCGGGGCCTTCGTTCTCTATTTGGGGATTCCCTGTTTGAGCTGCTGAGGTTGCCTCCTCTGCAAGATTTTGTTCTGTGGGTTCTTGGTTTTGAACCTGCTCGTTTTGTTGAGTTGAGTTACATCCGCTTAGCATAAGGGCAATAGCGGAAAGAATGATGGTGTGTTTAATCATGATCTATTGGTTTTGAATTTATCTGATGAGTAAAGGTACTAAAAAAACTTTATCCTAGGGAGCGCATGTTTAATTTTGATTTGAAACACTTTTGAGAGTGTGAATTTTTTGCGAAGTTTGTGCCGATGTAAGAGTCTCAATTCTTATCTGGTTTATGGTTATGCAGTTTCGAACAGAAGTCCAAGTTCCTCCATTCGATCGAAAAATATCGTATGAGGATACCTTGTTTTTGATGGGGTCTTGTTTTGTGGAGAATATGGGTCGACAATTACAAGATTTTAAGTTTCGTGCGGAGGTCAATCCGTTTGGGGTGTTGTTCAATCCCGAATCGATTCGCCTGGCTCTCTTGCGCATGATGGAGGATCGAACTTTTGACTCTTCGGATCTCTTTGAGAAGGATGGGGTGTGGAATAGCTTCTCTCTCCATAGCGGTTTCGCCTCTTTGTCGGCAGATGATTTCTTGGAAAAGGCCAATGGCGCTTTGCGTAGAGCCTCCTCTTCGTTGGCAAAGAGTGATGTGTTGTTCGTCACTTGGGGAACAGCGTGGGTCTATCGGTTGGGAAGTGATGTGGTGGCAAATTGTCATAAACAGCCCTCTGCCATGTTTTGCCGTGAACGTCTGTCGGTGGAGTCGATTGTTGCGTCCTATTCGGATTTACTCTCTAAACTTTGCGAGAGAAATGAAGCTTTGAAATTGGTTTTGACGGTAAGCCCGATTCGACATTGGCGGGATGGGGCACATGGTAATCAATTGAGCAAATCGGTCTTGTTGTTGGCGGCGGATGAGTTAGTGCGTCGTTTCCCGGATAAGGTCTTTTATTTCCCTTCCTACGAGATTATGATGGATGATTTGCGTGATTATCGGTTTTATGCCTCCGATATGCTTCATCCAGGCGAGCAGGCGATAGAATATCTGTGGGAGCGTTTCTCGGAATGCTTCTTTTCGGAGAAGACGCGAGGCTTGATGGGGGAGGTCGAGCGGATTGTTCGGGCGGCTTCCCATCGTCCGTTTAATCCAGACTCTTTGCCTCACAGGAGGTTTGTTGAGCAGACCTTGGCGAAGGTGGCTTTGTTGGAGAGTGAATATCCTTCCATCGATTTTCGTGCGGAGCGTCAGGCTTTGTCGGGCGAATGACATAAAAAAGGTTCCTGCCTTGGCTAATCCAAGAGAGGAACCATATTGTGTAAAACAGTCGGAAAAATCTATTATTTCTTTTTCTTCTTGCTGGTTGTTGTCTTTTGTGCTGCAGGAATGTCTTTGTATTCCATGAGGGTCATCTCATTTTCCTTGATGTCGATGGCACCTCTGGAGAGTTCCCTGAGGTCGTCGAATATCTTTTTGTCGTTTACGCCGTCCTTATTGAAGGTGGAGTAACATTTCTTCATGTGGTTGGCGATTAGATAGATGAGTTGGTTGCGCTCCTCCTCGTCCTCTATGGTAGGCACCTTTTCTATGAGTTGGGGAATCGTTTTTCCGTAGTGCATATATTTGATATGGGAAGCGGAGTGGATAAGATTCTCCGGACGCTCAAAAAGAGTCTCTTTCTTGATGACTTCGTATGGGTAGTCAATGTCCAATTTGAAATCGGACATGATAGCCAAGTGGTCCCAAAGTATATGCTTGAAATCGTTGATGTCTCTCAGGTCGGGGAAAAGGTTGCCCATCGTGTTGATGATGGCATTTGCGCAACAAGTCCGTTCTTCCCTGTCTTCGATGGTCATACAATGGTTTACCATGTTTTGTATGTTCCTTCCGTATTCAGGAAGTTTGAGTCGCTTCAACTCCGTGTTGTAGGATAATATTCTGTCCATGCTTTATAAAGGTGGGTTCTATAAATTGATTACGAAAGGTTTTGATAGTAAATGCAAAACCTTGATGACCTAATGGTCCGTCCTAATTTTTCTTTCTGCAAAGATAGTGCATTTTTTTCTTTTTAGGAGGGTTCTATAGATTGATTTCGAGGTTTTTTAAATTTTTTAGAGATGGGGGCTCTCTTCCCTTGGGGGCGGGATTGTTTGTAAATCACCTTGATAGGGGGTGATTGGCCGTCTGTCCTTTTCTGAATTGGCCTTGGCTTCGGACTTTCGTCAATAGTGATTCATGGTAGGGTGTTGGGGCGGAAGGGCAAAGGTGAAATGCTGTCGTTTGACGTTGAGGCCGATAGGGACACCCTTTCGATGCTGGAAGTTCCTTTACGTCACTTGTAAGGATTCGTAAATCCTTGCAAGTGCGTAAATATTCTGAAAGCCATTGTTTTAGAACTGGAAGTAGATGAACTTCTGTAGGTCTGCCGTGATGAACTGATAAATGATGAATACGGAAACCACGACAATGACTGCAATAACTGGCAATGGCAACATGGCGAAGCTCAAGCGGTATCTCCGTTTGAAATTCTCAGGCAACCAGTGGATGATCATACCGATGACGAACAAAGAGAAGACGTAACGGTAAGCGTGAATCATGTCAGGAATGACCTCTAGATTCCAAGATGAGCCGATTTGTGTAACCATATCCTTTGCCGTGTTCCAGGCTGTCTCGTTTGCTTCGGCTGGGTCCAAGTTGGATCCGGCACGGAAGAAGAGACGTGTCCATGTGATGAAGGTAAAGGTTTGCAGTACGGCCCAAGCGTTCTCCAACCATTTCAATTCGGAGGTGAAGCCGCATAGATTATAGGTCATGCGTAGGAACGTACCGATGAAAATGATGCCGGTCCAGATGACTGCGATGTTGAAAATCGGCAAAGGAAAGAAAAAGTCCAGAATGGCAAAAATCACCGTGACGATGAAGATGGTCAAGGTGCGGACATAGACGTTCATGTCTCGCCAGAACTTGAAGATAATCATACCGACGCCGTTCAATCCACCCCAAATCACAAAGTTGCAGCTCGCGCCATGCCAGAGACCTCCTAACAGCATCGTGTTCATGGAGTTCATGTTCGTGTGGATCTTCTTCAACTTTTCAGGATTGTAGGCCACCGCAATAGCCAGAATCAAGGCGATGGTGACAAAGGCTACAGCTACCCAGAGGCTGCCGGAAAGGATGACAGCGATCAGGGCAATCGTAATGATCCAGAAGTAGGTGGCAAACGTGGCGTTCCTGTTTCCTCCCATCGGAATGTAGAGATAGTCCTGCAACCATTTGGAAAGGGAGATGTGCCAACGCTTCCAGAAGTTGCCGGCATTCTTTGCCTTATAAGGCGAGTTGAAGTTCTTCGGCAAGTAGAAGCCCATCAGCATAGCCACACCTATGGCGATGTCTGTGTATCCGGAAAAGTCGGCGTAGACTTGCAACGAATACTCAAACAGGGCGGCGAGGTTTTCGAATCCTGAGTACATGGTTGGATTTTCGAAGACACGGTCGACGAAATTTACTGCGATATAGTCACTCAGTATGATTTTTTTCGCCATACCGTTCAAGATCCAGAATATGGCGATTCCGAATTGCCTTTGTGTCAGAAAGAATTTCTTGTGCAGTTGCGGTATGAAATCCTTGGCGCGGACGATCGGACCTGCCACCAACTGAGGGAAGAAACTGATGTAAAAACCGAAATCCAACAAGTTCTTGACGGGCGTTATCCTCTTTCGGTAAATATCCATCAAGTAACTGATACTCTGGAAGGTAAAGAAGGATATACCAACCGGTAGGAGAATCTTATCCACATCGAATAGGGCTTTGCCTGCTATCTCGTTTCCTAGCCATGCGAACGCATTGAAGACGGTCAACTCTATGCCAAAGATGCTCTTGACCATATCCACGAAGAGATAGGCATATTTGAAATAGCATAGTGTTAACAAGTTGACAATCAATCCTATTATCAGGAAGAACTTTTTGCTACCCTCGCTTTTCGATTTCTCTATTCCAAAAGCGTCAAAATAGTTGAATATCGTGGTGAATAAGAGAATTAGCGTGAACCAATCGCTGGTCTTATAGTAGAAAAAGAGACTGACGAAGAACAGGTATGCATTTCGTAGCAATACCCGGCTGTGCACTAAACTGAAGATGGCGAATACCAATGCGAAGAAGGCCCAAAACTGGAATTGCGTGAAAAGCAACGGGTTCAGGGAATCGTACGATAATAGCGATTTTAAGAATACTATTATGTCGTTAAATATTGCTGTTGATGCATCAATCATATCTCTAGTCCTTTTTTAAATAAGAGCTTATCAAAGCGTTATAGAACAAGTCTCCTATTAATAAATACCCCTTTGTCGTGAAATGAATCTTGTCTTTTTTTGCCAACCCCTCTTTTTCCCATTTCGGCATGGAACTTAGTCCGCCCATGATTTCGAATAAATCCCAAACACCTGCTTTGTGACGTTCCGCCAATTTATAGAATGCTTGTTGGGCTAACAATCCGTTTTTGTTCACTTGGTAACGTCCTCTCCTGATTCGTCGATAGGAATCGTTGTTGGTCACGAAGATGTAGGCACAATTGGGCGAAACAGCCTCTATACGCTCTATCAGTCGTCCGTAGTTGGAGATGAAGGTCGAGTCGGAGAAATTCCGTCCGGAAGCGTCGTTGATGCCGATGCCGAAAACCACCAAGTCGGGCTTGATGAGGTTCAAATCTCGTTCCAAATCTTCGCAACGCAGGTAGGAGGGCACGGAAGCCCCGTTCACACCTATTGAGTGGTATACGACGCCATCTTCCTCATTCATTGGCAAGAATCCTGTCAGCGTGAAAGGGTGGGGGATGGAATCTTGTTGGGTGAAAACCACGATGAAAGAGTCTGTCGGTTCTGGCATCTCGAACAAGTAGGAGGAGGTGAGGCTGTCAAATACGCCGGTTAAGTAGTGGGCGGAATCGAGCTTCAACTGAGGCTCTACGCATCCACCTTCGGCATAGCCTAAAATGCGGAGCTGGTCAAACTCCCAACGTTTCAACGAGTCGGAAGGATTCAGCAAGACGCAGATCTCCGCCGATGTGTCTTGGGTCGTGACGGCAATACCTGTCATGCCCAACCTCGTGTTGTGCTTGCGGGATACATTCTTGTCGGGTTTCCATTGCCCCTTGTATTTCACTTTGTAATTGGATGGATTGTTCGTCTTGGCCACGGAGAAAGGGAAAATCAATCCTCGGGAGGTCTTCAAATCCAAATTCAGGGAATCCATGTTCAAACGGACTTGGTTGGAGAAGCAGTCGGCCTGCACGTGCGAGCCTCCGATGTGGAGCACGTTCACCTTCGATTTGCGGCAGAGGACGACAGAGTCCAGTTTCGCGTAAAACAACTCCAACCGGCTCGAATCGTGGCTTGGCACCACAATCCGGTTCAGTTCGTATTTGATAAATGGGTACTCTTCTACTGATTTCAAAAAGCCTTGTGCCATTACGTTTAAAAAGCACCCACACAAAAGCAGTACAGAAAATAGTCTCCTCATCACTTTTTCTCCGTTTTTTCTGTTCCTTCCGTTTTTTCAGTTTCGTCTGTTTGTTCTGTTTTCTCGGTCAAATCCATTGACATCAACAGATCTTCTATATAGGCACGCTCTTTCTCGTCATGCCTTTTCCAGAAGCAGTAATAGTCATAGTAGTTTGCCATCGTCTCCACGAAGACTTCCGAGATGCGGTCGGCTCCCTTTCGCGTGAAATGCAGGTAGTCGCTCGCTGCCCATGCCGGTTGGTTGCTCACCCATTTCTGCATGGATCCCTTGCCTCCCATCACTTGGTACATGTCCCAAAACATGGCACCGTTTTCCCAAGCTGCTTCCTTGAGACTGTCGATTACGATCTCCAACTTCGGATAGGTCTGGAGTTTTCCGTCCATAACCAGCGACATGTCTGCGGGACCGATCAGCATGTATTGCGCATCGGGATAGATTCGTTTCATGTATTTCAGTTGTTGGGACATCGTCTTCTTATATCCGGAGATGGTCTTGTCTGAAGTTAGATAGGGAACGGAGTTGCCTCCATACTCCATTAGGATGAGGCGTGTGTTCAGAGCCTTCAACATTGGTTGCATGGTTCCCTTATCGATGCTGGAGAAGAACGTACCTGAACTGCCTCGCATAGGGACATTGTCCACTGCCACACCGTACTTGCCGTCCACGGAGATTCCGTAGATTTCGGCCGTTCCCGAAAGCCGTAGCGTGAATCGGGAGATGATCGTATCCAAGTTCCATGACATGATGGTCAGCCCTTTCTTGCTGGTTGAGACGTACTGCGTTCCTTTGTCTTTTCCGCCTGCCACCATCGTAGCCATGAAGTTTCCTTGGTTGTTTCCTACGAAGAGTTTTATGTTGGAGAATTTCTTCGTCCTTGAGAAGGTCGTCTTCATCTCCCTTGCCGAGACGGAAATGGAGCAGACACCGCTCATCTCCGCCACTTGTCCCAAGGCTCCATATCGGTTGTGCTCAGCCTTCTGTCTCAGAGTACCTGAAATCAGGAAGCGAGGCAAACTGTCGGAACAGCTTTGGCTGATGGCTGAGGAAGGAATCGGTTGGATGGCAGGAATCAAACCTGGTCCCCATCCGCCGAATTTTTCTTGGAAACTCTGTCTGATATAGCCGGAGATA
The DNA here is from genome assembly GCA_017553575.1 of Paludibacteraceae bacterium. Classification (GTDB taxonomy): domain Bacteria; phylum Bacteroidota; class Bacteroidia; order Bacteroidales; family Paludibacteraceae; genus RGIG10190. Next base: position 17,021 of record JAFZKQ010000095.1, read on the forward strand.
CGGTCTCCTTCGATTTGTGAATCACCGTAATGCAAGATGTGTATGACCTCCTTCTTCGACTTGCAGTTTTCCAAGGCTTGGAAGAACGGAAAGAGCCCATTCGGGGATCCGTCGTTGGGGAGGTGGAATCGAGAGGAGTGTTCGCGGAAGAATTTGGCGTAGGTGCGGATGGTGTCGACCAATGCCAAGGAGTCTGCCCGTGCCACTTGAGCCAACGAGTCTTTGACGAAGAGCGCCAAACTCTCTTCCACTTTCTTCAGTTCATCTTCGGCACTGACTTTTACGGATGACTTCGGCGACAATACCTCATGAATGTCAGGGAATAGGAATTTCTTGTCGAAAACAGTGATCCCTTCTTTTGGATAGACTTGGCAAATAGTAGCCAAAACTAATATGATTGAAAAAATAAAGCCTATAATACGACTTGCCTTCATTATTCTTACTCTATGTTTTTACGATTCCACTCTGATTCAATAGGGTGGCACGATTTACCCTAATTTCTATTCTATTGGGCAAAGGTAAATAATAATAGGCAAATTTTATGCCAATCGACTGGTTTTTCTTTCCTGCGTGGGGTGCAACTGATTTTAAAGGCAACTCCAAGATTGAAAAATCTTTATATTTGTAGCAAGAACTACTAAATAGCTCTCCTATGTTAAACAACAAACATACTTTCAAACGGTTAAAGTCCATCAGAAAACTGATTGCTGTGGGCTTGACAACGATCCTATGGGCTTTGTCGGCTCAAGCAGTTTGTGCCCAAGAGCCTCAGTTCATGAATTCAGACTCGTTGGTGTGGGACACCTATTTTTTCGATTTCATGCCAACAAATGGAAAACATAGATTGGAGTATGAGAGTCAAATTGAAGAAATTGTTGAATTTATAACAGAATATCCAGACAAGCTCTATCTTGTGACTGGACACATAGATGAGCGCGGTAAAGAATTATGCCTCGCAAAGGATTTGTCCTTAGTAAGAGCTATCTATATAAGAAATTGGATAAAAAGTGAATGTAAGAACGATAGCATTACGATCGTGCCTATTGGTTTGAATTGCTTAAGCCCCTATATTAAAAATGCTACCAACGAAGTTGAGCACGAACAAAACCGACGTGCCACAATTGAAATCTACAATCCCCATCGCTACAAAGGGGAAGCAGCAGTCAAGGTCGAATTGGCTATTTACCGTGCGTTGATGCCTGTGCTTGAATACTCAAAGTTAGATTCTTTTTATCATGAATTGCACAAATTAGACATGAACCAAAGTAAGAGTGGCAAATACGACCAGCTAGCGGCGAAAATCAGGAAGGAGTGGAAAAAGTTACGGAAATGAAGCGGGATAAATGCAAAATGGTTCTTAATCTCTGCCGCAACCTATCATTGCCAATGAATGTTTTTGTTTATGAATCCAGCATATAACAGTACAAGTAGAAGAACTAACAAACAGACATAACCAAACAAAGACATCACGAAGGCTAATGGGAAAGGAAATGGCAAAAAGGCCGATACAATCAGCATTAGGATTGCAGGTGCTGTGATAAAGATATGAGAGAATAAACCTTTGTCAATCAGTTCGGTTCTATTGTCAGACATTGATGAAATAATAATCAGAAGGCTACTGATTAACCAGCTGGCGACTGTGTAGTTCGTTGAATGATTTACAAATGAGGGATATAGATCACTCATGTAAAAAATGGCAGTCACAAAAGCAACCAATGTGGAGAGTACCCATACAACCAATGCCAGACCATCAATCAAACCGAAAAAATTCAACATGGAAGAATCGTTTTTCTTATTGGATACCTTGGCATTTTTTCTTTTCTTTTTCATAATCACTTTTATTTTACTCAAAGCAAAAATATATATTTTTATTAATGACGGGAAAAAAGAATGTCAAAAAGGGCGGATAAATGTAAAACAACAAATGAGGAGTGCAAAATACATCAACCCTCTGGCAATCACAAGGGTAACTAATAAAGCCTCGACTCCAAGATCGAGATGTAGCACTCTGTTTACAGATCTTTTGGGGGGCTCAAAAAAGCGATCCGTCAATCAACGAAGAGATTATTATTCAGTATTGATGATATTTTTTTATGGTAGAATATTCTCTGATGCATAGATAGTGTGAATGTGCGACTTTACTCTGAAAAATCAAGTTTTGTTGGATGAGATGATCTATGTGTTACATGGTTTGTGAAATTACCTTCTTGGTGGCTTTGATTTTGTGTTCGATATTTTTATATTTGTGAAATGATTAAATAAAATTGTTTCTTTGATTTCGGATCCAAGATTGTTTCTCGATGTTGAGCGCATTTCTTTCGTTAGAATGGGAAATTATTGATGATTGTTTGACTATGAAATCAAATACAATTTTAGGAGAAAAAGACGGGTTAAAAACATATAATCAAATACAACATGTATAGTCCAAAAGAGAAAAAGGAGAATGTGAGTAGGGCAATTCAGCCTGTGGAAAACACACAAGGTGCGGCCCAGATAACGGATAATAGAGGCATTTCGCCTGCATTCGTGGCGTTGCAACGAGAGGGGGAGGAGGAAACTTCAAAGAAGGTCTCTTCAAAACCAGTTGAAAAACCACAAGATTTGTTGGGAAAGAGAGGAAGTGAAGTTCTCAAGAAACAATATAAGGTGAATTCTTCTGTTGATGGACTAAATCAGAAAAAAATGCCTCGCTTTGTTTTTTCGGATTCAGAGGAAGATGTGAAGAAAGCGAAAAATGCTATAAAAAATATGGTGAAGGTGTATGGTTTATCTAATGATATATGTAATCGGGTTGATAGTATAGGTGTTAAAGTTGTAACAGGTG
>JAFZKQ010000096.1 GCA_017553575.1 Paludibacteraceae bacterium
AAATGCTTAAGTGGGTGGAAGCCTACAAAAAGTTTGAAGTGAAATACGCCCAGCCAGCCTCGAAAGAGGAAGAAACGGATTGAAAAGGATCCAGTCAGTCGCCGTCAATTATAAAGAATGCGTTATGCACTGCTTGTCGCAATGGATAACGCATTCTTCGTTTTTAGTTGATTCCTATGCTATTGCTGGAATTTAGCCACATATTTGTTGAAGAAGTCATCCCTGTAGATGTTTCCGATAGGAATGACAAACGTCTTGATGAAGATGTCGTTGTTGTCGAACGACTCAATCTTTTCCGTATTCACGATGAATGATTTGTTCACTCGTATGAAGTGGTTGGTCGGAAGGATGTCGTTGATACCCTTCATGTTCATTCGGGTGACAATCTTTTGGCTGTCCAGATGGATGATGACGTAGTCTTTCAACCCCTCTACGAAAAGGATGTCGTCGAATTTGATTCGGAAGAATTTCCGGTCCGACTTTACTAAGAAGTACTCTTGGTTGTTTACTTCCAAGCTACTGCTTTCCATATCCTCCTTTTGGGAGAGAAATTCATGATACGACTCGGCTTTTTGAACGGCCTTCCTGAATCGTTCGTCGTCAATCGGTTTAGTTAAGTAGTCGATGGCATCCACTTCATAACTGTCTACAGCATACTCGGAGTAGGCTGTCGTGAAGATCACGAGCGTTTTTTGAGGGATGCGTTTTGCAAATTCAAGTCCTGTGATTCCCGGCATCTGAATGTCAAGAAACACTAAATCTACGGGATTGCTGTCCATGTAAGTTGCCGCAGATTGGGCTTGGTTGAAGCGCCCGACAATCTCCATATTGGGGGCGTTCTCCTTAATTAGGGATTCGATGGTTTCTCTTGCTAAAGGCTCATCGTCAATAATGATACATTTCATTCAGACTTCTATTCTTAAGTTAACGGTATATGTATTGTCTGTTTCTTCTACGTTAAGAGAATGAGAAGTTGGAAATAGAATTTCAAGTCTTTTCTTTATGTTGACTAGACCAATGCCTCCAACACTATTTTTGCCGATAGTTTCGGATTTTGTATTCTGACATTGAAAAAATAACCCCGCTTCATCTCTTCGAAAAGATACAATGACCTTCGATCCGTCGTTCGGATTGTATTTCACTGCATTTTCGACAAAAATAATGAATAAAAGGGGAGGAAGCAAGAGATCGTCGGTTTTTCCTTCTTTATTTATTACATAAGAGAAATTATCTCTGCGTATTTTTTCCAAAAGCAGGTAGTCGTCCAGCAATTTTATCTCGTCGTCAAGGCGGACGATTTTCTTCTTTGCGTTGCTAAGTTGGTATGTAAGAAGATTCTTTAATTTATTGAGAATGAGGGATGCTTCCTCTTGGTCCTTCTTGATCATCATATTGGCGTTGTTGATGGTGTTGAAGAGGAAATGAGGGTTGACTTGGTTCCTCAATATCTTTAGTTGGGCTTTCAAGGTACTGATCTCCAATTCTTCCTGTCTTGTCTTTTCCCTAATCCAAACTTGAAGGAGCAGAAACGAGGAGGTAAACGTGACCATCATTCCGTAGATGATGTAGGAGGAGATCATTAGTATGATGAAAAATGCGATGGTTTCTCCTCTCGTGAAGCCTTCCGGTGGACAGAAGTAGAAGTGTGACCCGTTCACAATCAGGGCTAAGATGGTCGAGCAGATGAAGAACCATGAAATGTATTTTGAGAGTTTCCCTTTTAGCATGAATTGTGGAGTGAGCAGGTAGATGTTGATGTAGATGGATATGTTGACAGAGAAGTAGTAGCATAGCCATCCTTTGATGTGGCTCGAATCTGGTGCGAAAGAGCTGTCGGGCCTGTTTAGGAAAACAACCGATGTGATTAGGAGGATGAGCAGTTGCATCAGGACGTGCCTTAACACTGCCCATTTAGGGTTGATGACTAATAAGTGTAGTGCCTCTTCTCGTGTCATTTCATGTCGAATTTTAGTTCGGTTTGGGTGGTGTCGCAAGTGAGCGACCAGTTGTCGCCGAAAAGCATCCGGAGCCTGCGGAGCAGGTCGATGGTTGGCATCACTCTTTCTTCCATCTCTTCATGGGCGCAAACGAAACTAACCACCATGTCAGAGCAGGAGATGTTGATGTCGATCCTGTTCTCTCCTTTCTCTTTATCAATCCTCCGTGTGACAATCTGAACCAATGATATCAGGAGTAGGGGAGGAATGAGCAGGGCTTGTGTGTTGCCTTCCGTTGTTATGGTGTATTCTAGTCCTTTCGATTGGTAGGACCAGAGTTTTAAGACATTGTTGATGAAGGTGATCTCAGAAGAGAGCAGCACCCTTGTCCGTTTACAGTCATATAGTTCGTACCTGAGCACGGCGCTTAATAATTTTATTCTCTCGCTGGCCGTCTTGGAATCGGTCTTGACCATTTCGCTTGTCCCCTGTAGGGTGTTCAGCAGTAGCTCCGAGTCGACTTGCTCCTTGAGCGACTCCAATTCCAACTTCAATTGCTCACTTTCTGCCTTTCTGATCTTTTTCTTTTCCTTAATCCATATTTTCAGCAAAAAGATGGACATGACGCCGTATATGCAGGTGACGGTGGTAGCGAATTTGGTGGTCCATTCCCATACAGTGATGAGACCGAAGCCTCTTTGCATCGTACTTAGCAGGTGGAATTTTTTTAAGAGAAAAATCTCTATCCCCATTTTGATCAAGATGGAGCTGAATACTGTCGCTATGGAGATGCTGAACAAGAAGAGGTATCTACGCTCTTCGAGATATTTAGGCAACCATTTGATGAGTATGAGTTTGGCAGGGTATAGATTGACGTAGTAGTAAAGGAGTACTATCAATAATGCTCCTAACTTCAATTCGCCTAAAGTCGATTGATAGGTGAATATACACTCCCTAAGCGAAATCAAAAATACTAGAGATACAAAAGCAAAGTAACGCCATTTGCTGAATCGTGGATTCATCAAAAAATTGTACAATGGGTTCCTGCTTTTGCGTTCTGCCATAATTATCATAAATAAAACGCAAAATTAGGAGAAAATTAAATTAACATTGAACCTTGTTTCGTTAATATGTCTTAAATTAACAATTTAGAGTGTTCCAGAATACGAATGTTATGTCCAATGACTCATCTAATTCATCTCTATATTACTATTCAATTCATTTATCAACAACCCAATAGAGAGAATCCATAGCGGGGTGCGGCGATTGCCACACTCCCGATGGATTTTATATATGATTCGTTTCTAGGTTCGGCCTCGGCCCTATCAGACCGTGGCATAATGATTAAATGTATTCGTCGTGTTTCCGACGTTATTATTTCCTTTACACTACAAACGTACGCTTTCTTTCTTTTCGGCTTCGGTTTTATATATCAAATGGCTTTATTTGTATATCAAAATGGGGAAATGATTGACGCATGTCATCTCTATTGGGTGTTTTGGGGCAAAAATCGAGAACTTGGGCGGTTGGCCGACTTGCTTTTCCGATGTGCGACCCACGTTTGTAGGCGCTTCCTGACGAGCCTTCGCCGGAATATTGTCAAAATCAATTTATGGAACCTGACTTAAATTTGCCCCAAAGGCTAATTTTCTCTATTTTTGTCTGAAAAATTAGGAGTCGTTTTATGCTGATAGCAAAACAGAAAAGGGCTGAAAATATAGCCGAATACATATTATATATGTGGCAGGTGGAGGATATTATCCGAGCTTGCCGTTTTGATATGGCTTTGATCAAGTCGGCCATAATAGATAAGTTCGACCAATCTGAGGAGGTCAAGTCTGAGATGGTGGCCTGGTATGAGAATCTGGTCGAGATGATGCACGTGGAGAAGATAGAGGAGAAAGGGCATCTTCAGATTGTGAAAAATATAGTCATGGATGTCAATAGCCTCCATTTGGAGTTGTTGCAGGAGCCGAAGGAGATACAATATAATGCGTTGTTTTTCAAAACGCTTCCCTATCTGGTCGATTTCAGGAAGAAGTCGGGAGCCGGAGCCGAGGTTGATGATGTGGAACTCTCTTTGAACGCCCTGTATGGAATTTTGATGTTGCGTCTCCAAAAAAAAGAGGTTACGCAGGACACGCAGGATGCAATCAAGCAGATCAGTCAATTCATGGCTGTCCTCGCCGCAAAATATAAGGAAGCGGAGAACGGATGACGTATCGTGGATGAACCTCTCACGGAGGCTCGGATCAATAACAAAGATTCATAAAAAAAGCGTTGCAGTGATGCAACGCTAGTGTGTGAGGAGGTGCTTGAAGTTATCGCGCAATTTATATCACACACGATGCAAATATATAACCTTTTTTTATAAAAACAATATCTTTAAACGGGGAGTTGGCGAATGTTATCTGTATTCAATATAGGTTCGCACCTCTTCGCATACCCATGCGCAGCCAGGGCTTTTTTTAGTGTCGATATTCTCGATGAAATGAAGCGTTTTCTCCTTTTCTCGTACGCTGGCTTGCTTTAAAAATCTTGCGACGGAGGAGTATATTGGTGCTTCGGGACTGTAAATGTCCGTTTCTGCCTTTTCGAGGAGGAGAGAAAACTCCTTTTCTGCCATTGGGGTTGTCTTCTCTGCCATTGCGGCCAAGATATAGGCGAGGGCGCGAGGCATGACTTCCTTCTCTTCCAATAGCTTGCAAGCCAATTCGGGCGCAAAATCTTTTTCGGCGGCGATGTTGATGGAGAATTGTTCTGCCAATTCCATGTTTGTGCATTCCAACGCCCATTTTAGGGCTTTCTTCTTGTCGAAAGCTTCCTTAGGGTGGAGGAGGGTAGCCATGATTTTCATTTCCCGACAATCCGATTTCCACAGACAATCGGCCAACGATTCGCTTTTCTTGAAGCGGGAGGCCAACTCCTTTATGCGGGGAAGAGATACTCCGTAGTTGAGTTTGTAGCCCAGATGCTTCATGTTGGAGGATACGACTCCGTTCATGGATGCGATTAAATATTTTTTGATGGCGGCCAAATCGTTGCTTGTCTCTTGGTCGAATTTAAAGATGTTCCACATATCCGTCGCTTTTTAGAACCTGTGTTATACAAAAAAAGCCTTTCGGAAATCCGAAAGGCTTTGAAAGGGTGAAGAATGGGTTTCGAACCCACGACCTTCGGGACCACAATCCGACGCTCTAACCAACTGAGCTATCCTCACCATTTTTTTGCTTTTGCGATGCAAAGGTACCATGCTTTTCGATATTATGCAAGAGATTTTGAGAGAAAAATTCAATAAAAAATCGCCTCTTTTTTTATTCGCTTGATAATATGAAGGTTATTTGTGGCCCTATTTGGAATTTTTCTTCAAGCCTTAAGCCTGCCTTGGGTGGAATGGGGCCGTTTTCTCTCCGACAAGTCCGCTTGGAGCTGATTTTTTAGGTGTGTTTTTAATGGACCTTATACATTATATACCCTTCAATTTGTCTTTGGATTGATGGAGCTAAGCCTATTTATCCTTTAAATCCTATTTAGTAAAGAGAAAAATGATGTTTTTGGAGGAAAATAGCGACGATTAGATTTCGTTCTCTCAAAAGAAAATATTAATTTTGCACCGCTTTTCGCACGATGCGGAAGTGTGATGGGAAATTAAGCCATTACGAGTAACTTAATTTTGAGTAACACAAACAAAATGAAAACATTTGAATTAAAAGGAACAAAGAGAGAAGGTCTTGGAAAGAAGGCTACGAAGGCACTTAGAAGCAGCGACAACATTCCATGCGTACTTTATGGAGGTAGCGAGAATGTTAATTTCCAAGTTTCAACGGGTGATGTTAGAAAGTTGATCTACACTCCAGAGATTTTCTTGGTTTCTTTGACGATTGACGGCAAGTGCGTTAAGGCTATCTTGAAGGAGATCCAATTCCATCCAGTATCAGACAAGATCCTTCACATTGACTTCTTGGAAGTTATCGATGGCAAGCCTATCGTAATGGAGGTTCCTGTTAAGCTTGAAGGTTTGGCAGAAGGTGTTAAGTTGGGTGGTAAGTTGAGCCAAGATATGCGTAAGATCAGAGTTAAGGGTCTTTCAGAGAATATCCCAGAGAAGTTGGTTGTTAACGTTGACAACTTGGGTATCGGTAAGACTATCCAAATCGGTGCGTTGTCTTTCGATAACTTGACTATCCTCAACAACCCAATCAATGTTGTTGCTTCAGTTAAGGCAACAAGAGGTTCTAAGGGTAACAACTAATTTTGATTAGATGAAATTTCTGGTAGTTGGTTTGGGTAATATCGGATTGGAATATGCGAATACCCGCCATAATATCGGATTCAGGGTATTGGACGCTTTTGCTAAAGCGTCCAATCTTGTTTTTAAGGAGGATCGTTACGGCTCTGTCTGTGAATTTCGACTTAAAAATCAGACGGTTATATTCCTGAAGCCGAATACGTTCATGAATTTGAGTGGTAATGCTGTCCGTTATTGGATGCAGAAGGAGGGAATCGGCATAGACCATCTGCTTGTCGTGGTGGATGATTTGGCTCTTCCTTTCGGAACTCTTCGCATGAAGGGAAGCGGCAGCGACGCCGGACACAACGGTCTGAAGAATATCCAACAGATGATCGGTACGGACAAGTACCCTCGTTTGCGTTTTGGGTTAGGCAATAATTTCCAACGTGGACAGCAGATCGATTTTGTCTTGGGCGAATTTACGGAAGAGGAGAACCAAACGCTTCCTGCCCGTCTGGAGTTGGCGGGTGAGATGGTGAAGTGCTTCTGTCTTTCGGGCATTCAGGTTGCCATGAACCAATATAATAACAAGTGATGAACTTCATTTTCGAGTATGGAAGCGAAAGAGGTTAGGATTGACAAGTGGATGTGGGCTGTTCGTCTTTTTAAGACCAGAAGTATTGCGGCTGATGCCTGTAAGAAGGGCAGGGTGATGATACAATGGTCTAACGTTAAGCCCTCCCGAATGTTGAAGGTGGGCGATGTGGTGCAGATAAAGCGTCCGCCTGTCGTCTATTCCTTCAAGGTATTGGCCCTTTCTGAAAACAGGATGGGGGCTAAGTTGGTTCCGGGATTCATGGAGAATGTCACCTCTCCCGACCAGTTGGAGTTGTTGGAATTGGCTCGATTCTCCAACTCTGGCGTGCGCGATCGGGGCACGGGTCGTCCGACCAAGAAGGAGCGTCGTGATTTGGATGCCTATGTGGTGCCAAGTTATGCGTCGGATGATGATTTCGATTTCGGCTTCGATTTCTCGGACGATGATGAGGATGAATAAGACTCTTTTCCCGTACGTAGGGGCTTTGTTACAATGAAAAGTGGCGATAGTTTACGATTTTTGCCATGATTTGTAACGAATCTTACCCTTGGAAATCTTCTAGAAGGCCTTTCTTTGCGTAACTACAAATTTTATAGAAAGGCTACTTACGCAATAGCGGCTACTGAGAAATCGGTAGCCGCTTTTTTCGTCCAGTTAAGAATCACCCTTTTTGAATTTATGACAAAAGGTAGGAGGTTTTTACATCCTATATTTAATAAGGAAAGGCTCAATCAACACCTAATGTTGTGCGACGGAAAACTATCTCGATCCTGATACGATTCTTTTCTAACAAAATAGGAAAAAACATTTGCCGATTATTAAAAAAAACTATAAATTGCAATGAATTTGGGAGGGTTTCTCCTGACTTCTTTTGTATTGGTGAATTTTATTGAGTGTAAAAGATATGAAATTAGGTTATTATTGGGTGCTTTCTTTGATTTGCTTATTCTCGTTGGCAACAGTTGTGGATGCTAAAGAGAAGGATAAGCCTATTCCTTTTGCGAGGGAGTATAGATCAAAGGGCGATACGCTTCGATATAGGGTTATATATCCTGAAGGTTATGATAAGGAGGATAAGAAGACGAAGTATCCGTTACTCGTTTTTTTGCACGCAGAGAGCGAGAATGGTTCCGATAATCAGTCCCAGTTGAAATATGGATCTTCTTTGTTTTTGAATCCGGAGATGCGCCATTTCTATCCTGCCGTTGTTTTGTTCCCACAATGTCCAATGGGTGATTCGTGGGCGGAATATACGAAGGATGAGGCAACTGGAAAATTGACAGTTCCAGTGGATCCAGCTCAAACAAGGACTTCGGAGTTGCTTTCTCGAATGATTGAGCATTATTCAAAGAAGCCATTTATCAAGAGTGATCAAATTTATTTGGTCGGAATATCATCTGGTGGAATGGGTGTCTTGGATTTAGCTGTCCGAGAACCTAAAAACTATGCGGCCGTCGTTTCCATCGGTGGAGCGATTAGTCCGGATAGAGTGAAGTCGTTGAAGAAACTTCCCATTCGCATGTACCATGGTACGGCTGATTCGACGGTCTCTGTCTCCTATTCGAGAGACACCTATTATGAGTTGAAGGCGAACGGTTCGAAAGTGGCTGAGATAATTGAGTATTCGGACAAGGGCCATGCTTGTTGGCGAGAGGCCATGAGTTCGACGGATTTCTTAAAATGGATTTTCGCTCAAAAGAAATAAATGAGGGAAGGAGGAACACAGTATTTGCGTTCCTCTTTTTTTATACTATATATAGGAAGAATGTCAAAGGTAAGTGAGTTCGTGAAGACTCTCTTGGGAATGCAAAAACAGCAAGAGACGCATACAGAGGAGGTGGAAGAAAATCTTAAGATCTATTTCTCATACCCAAGACAGTATGAGATGATGATGTTTATTATAAGGAAGGTGCCTCGCACGGCTCGTATATTCTTTTTGTATGAGACACGGCAGGTTGAGTTTTCCAAAGAGTGGAAGTATTGGGCATGGGAGATGATGGAGAAAGGCTTTCAGACTTCGGAGATCACTCAATTGGCAGGAGTGGACTCCTCCGTGAATCCTTTTGAATTTGCCTCGCTCGTGGAACGGATTTTTGGGACAATGCGGTTCAGTTATCCTGCGGGAGAAGTCTTCCATCAATATATCTTATATGTTGCCGGACAAGTCGTTATGGGAGAATTGTCGGTAGAGCAGGGCTTGAAACTTTTGTCGCAGGCCTATGTCGATTCGAATGACAATGAGTCGTTCGAGGATTTTTACCTTATCGAGAATGATTGGGAGGATATCAAGGATGGGTGTGAACTCAATCGATCCTATTTTAGCGAAAGGGGCATAAGCGAGGATCACATTGACGAGTGGCTACGGGGATATTTCGAAAAGTTGGTTACCCCGAAATGTTGATTTTGGGCGAATGGGCAGAAAATGAGCATGTTCCCTCATAATAAATTGTATAATTGTTTGTAAAATGCTTGAAAAAACCTATCTTTACATCGAGAACTAAGGCGAGTCCCAAAAATTCGCCGTTAAATATAATCGTGGGTTGAAATAGCAGCCCATCTGATACCATTAAACATATTTTCTTTATGAATAGGAAACAAATCATTACGGGACTTTCATTCTTGACGTTTTGCGTCGCTTCAATAGCCGACACACCGCGAAGCATGCAGGTTTGGCTGAAGAGTGGAGAACAAAAAGTATTTGATCTGACGGAGGTGGACAGCGTCACCTTTGTTGAAAATTTTGAGGAAGACTCCCAAGTATCGTTGACGGAGAACACCTTCCCTCCGATCTTTGAGAAGCCTTGTCCACTAGAGGTATCGAGCACTGAAAAGTCGTTTGTTAAGACGACGAACGAATTTGGTCAGAAGTGTTTCTCCTTAATTTGTACTGAGAATTCAAGAGAGCCCATCAAATTCTTTTCGCCAATTAGCTTGAATATGGCCTTGGGCTATTGTGCCAACGGTGCCACAAATCAAGGAGCAAAGGAGATTGCCTATGCGATGGGCTTCACCTCGGACAATGCGCTGAGCGATATGAACGACTTTTTCCAAAAAGTATATCTCTCCATCAATTCAAATGTGGATAGTGTTGAAATCCATACTGCCAATGCCTTGTGGCTTAATGAGAAAAGTGTTGCCAATAAGAGGGTTGTGAATATTGCAAGAGAGAAGTATTATTCGACGGTGAGAACCCTTAATTTTTTAGAAGACCCCAAAGGTTCGTTGGATACGATAAACCATTGGGCATCACTGATGACAAACGACCGAATCAACGACTTGGATCTTAAAATTGATGACCATACCCGCTTTGTGATTAATAATGCTTGCTACTTCAAGGGCGATTGGGTGCAACAATTCAGCCCGTATGAAAAAGTGCTTTTTACAGGGGCGGATGGAAAGTCAGATTCCACCGATTTCATGCGTATTGTTAATACGCAAATGGAGTATTCTGAAACGGATGATTATCAAGTCGTCAAGTTGGATTATGGCAAGCATCTTCCTAAGGATACGGTGATTCAAGATTCGGGATCTTCTTGGAGTGGGGCTACTCGGCCTGCGAAAGTCAGTTCGAGTGCCTATAGCATGGTTCTCTTGTTGCCGAAGAGTGGGCATTCCCTTGGCGAAATACTCCCTACGTTTAAATGGGATGAAATTCCTTTCAGTTTCATGGAGGGAAATGTCTATATGCCTAAATTCCAAGCCAACGGTGGATATGAATTGGATGAAATATTAAAGAAATTGTCCATAGGAGAAATATTTAATGAATTTCCTAATATAGTAATCAGTGGACCAACGCCTTTCATTACTCAGGTTCGCCAAGACTTCTTTGTTAATGTGGATGAGATAGGCACGGAAGCTGCGGCTGTCACCTCCATCGTAGGAGGTTGGGGTGGTGCCGTAATGAAAACATTTACCATGTTTTGCGACCGTCCGTTCGCTTTCGCCATCCGCGAGAACAAGTCGGGCTTGTTGCTCTTCATGGGAGAGTATGATGCTGTGCCGTGATATCTCTTCTGTCTGCGGAAAACAGATGAGATTTGAATGATTATAGAATGGGTAGGGACGTCTGTAGGGCGTCCCTTCTGTTTTATATTAGGAGGTGCAAATCTTCACCTGCGAAACGATCGTTGTCCAAATCCTATCTCTTGAGCTGTTGTTTTGAATTCAGAATTTCTGCGTGTCATCTTATTTTTTTACATTTGCATCAATCACAAACGTGGGTGATGAGATATCCCCAATGTATCAACTATTTGTCGTATTGTTAAAGAATAGAATTGTATGAAAGAAGAAGTAAAGAATTACTTGTTCCTGCGGAAGATGTTAGGAATACTTTGTGGCTTGTTGGCTCCTTGTTGCCTTTTGTTCGGATTGATAGGGGCGGAGCATAATATGGAAGGTTGGTATATGAGTATCAGTGCCACCTATTACGCCTCATCCAAGGTGTGTATGATTGGATTGCTGTTTACGGCTTCTGTCTTTTTCTTGTGTTATACAGGCTATGATTGGCGAGACCGTGTGATGTCGATTCTTCAGGCGTTGGGGTGTATGGGTGTCGTCTTTTTCCCTTGTTCTGTGCCTGGTGCTCCAGAGACTGTGGGAATTTTTGATCTGCCGATTTCCGTCAGTCATACGATTCACATGACTTGCGCTACGGTTCTTTTCGCCTCTTTTGCCATAAATATATTCTTCCTGTTTACCTTGGGGAATATTAAAAACGAAAAGAAAAGGCAACGGAACTTGGTATACAGAATTTGTGGCATTGTGATTTTTGCCTTCTCCATTATTTTGGCTTTACATGCGACACCTCTCTTTTCTTGGGTGCCAGAATGGTTCCCTTATACATGGTTCTGTGAGTTCATCATGCTGACGGCCTTCTCTGTTGCATGGTTGGTTAAGTCGGAGTCGATCAGGAAGTTGAATGATGTTGAACTGAATGGATAAAGATAGAAATGAGACAAGTCGAATTTACATTGTCTGAAAAGCCAAGAGGTTTTTCTTTGGTGACACAAGAGATTCTTTCTCATTTGCCAAAGCCGTTGCCCAAGGTGGGATTGTTGCATCTGTTTGTCAAGCATACGAGTTGTGGCTTGTCGATCAATGAGAATGCGGATCCGGATGTGCGGACGGATATGGCCGAGATTTTCGATCGTCTGGTCAAAGAGGGGGAACCCTACTATGATCACACATTGGAGGGGTTGGATGATATGCCAGCCCATGCAAAATCGACGATTGTGGGAGTGAGCCTGACGATTCCGATAACAGGCGGAAAACTCAATTTGGGTATGTGGCAAGGAATTTATTTATGTGAGTTCCGCAATTATGGCGGAGGAAGAAAGATTGTGGCGACGATTGTGGAATGATTGGTGCCTTAGTGCGCAGATAAATAGGTGATAACATGAACATAGTGATATTGTCTGGCAGTCCACGTAAGGGTGGCAATACGGATTTGTTGGTGGATGCTTTCGTGAAGGGGGCGTCGCAGAAACATGCGGTAGAGGTGGTCTCTGTCCACGATCATAAGGTAGCTCCCTGCATGGGGTGTAACGCCTGCTTTCAAAGTGGAGGCATTTGCGTCCAGAAAGATGATATGACGGAAATATACGAGAAGATGAAGGTGGCGGATCTGTTGGTGATTGCCTCTCCGGTCTATTTTTATGGTTTGAGTGCCCAATTGAAGGCGCTCATTGACCGTTGCCACAATCCTATCCGAGACACATTCCGTATTAGCCAGATGGCGTTGTTGCTGGTCGGAGCTGCTACGCTCCCCGAATTGTTTGATGGCGTGCTTGCTCAGTATCAACTTTGTCTCAACTTTTTCCATCTGAAGGATGCAGGGCAAGTCTTAGTGCGAGGCGCAAAGGATCGAGGAGATGTCACCGCAACAGGAGCATTGCAAAAAGCCTATGAATTGGGGTGCTCGATAGAGTAGACTTTCTCAAAACAATTTCACAAGAATCTTCCCTCTTCTTCCGAAATGGAAGAAAGAAACGAAACTTTGTCAACTTTTAGCAGTTGTTATGCCTTTTCTCTGTCAATTTTTACTTAACTTTGCATCCAAATTGTATATTCAATGGAAGGGAAAAGCGAAGGGAATGTGTTTTCGTATGCGATGGAGGCTGGCCTTTATCTAGGAGGTTGGTTCATCCTGCGGGATTCCATAGAGATGTTCGTTTATTCGAATGTTGTTTCTTTCGTGGGTTTATGCTTGCTGGCGTTGCTCTCGTTAGTCTCGATGCTCCTTACATTATATATAGTTGTGAAGGGGACGGACATTTACAAAAGAGAGGTGCTGAAGGAAAATGTTTCCTATTTTAGGGTTTTGAATTACGGATTTTATCTTTTCTTCTTCGCTTCGATGCTTTATTCCGTTTTCCTTTTCTTCTGTTTGATTCTCTTCAATCCAGATTTCTTGGCGGATCAAAAGAGTTTCTATGATGCGGTCTTTTCGCAGATGAAGACGATGGAGGGGGCTTCGCCGGAGATGTTGGATTCTCTTAAGTCAGTTTATGATAAGGGATTTGAAGGATTGCTTACCCAATCTCCGAAGGACTTGGCGATGAACACACTCTTTGGCGAAACGACATACGGATTATTTCTGTGTTTAGTTACGTCCATTTTTTTAAACAAGAAAATAAGTAAATAGGTCTTTGCCTTGCGCAAGGACGTATGAACAAGGATATTATGGATATTTCAGTTGTAGTGCCACTATATAACGAGGAGGAGTCGTTGCCCGAACTTTTCGCATGGATTAGTCGGGTGATGGCAGCAAATGGTTTCTCCTACGAGGTCATCTTTGTGGATGACGGAAGTTCGGATACATCTTGGTCGATCATATCGGATTTGGCTGAAAAACATTCGGAGGCGAAGGGCATCAAGTTCCGTCGCAACTATGGTAAATCGGCTGCTCTCTATTGCGGTTTCGATAGGGCAGTGGGTGACGTGGTCATCACAATGGATGCTGATTTGCAGGATAGTCCGGATGAGATACCGGAATTGTATAAAATGATCATGACGGACGGTTATGATTTGGTATCCGGTTGGAAGAAAGTTCGTTATGACTCAAAGTTGGCCAAGAATTTGCCTTCTAAACTCTTCAATGCGACTACGCGGGCTATCTCAGGAATCAAGTTGCACGATTTTAATTGTGGCTTGAAGGCATACCGAAAGAATGTGGTGAAGAGCATTGAGGTCTATGGGGAGATGCATCGTTACATCCCTTATTTGGCTAAGAATGCCGGTTTCAAGAAGATCGGGGAGAAGGTGGTTATCCATCAGGCGAGGAAATATGGAACGTCGAAATTCGGCTTCAACCGTTTCTTCAATGGCTACTTGGATTTGATTACCCTTTGGTTCCTTTCTACGTTTGGCAAGAAGCCGATGCACTTCTTCGGTTTTGTCGGTAGTATGATGTTCTTGCTTGGATTCATTGCGGTGAGTCTTGTCGGTGGCGCTAAGCTCTACCACATTATGAACGGCACGTCGGCTCCGTTGGTGACGAGCAGTCCTTATTTCTATTTGGCTTTGACTTCCATGGTGATTGGAACACAACTCTTTTTGACGGGTTTTGTGGCGGAGTTGGTTTCGCGTAATGCCTCGGAGCGGAATGATTATAAATTGGAAGAAACTAAAAACTTGTAAAGAATAAGATATGCAGACATTTATCGAGATATTGAAGATTACTATTCCGGGCTTGTTGGTCTTGTTGGCTGCCTATTATGTGATGGACGGAATGTTGAAGAATGAGGAGCGTCGCCGTTTCTACGAGATGAAACTTAACGCCTCCAAAATTTTGGATCCGATTCGTTTGACGGCTTACGAGCGCTTTGCCTTGTTCTTGGAGCGTATTAATCCTGAATCGTTGATTTTGAGGGTTCAAACACCTGGAATGACTGCTGTTGATTTGCATGTGACTCTTTTGGCGACTATCCGGGAAGAGTTCGAGCATAATGTCTCCCAACAAATCTATATCAGCCCTGAATTGTGGGCCGTTATTAAGAATGCGAAGGAGAGTTTGATTCAGTTTATCAACACCTATTCGGCAAAAGTTCCGGATAGTGTTCCTGCTTTCGAGTTGTCCAAGGTATTGATTGAGACCTACAATTCCATGGAGAATGCTCCGATTGAGGTGGCGTTGAATATTCTGAAAAAAGAAGTCAAGGCGTTTTAATGAAGAGGCATATGGAGTCGTTGTTGCAATTGATTCGTAAGCGATGTTCGGTAAGGGCTTATTCCGATAAGCCAGTGGAACAAGAGAAGGTGGACGCCCTCTTGGAGGCTTTCCGTTTGGCTCCTTCTGCGGTAAATCGTCAGCCGTGGAGGGTTTTCGTCGTTCAAAGCGAAGAGGCGCGTGTCGGACTTCAAGCTGCTTATGATAGGGAGTGGTTCCGAAGCGCACCCCTCTATTTCGTCTTGTGTGGCAACCATGCGGAATCATGGAAACGTGCGGACGGGAAAGATCATTGTGATGTGGATATAGCTATTGCGGCCGACCATCTCATTTTGGAAGCCACCGAGTTGGGCTTGGGCTCTTGTTGGGTCTGCAATTTCAATGTGGAGGCTTGCCGAAAGCTGCTGAAACTGGAAAACTCGGAATGGGAGCCTTGTGTGGTTATCCCGGTAGGCTATCCGTCGGATGCGGAAGTCTGGAGCAAGACCGAGAAGAAACGGAAGAATTTGGCTGAAATCGTAAATTATATATAAACGTAAGAGGGAAGAGATGCAGATGACGAATGTGAAACAGCGTGCTTTAAAGAGTTCCAGGACTTTCAAGAGCCTTGGAATGTGGCTTATGCTCTTGTTCTCCTTGTGTGTAGGGGAGACGTTCATTTCTTGTGAAAACGAGCATTGCGACGAGCCCATGTATTCGTCGATGGGCATATCTTGTTTTTCGGAGATCAACCCAACAGATAAGTACACATTCTTGGCCCTTTCGTTGTTGCCGATGGGTGCGGATACCATTTATACAGGATTGGAGAACGGTGTTTTCTATTTGCCTCTCAATCCGTCGGCCACGGAGACAAAGTATGTATGGTGTATGATACCTCGAATTTACGAATATGTTGGCGTCTCATTGGATACGGTTTGGCAAGACAGCGTAGCCGTAGACATTAAATATTGCATGGATGGAAAGTCTGTCTCTTTGAAGAAGAAGGAACGGGACCTGTTCTATTTTTCGGACAGCACCATGCTCTATTTCTATGCAGGAGGCTTTGTGAGGCCGATGATAGATACGTTGACGATTTCGTATGATCCTATCCATGAATTTGTGTCGGGAGAGTGCGGCTATCGCACGATCTATGAGTTGAAGAATGTTGCGTTTTCAAAAGGGACGGGCGATCTCTTAATTGAAAATGATAGGGTAACCAATAAGTTTAAGGAGAATCATGTTAACATATATATGTCGGTTTATTAGTTTGGTGGCGCTTTTGCTTCTTGCCAATCCTGCTTTTGCAGGGAAGAAGAGCAAGAAAAGTGCAGGAGAGGAGCAGAAGCAGTTCTTCTACGGCGTTTATTTGGATTATGATTTGGCAGATCCGTTAATGGGTGCCATTGACAATCGTCGCTTTGGAATGAACTCATCTGTTGTCCTTGATTTTCAACATCTTTTTTATCCTGCATTTGAGTTGGGTTATGCCACATACGACGCTTCTTCCGATTATATATACGATAATACGGGGACAGGCACGCCCACGGAGAATGTGAAATACGAAGTGAACGGAACCTATTACAAGGTTGGATTGAATATAAACTTGTTGGCGAAGGATTACACCAAGAAGTTGGCTCCCTACGGTTATGTGGGGTTCCGTTATGCGATAGCTCCTCGTTTTGAGTATGAGATATCCGGATACAAGACTGACGCTTCTTTGTGGAAGGCAGATTCGGACTACATTCCGGAACAGAAAGGCAATACGAAGGCACAGTGGGGAGAATTCCTTGCCGGGGTCAACACCCCTATTTTTAAGGGATTCTGCATGGGTGTCGAATTGCGCTATAAGGGCTTCCTTACGATCAAGACGGTGGAGGAAGACAATTGCTCCATCAATCAATCCTATGTCCCTGGATATGGGGATTATGAGGATGGTACTTGGGGCTTCCGATATACGATTAGTTATTTTTTCCATTAATATAAATTGCATATAACAATGGTTGATATGAAAACGCTAGATCGCGCGGCAGACAATATCAGGATATTGACAGCTGCGATGGTCGAGAAAGCAAAATCGGGACACCCAGGCGGTGCTATGGGTGGCGCAGATTTCATCAACGTACTTTATTCCCAGTTCTTAACGTATGATCCAAATGATCCGACATGGATAAACCGTGATCGCTTCTTCTTGGATCCAGGGCATATGTCACCAATGCTCTATTCTGTTCTTGCCTTGGCTGGCAAGTTCTCTATGGAGGATATCAAGAATTTCCGTCAGTGGGGCAGCAATACACCAGGACATCCAGAGGTGGATTTCGAGAGAGGTATTGAGAATACTTCCGGTCCGTTGGGTCAAGGCCATACCATGGCGGTCGGTGCAGCTATCGCTGAGCGTTTCCTCTGCGCCCGTTTCGGCGAGTGGATGAGCCATAAGATTTATACGTTCATCTCAGATGGTGGTATCCAAGAGGAGATTTCGCAAGGTGCAGGCCGTATTGCCGGAACTTTGGGATTGAGCAATTTGATTATGTTCTATGATGCGAACAACGTGCAGTTGTCTACTCGTGTCGATGAGGTCTCCAATGAGGACATCGAGATGAAGTATAAGGCATGGAACTGGAATGTGATTTCAATTAATGGTAATGACGCTTCTCAAATCATCGATGCATTGAAGAAGGCTAACCAGGAGACGAAACGTCCGACTATCATCATCGGTAAGACTACGATGGGTAAGGGATGTTTGAAGCCAGATGGTACGGATGCGGAGAATCTTGTCTCTACGCACGGACAGCCTTTGTCTAAGGCGGGTGTGGATGTTCCTGCTACGATAAAGAATTTGGGCGGTAATCCTGACGACCCATTCCAAATTTTCGACGACGTGAAGGCTCTCTATGCTCAACGTAAGGCCGAATTGGAGAAAATCGTGGCTGAGAAGAAGGCTGCTCAAGCTGAGTGGGCTAAAAAGAATCCTGAGTTGGCTAAAAAGTTGGAACAATTCTTTAGCGGAAGAGTTCCTGATATCGATTATTCAAAGATTGAGCAAAAGGCAGACCAAGCTACTCGTGTCGGCTCTGCTGCTGTCTTGAAGGTGCTTTCTAAGGAGGTGGAGAATATGATTGTCGCTTCGGCCGACTTGTCCAATTCTGATAGGACGGATGGCTTCTTGGCTAATACGCATCCGCTTGTTAATGGCGACTTCTCTGGTGCCTTCCTTAACGCTGGTGTGTCTGAGTTGGCCATGGCTTGTATCATGAATGGTATAGCTCTCCACGGTGGTGTCTTTGCAGCTTGCGGTACTTTCTTTGTCTTCTCTGACTATATGAAGCCAGCTTACCGTATGTCTGCTTTGATGCGTCTTCCGGTTAAGTATATTTGGACTCATGATGCTTTCCGTGTCGGCGAGGACGGCCCAACTCACCAACCAATTGAGCAAGAGGCTCAAGTGCGTTTGTTGGAGCAGGTTAAGAACCACAAGGGAAAGAATAGTATGTTGGTACTTCGTCCTGCCGATGTCGATGAGACGACGGTGGCATGGAAAATGGCGATGGAGAACCTCGATACGCCGACAGCCTTGATTTTCTCTCGTCAGAATGTCAAGAGCCTGCCTTCTTCCGGCAATCGTTACCAAGATGCCTTGCAAGCTCAGAAGGGTGCTTATGTCGTAAAACAGGCGAAGGGTACTCCTGACGTGGTCTTGGTGGCAAGCGGTTCGGAGGTGTCAGCCTTGTTTGAGGGTGCGGCTCTTTTGGAGGAACGCAAGAAGGTGAACGTACAAATCGTCTCTGCTCCATCAGAGGGATTGTTCCGTATGCAGTCGAAGGCATACCAACTGGAGGTTTTGCCAGACGCTACTCCTAAATATGCGTTGACGGCAGGAATGCCTTTGACCATGGTGGGTTTGGTTGGTGCTAATGGCCGAATCCACGGACTTGACCATTTCGGTAGCTCAGCTCCTTATACAGTCCTTGACGAAAAGTTCGGTTATAATGCAGAAACCGTCTACAACGAGGTCTGTGAGTTGTTGAATATCTAAGAGATTTCTGGTGAGTTCTAAAACTCACCGTTAGTATAGTAAAGTGGGACTGTAATCCTTTCGGTGTTTTTGTCTTATTGCGGCATTCCTGCTCGGAATAAGTTCAGAAATCTCTCGAAATCAATTTATAGGATCCACCCATAGTGTGAAACAGAGCTAAGCCCATGACTGTTCTTTTTGGTTGTGGGCTTTCTCTTTTATATCGTGTCATAATATGATAGACCAAACGGTGTTTAAGGATAAAAAGGTGGCTTACCATACGTTGGGGTGTAAGTTGAATTTTGCGGAGACCTCTACTATCGGTCGTATCTTACAAGAAAACGGATTCAGGTCGGCCAAGCCGGGTGAGGTGGCGGATGTCTGTTTGATAAATACCTGTTCGGTGACGGAAGCCGCCGATCGGAAAGATAGGCAGGCGATTAAGCAGATGATTGCCAAGCATCCCGGAGCCTATGTCATCGTGATTGGTTGCTACGCCCAATTGAAACCCGATGCCGTGGCTTCTATTGAGGGAGTCGATTTGGTGTTGGGAATGCAGCAGAAGTTCGATATCATCCAACATTTGGCCTCTTTGGAGAAAGAGAAGGAGACGAAGGTCTTCCATACGCAACGGAAGGATATCAACGTCTTTTTCCCCTCTTGCACGCAAGGTGACCGTACCCGTTTCTTCTTGAAGGTTCAGGACGGCTGCGACAATTTTTGTTCCTACTGTACCGTGCCGATTGCCCGTGGA
This sequence comes from Paludibacteraceae bacterium, assembly GCA_017553575.1. Taxonomy (GTDB): domain Bacteria; phylum Bacteroidota; class Bacteroidia; order Bacteroidales; family Paludibacteraceae; genus RGIG10190. The sequence goes on from JAFZKQ010000096.1 coordinate 19,679, forward strand.
CGGAGTCGGAACGGCTCCATTGAGGAGACCGTTAAGCAGGCTCAGCAGGCTGCGGCGATGGGAGCGAAGGAGATCGTCATTTCAGGCGTGAATATTGGTGATTTTGGTAAAAGTACGGGCGAGACTTTCTTCGGACTTATCCAAGCCTTGGATCAGGTGGAGGGCATTGAGCGTTACCGTATTTCCTCTATTGAGCCGGATCTGTTGACGGAGGAGATTATCGAGTTCACAGCGAAATCGAAGAAGTTTGTCCCTCATTTCCATATCCCGCTACAATCGGGTTCTGACGAGGTCCTTGCCTTGATGAAACGGCACTACAAACGTCAACTCTTTGCCGACAAGGTGGCAGCCATCAAGCGATTGATGCCGGATGCCTTTATCGGGGTTGATGTCATTGTCGGTACGAACGGAGAGACAGATGCCTTTTTCCAAGATGCATTGGCTTTTATGGAGTCGTTGGATGTGGCGCAATTCCACGTCTTCTCTTATTCGGAGCGTCCGAATACCCAAGCCTTGAAGATAGAGGGTAGGGTGCCAGCCCGCATAAAAAAGGAGAGAAGCGACATCTTGCATGCTTTGTCCGAAAAGAAACGATTGGCTTTCTATGAGTCGCAACAAGGGAAGCGGGTTCCCGTCCTATGGGAGGATAAACGCACCGGCGGAAGGATGCATGGATTTACGGAAAATTATGTCCGTGTTGAGAGTGATTATGATAAGAGTAAGGTGAATACGATTACGGAGGTTCGTTTGGGCGACTTTACCTCAGACAAGCAGGCCTTGCTTGCGGAGTAGTCGAGAATGGTTCCTTTATCCAAGAAAAAGAGGGTGTATCGATTTGGATACACCCTCCTAAAAAATGAAAGTAGTTTATTTTTTGTTTGTAGTTGTAGCCTTGTGTTGACAACCTTTGTTTTGAACCCTTTTGAGGAGTTCGCGCTTAAAGTCTCTTTCTGCTATTAGCATTTTGTAAATCTTACTTTCTGGAATGACTTCCCTAAACCTCTCGTAGTAGAGCTTTGCGGAGAGAGCACGGTTGACTTTGCCGTTGACGTAAGCATCGTTGATTTTCTTGAACTCCTCTTCAGACATGCTTTTTTCCTCTTTATAGTTGAAGTTTTCAAAAGGGGAGTTGTCGAACGTGTTGATGCGTTCCGTGATATATTTCTTGTAGATGGGGACGAATTTCTCGGTCTCTTCCGGAGTCAACCCCATCCGCTCTATGATGTAGGAAGTCTTCTCCTCGACCATTTCTTGGATCTTTTCCTCTTCGTTCTTTTCCGCGAAAGAAATGACGCTTACAGATAAGAGCAGTAGTGATAATATTATTCTTTTCATTCTTCTTCCGATAATAGATAATCAATAATGGACTCCTCCTCTAAGTGGGTATAGAGGATTTTCGTTTGAATGCCGTTGATTTCTTCCGGCACTTGGTTCCGCGCTTGATCAACATTCTCTTGGTGGTTGGTAAGGAATGTGAAGGTGACGCAGACAAGAATGGCTACAGAAGCTGCAGCATAGAGCATCGGCCTAAATCTTGATAGGAAAGTCTCGGTCTTGACCACATTCTCCTTTTGATCGATTACCTCTTGGAGAACAGGGCCTAAACTTTCAAAATAACCTTCCGGAACTTTGAACGGATTTTTTTCTCCCTTCAATGAATCTAATATGTTAGTTTTCGTTTCCATTGTCTTGTAAAGTAATTCGATTTGTATATATGACTACTCCTTTTGCAAAAGGTTTAAGGCGTTGTCAAAAAAAACTTTTATGTTGTTGGTTCAGTTGATTCAGTCCTCCATCAGAACATAGCTCTCGATTTTCTTGACAGCGTGGTGGTAGGAGGCTTTCAAGGCTCCGACGGAAGTCCCAAGTATCTCCTCCATCTCCTCGTATTTTTTGTCTTCGAAGTACTTCATATTGAACACCATTCGTTGTTTTGGAGGTAGGGAGAGAATGGCTTTCTGGAACTTTATTTGGAGTTCGTCTCCCTCGAAATATTCGTCGCTTGCAAGGTTCTGGACCATTATGTCTTCCAAGTCTGTCATGTTGTTCGCGTTTTTCAATTCCGCGTTGGCGAGGAAGGTGAAGGTCTCGTTGACGGCAATTCGGTAAAGCCACGTAGAGAATTTTGCGTCTCCCCGGAAAGTCTTGATGCCTTTCCAAGCGTGTAAGAAGGTGTTCTGCAAAACGTCGTTGGCGTCGTCGTGTGACAACACCATCTTACGAATCAGCCAATAAACTTGCTCTTGATATTTTTTTATCAGAGCGGAAAAAGCCTGAGATTGGGTCGATTCGTCTTTCAATTGCGCTATTAATTCTGATTCTTGCACCCCTATTATCGTTTTTTATTTCGTAAATTTAATCAAAAAAAGAAATTGTGAACGAAACCATGTCCGATTTTTTTCGATTTTTTTCAAGTTTCTTCTCCTTGTCGGCTGTTGCCGTTTTTCCTCAAAATGACCGTTTGGATATGATAAAGGGTGGGGATGATGACAAAATGCGATATTGAAGGTAAAAAATCTTATAAAATGGATTAATTAATTTCCCTATTGCTTTTATTATGTTGTTTGACTTTTCTATCTTTGTGTGATTTTTAGGTATTACTTGATAATTAATAGCATGCTTACAGTAGAGAAGATTGGTGGGACTTCGATGTCTCAGTTTAAAGATGTACTAAATAACATTATTATAGGCAAGAGAAAGCTAGGTTCTTTTTCCGCAGAGGAAATGTATAACCGTATTTTTGTGGTGTCGGCTTATAACAATGTTACGAATTGGTTGTTGGAGCATAAGAAGACGGGTGAGCCTGGCATCTACGTGAAATTTGTGAATGACGAAGACTATGCTGGTGCTTTGGACGATTTGGCTCAGAAACTAATCAAAATCAATCGTACGTTTGAGGAGATCAAGTTGGATCAGCGTTTGGCTGATGAATTTGTCTACGACAGAATCGCAAAGGCAAAGAACTACCTTCTCTCTATGCATAGCGTGGTGGCATCCGGCTATGTCAATAAGAAAGATTTATATTTGGCGGCTCGTGAGATCCTTTCTTCGATAGGTGAGGCTCATTCCGCATTCAACTCTGTAAATATCATCCAAAATCATGGCATTAACGCTACGTTTGTCGATTTGTGTGGTTTCGACGATTCGGAGTCATTGACGATTGACCAACGTATCCAAAAGGCATTCAAGGGAATCGATTTCTCAGAAACGCTTTGTGTCGCTACGGGTTATACGAAAGGTACGGAAGGTATCATGCGTGCGTTTGACCGTGGTTATTCAGAGGTGACATTCTCTAAGATTGCAGTTGAGGTGAAGGCTGACGAGGCCGTTATCCATAAGGAGTTCCATCTCTCTTCTGCCGACCCTAAGTTGGTGGGTGCAGATAAGTCCATTCCTGTGGGTCGCACAAACTTCATGGTGGCAGACCAATTGGCCGATGTAGGTATGGAGGCTATCCATCCAAAGGCATCCAAGCCATTGGAATTGGCAGGCATTAATATCCGTATAAAGAATACGTTTGAACCAGAGCATCCAGGAACGTTGATCTCAAAGGATTATGTGGCTGAAAAGTCCCGTATTGAGATTGTTTCCGGTACGGAAAAAGTTTTGGCTGTGGAGGTTCATGACCCAATGATGGTGGGTGAAGTTGGTTATGACTTGCGTGTGATGCAGGTTTTCGCAAAGCACGGTGTAAGTTATATCCTCAAGTCCACGAATGCCAACAGCATTACCATGGTGATTTGGGACAAAGCAAACGCTGAGTCTTTGTTGCAAGAATTGAAGGATACGTTCTATCAAGTTACAGTGAAGAAGGTGGCTATCGTTTGTTGCATGGGAACGAACATTGCCCATCCTGGTTTCTTGTATAAGGCTTCCAAGGCTTTGTGCGATAATCATATTAATATAGAGTGCTTTGCTCAATCTTTGCGTCAGGTGAATATGCAATTTGTTATTGAGCGTAAGGATTATGTGGCAGCTATTGTCAGCTTGAACGACGCTTTGTGCGTTAATGGCAATGAATAACGCTCCTCTAGCAAGAGAATAGGCAGTCTTCCCGCATGAGCAAGGGGGACTGCTTTTGTGGCTTGTTGGGGATTGATACTTCTTTCGAGAAGAATCTCTGTTTGAATAAAATTAATTAATATTATAATTCATTATGGCTGAGTTGATTAGAATAAAACGAGGCTTAGATATCAAGTTGAAGGGAAAGGCTGGTCAGATTTTTGGCAAGTTGGAACCTGCTACTTTGTTTTCTGTAAGGCCCGATGATTTTCAGGGAGTAAAGCCGAAAGTCGTTGTAAAGGAGGGCGATGCGGTCAAAGCAGGAACCGTCCTTTTTTATGACAAGGAAAATCCTGAAATGAAGTTCGTTTCTCCTGTGAGTGGTACAGTCTTGGCTGTCAACAGGGGCGATAGGCGTAAGGTGTTGGATCTCCGCATCCAGTCGGATGGCGCGAATGCTTCGGAACCGTTTGAGAAATGCGATCCAAGCAAGTTGTCTGCTGAAAAGGTGAAGGAGATTATGTTGTCTTCCGGATTTTGGCCATTTATCAAGCAACGTCCGTATGATATTGTGGCAGATCCTAAGCAGGAACCTAAGGCTATCTTCATTTCTGGTTTCGATACGGCTCCTTTGGCTCCTGAATACGACTACATCTTGGAAGGAAAATTGGAGGAGTTCCAATTGGGTGTGAACGCTTTGGCTAAGTTGACAAAGGGAAAAGTTCACATCGGCATCAACATTGAGAATGCATCCAAGGTTTATAAAGGCACAAAGGGCGTGCAGATCCATGAGTTCGAGGGACCTCATCCAACGGGAAATGTCGGTGTGCAAATCCATCATATCGACCCAGTAAACAAAGGGGAGGTGGTTTGGTGTGTCAATCCGCAGGATGTGGTGACGATCGGTACTGCTTTCAAGAAGGGTCTCTACGATTTCTCTAAGATTATCATATTGGCTGGTAGCTGTGTTAAGAAGCCAGCTTACTATAGGACGACCTATTTCGCTCAATTGTCGAACTTGTTTGAATCCAATGTCTTGAATCCAGAGAACGCACGATTCATTTCGGGTAATGTGTTGACTGGTAGACAAATCGCTCCAGACGGATTCTTGGGAGCCTACGATTCTCAAGTGACCGTTATTCCAGAAGGTAACCAATCAGAGTTCTTGGGTTGGATCATGCCACGTTTGAAGAAATTCAGCGTCAACCACTCCTATTTCTCTTGGTTGTTGGGTAGCAGCAAGGAGTATGATTTGGATACGAACATCAATGGAGGACAACGTGCTTTCATCATGTCTGGCGAATACGACAAGGTTTTCCCAATGGATATTTTGCCGGAGTTCCTTGTCAAGGCAATCTTGGCAAAGGATATAGATAGAATGGAGCAGTTAGGCATCTATGAGGTCGCACCGGAGGATTTCGCTCTTTGCGAGTTCGTATGTACTTCTAAGATAGAGACTCAGCGCGTCGTTCGTGAGGGATTGGATTTCTTGCGTAAGGAGATGGCCTAAATAACAAAGTAATAATTTAAAAATTGAAATAAATTGAAAGCGTTAAGGAATTTTCTCGACAAAGTGAAGCCGAACTTCGAGGAGGGCGGCAAGCTGGCGATGTTCCGTTCTGTCTTCGATGGCTTTGAAACATTCTTGTTTGTTCCAAATGCGACGGCAAAACAGGGAACGCACATCCACGACTGTATAGATTCTAAGCGTGTGATGTCGATGGTCGTTATTGCTTTGATACCAGCATTGTTGTTTGGTATTTATAATGTGGGATACCAGCATTATTTGGTGACTGGTCAGGATCTTTCTGATGTATGTGGCATTGTCTCTTTTGGTTTGGCGGCTGTCTTGCCTAAGATTTTTGTCTCTTACATGGTGGGTCTCGGCATTGAGTTCGTCGTAGCACAGTATAAGAAGGAGGAGATCCAAGAGGGATTTTTGGTCTCTGGTATGCTCATCCCGATGATTGTCCCTGTTGACTGTCCGTTGTGGATGTTGGCGGTGGCTACAGCCTTCTCCGTCATCCTTGCGAAAGAGGTCTTCGGTGGTACGGGTATGAACATCTTCAATGTGGCTTTGATAGCTCGTGCCTTCCTCTTCTTCTCTTATCCTACGGCTATGTCAGGTGATGAGGTTTGGATCGCTACGGATCCTATTCTAGGATTGGGCGGTGATGCTTCAGTCATTGACGGTATGACGGGAGCTACGGCTCTTGGTCAAGTGGCTGTGGCAGAGTCTGCTGTTGCAACCATTACGGACGCTATGGGAAATCCATTGACTACTATGGATATGTTCATTGGTTTGATTCCAGGTTCAATCGGTGAAACTAGCAAGTTGGCTATCCTCATCGGTGCCGTTATCCTTTTGGTTTCAGGTATTGCAAGTTGGAAGACGATGATCTCTGTCTTCGTCGGAGGTGCCCTAACGGCTTATCTTTTCAATACGATAGGAGCGAGCCCAGTGATGAACTTGCCTTGGTATGAGCATCTCTTGTTGGGTGGTTTCTGCTTCGGTGCTGTTTTCATGGCAACCGATCCTGTTACTTCCGCTCGTACGGAGTGTGGTAAATATGTATTTGGTTTCTTGGTGGGTGTCATTGCAATCGTCATCCGTGTGATGAATCCAGGATTCCCTGAGGGTATGATGTTGGCCATCTTGTTGATGAACCTCTTCGCACCGCTCATCGATTTCTTTGTCGTTCAGGCTAACATCAATCGTAGGTTGAAGCGCGCAAACAAGGTGAAATAAATTTAATGGTGAAGGAATATGAATACGAATAGTAATAGCTATACTGTTATATATGCTTCGGTGATGGTGGTCATCGTGGCGTTCCTCCTTGCCTTCGTTGCTTCCTCATTGAAGGAACAGCAGGACAAAAATGTGGAGTTGGATAAGATGAAGCAGATCTTGAGCGCATTGAATATTCATGATGTTGAGGATCCCGAGGCTACTTTTAACGAGTATGTGAAGGAAGACCAAATCTTGAATTTGAACTGTACGGTTAAGTCTCATAAAGGCGGATTCAAGGTTTCGGCTAAGTCGGAAGACGAATTGCCTCTCTATGTATGTAATGTGAACGGCGAGACTAAATATGTCATTCCTGTCAGTGGCGCAGGCTTGTGGGGTCCTATTTGGGGCTATGTGGGCTTGAATGCGGACAAGAATACGGTTTATGGCGTATATTTCTCTCATGAGGGTGAGACTCCAGGACTCGGTGCTGAGATCGCGACGGAGAAGTTCCAGTCAAGATTCCCAGGAAAGCATGTCCTTGAAAACGGAGATGTCGCACTTGGTGTAGAAAAGAACGGTAAGGTGTCTAAGCCTGAGTATCAAGTTGATGGTATTTCAGGTGGAACCATCACTTCTAAGGGTGTTGATGCCATGTTGAAGGGATGCCTTTCTCGTTATAAAGGATTTTTAAATAATTAATAGGAGGGAAGAATATGTTGTTTTCTAAAAAGAATAAAGAGGTATTCGTGAATCCGTTGAGTGCGAACAATCCAGTGACGGTTCAAGTCCTTGGTATCTGTTCGGCTTTGGCCGTAACAGCCCAATTGAAGCCGGCTATCATGATGGGATTGTCCGTGACGGCTATTTTGGCTGTTGCCAATGTGGTCATGTCATTGTTGCGTAAGACGGTCCCTAACCGTATCCGTATCATTGTTCAATTGGTGGTGGTAGCTGCGTTGGTTACTATCGTGAGCAATGTCTTGAAGGCATATGTATATGATGTGAGTGTGCAACTTTCCGTTTATGTGGGATTGATTATCACCAACTGTATTTTGATGGGTCGTTTGGAGGCGTTCGCTTTGCAGAATAAGCCTTGGGATTCATTCCTTGATGGAGTTGGAAACGGTTTGGGTTA
>JAFZKQ010000011.1 GCA_017553575.1 Paludibacteraceae bacterium
CCCCCTACCTTCACGTTTTAGAATGGATTTTCACGCTCTTCTTCAGTGTGGAATATGCGTTAAGGCTCTACTGCGCCAAAGATAGACGGCACTACTTCTTTAGCTTCTTCGGAATGATCGACCTGCTGGCGACCCTCCCAACCTATTTGAGCTTCTTCATCAGCGGAGCCCATGGCTTGATGGTCATCCGTATCTTCCGTATCATCCGAGTGTTCCGTGTCTTCAAACTATTTAACTTTCTGTCGGAAGGACACTTGTTGCTCCAATCCCTAAAAGAGAGTAGCCGAAAAATCATTGTCTTCTTTCTCTTCGTCCTTCTCCTGGTCATCTCCATCGGAACTATCATGTATTTGGTAGAAAGTGGCGAACCCGACTCTAACTTCACCAGTATTCCCAAAGGCATCTATTGGGCCGTCGTAACCATGACTACTGTAGGCTATGGAGACGTAACCCCGACAACAGCCACGGGACAATTCCTTTCCGCCGTCGTCATGCTTTTGGGCTACACTATCCTTGCCGTCCCTACAGGTATCGTATCGGCTTCCATGATCAGTCAAAACCAAAAAGATCCCGGACAAGTTTGTCCCCACTGCCATAAAGTAGGACACGACATCAACGCCGCCTTCTGCAAATATTGCGGAAGACAATTAGACCGGAAGAGTGCCGAGACACCAGACAACGACAAACGGACCCAAGAAGGAGAAATCATAGAATAACCCCCTTGTAGAGACGTTGTACACATCGTCTCTACCCATCGTGGCCCAACCAATCGTCCCCACAATCGATCAGCAAAACAGAATCAAAAAACAAAAAACAATACAACGTTCAATAATGGAAAGAACCCGATTACTACCCATAACGAGTGCCTATAACTTCCGTGATTTAGGAGGATACGTAGGAACAGGCGGAAAACAAATCCGTTGGAGAACGTTGCTCCGCTCGGGCGATTTCCACGAGCTTTCGGAAGAAGATGCCAACTACCTCTCCAACATTCCCATCCGGACGGTCGTCGATTTTCGTTCCGAAGAAGAGGTAAACCTTCTCCCCGACCGGCTCATACCTAGGTTGGAAAACCCTTGCCATCTCGCCATTGATGCAGGCAATTTGGCTCCCGAGTTGACTCAACTCATCGAAGATAAGGAGATAACAGAAACCGTTCGCATGGAACGCGCTTTGGGCATGATGCGTGAGATGTACCGTCGTTTGGTAAAGGAGCACCAAGATGCCTACGGGACTCTTTTCCAATTGCTTCAATCAGGGGAAGCCCATCCCCTACTATTCCATTGCACGGCAGGGAAAGACAGGACAGGCTTAGCGGCCGCTCTCATTCTCACTTCGTTAGGTGTTGATAGGAAGACCATATACGAAGACTACCTCCTAACCAACCAAACCCTACAAGGCAAATACGACCATCTCAACTACTTAGGAAGCATTGTGACACTTTTCAAGACCGTTCGCGAAGAGTTCCTATCCTCCGCATTCGATTTGATGGAAGAGGAATGCGGAAGCGCAGAAGCATACCTAGAAAAAAAATTAGATGTGAACTTGCAACATATGCAATCACTCTACTTGGTATAACACGAAAAATCGCTTTAATAAAAGAAGGGGTTTTGCAAAAGCAAAAGCCAATTTTTATGTTTTTTTAATATTTCCTTGGATAAAATAAAAAAGAAATCTAAATTTGTCTTGCTTATACGTGATTGAACCATAAAATTTAGGATGATAGTTAGAACCAAACGAAAGAAATAGAACTATAAGACACACTACACATTCTAAATAAAGACACACTTTTAATAAGCGAGAACAAAACGTTTAACATTCTAATTCTTTGGAAAATGAAAAAAATTTTCTCATTATTGACTACAGCAGCGTTGGCTTTTAGCTTAAATGCTGTCGCTGGAGGTGAAGACAACTATATCAACAAATATGGTCGTTTGAAATTGGTTGGGAAACAACTTTCCAGCGAAACAGGCAATGCCATTCAATTGAAAGGTTGGTCTTCCTTTGGATGGATGTCTAATTGGGGCGACTGCCACCAAAAGGGACACTTGCAACAAATGAAAGCATGGGGAGCTAACATCTATCGTGGAGCCATGTACGTCGAAGAGGGAGGTTACAACAACGACAAAGAGGGATTCATCAATCAGACCAAGACCTTCATCGACCAAACCGCAGAATTGGGTATGTATTACCTTTGTGATTGGCACGTACTAACACCTGGAAATCCAAATGACGCAGCCTACAGCGATGCCTCCTACTACTTTAAAACAATCTCTGAATATGTAAAATCCAAAGGATACATACACGTCCTTTATGAAATTTGTAACGAGCCAAACGGATGTTCTTGGAACGACATCAAGCAATATGCAGACAAAATATTACCCATCATCCAGCAAAACGACCCAGGTGCTTGTGTGGTCGTTGGCACACCGCAATGGGACCAAAATATCAACGAGGCCGCAAATAATCCTATCCAAGGATACGACAACTTGAATATCCTCTATGCGTTCCACTACTATTCTTGCTCCCACCAACAATTCCTTTCCCGCTTGGAAAATACGGCAAGAACTATTCCTATCTTCATTTCCGAATGGGGAATCGCAAACTTCGATGGTGGGCAAGGATCACGAGAGGTTGCAAATAGTTGCTTCACCAGTGCGGATCAATTGATAAATATTGCAGATGGTTCTGCCGGCCAAAAAATCAGTTGGTGTGCTTGGTCTTTCGGAGAGAAAAACGAGCAGGCATCCTCCTTGATGTCCTGTGGCAGCATGGAACTTTCCACAACGGGCAGAAAAGTGGTAGATCTCTTAGATGGCGGATGGATATGCTGCACACGTTCCAGTCAATGCTACGAAAATACGTGTCAAGAAATCCCAGGCATTGTTGACTTGGGTAAATACAACGTCAATACTGAGTTTGACAATTCAGACATGGGATTTGGGAAAGTTCCTGGTAGTGACACTTACGTAGGTGGTGGCGAAGGCGTAACTTACCACGAAGAAAACACCGTCAGCGACGAGGTTAACGATCGATCTCTCTGTAACGGTGCCTACAAATGGGCAGGAGAAGACTATGCGTTCCGTCAAGACGAGTGCGTGGACGTTTCGGGTTGCTATGGACTTGCCAACACAGAAGGATGGCACAACTTGGGCTATATCGAACCAGGAGAATGGATTACCCTCACGTTAGACATAACGGAACCTGGCTACTACTCGCTCCAAGCTCTTTGTAACCCAACCACAAAGCAAATTCTCGGAATCAGTTCAGTCTCTCACAGATGCAACTTATTGGTAGATATGACAAACGACAAAGAGTTGTACCAAATCGCCTTTGTAACCGGACTTCCTAACCATGGAGACGAGAACTACAAATATTGGGAATGGACAGACCCCGTATCCAATCTCGACGACGAGGGTGACGCAAGCAACTACACGGTCTTGTTCAAAGAAGCGGAGCCGAAACATACCATCAAAATCCACTTCTTAGAAGGCGTAGATATAGAACCTGCAGGCGACCTTGGCCCTCTCAAATTCACGAAGGTTAAGGCATACAACGGCCCTGGTTACGACACAAAGAACGAAGACATTCTCTCTTACGACAACAGTCTCATCTACCCTAACCCAAGCAACGGAACCTTCTCCGTGGCTACGGCTGGAGAATTGACAATCACCAACCTGATGGGCGAGGTGGTCTACGCTACCAAAGTAGAGGCCGACACCGAAATCAACACCAATTTGAAGGCGGGTAACTATATTGCCAGAGTCAAAACGGCAGATGCGGTAAAAGTGGCGAAGATAATTATCAAATAAGGACAAAAAAATCCAAACATCATGAAAAAGATTTTTTACATAGCGACCATAGCTTTCTTGACTTTTTCCCTCAACATGGAAGCCTCGCGACAAGAGAACCATATTGAAAAATATGGTCGTTTGAAATTGGTCGGCAAACAACTTTCCGATGAAAACGGCAACCACATTCAATTAAAAGGTTGGTCTTCCAGCAAATGGATGCCTGGATGTGGAGACTGTCATCAAAAAGAGCACTTGAAACAGATGAAAAGATGGGGAGCCAACATCTATCGGGGGGTCATGTACGTTACAGAAGGAGGTTACAACGACCACAAAGAGGAGTTCATCAATCAAACCAAAACCTTTATCGACCAAACGGCCGAGTTAGGCTTGTATTACCTTTGCGATTGGCACGTAGAGACCCCTGGTGACCCAAACGACTCAGTCTACAGCGACGCCCCCAACTACTTCATGGAAATCAGCAAATATGTGAAAGAGAAAGGCTACAAACACGTCCTCTACGAAATCTGCGACGAACCCAACTCGAGTTCATCATGGAGTCCAGACTTTCCTCCTACTCCATGGGATGAGATTAAACAATATGCAGACAAGATATTGCCCATCATCCAAGAAAACGATCCGGGGGCTTGCGTGATTGTAGGCACACCTCAATGGGACCAAAACATCAACGAGGCTGCGAATAGCCCCATTCAAGGGTATGACAACTTAAACATCCTATATGCGTTCCACTACTACGCTTGCTCACATCAACAATTTCTTACCCGCTTAGAGAATGCGGCAAAATCTATTCCCATCTTCATTTCCCAATGGAGCATCGCGGACTTCGACGGTGGACAAGGCTCTCGTGAAACGGATAATTTATGTTTCACTAGTGCTGATCGACTAATAAACATTGCTAATGGCTCTGCTGGCCAAAGAATCAGTTGGTGTGCAGGATTTTTTAGCGAGAAGGAGGAACAAGCCTCTTCCTTAATGTCTTGCGATAGTCTGAGTCTCTCCAAAACCGGAGATGCTGTCTTAGCCTATTTCGGTGGCAGCTGTTGTTATAGCCCATGCTATAATTGGGATTGTCAATATATTCCTGGCATCGTCGACCTCGGCAAATACGATAATTACGATTCTGGTGATAAAGACATGGGGTATGGAGAAATCGATGGATACTATTACGTCGGTGGTGGGGAAGGCTTCAACTACCATGAAGAAAATTCTTATAGCGATGAAGTGAACGAAAGATCTCTATGCAATGGAGCCTTCAAACATGCAGCAGAAGACTACGATTTCCGGCGAGACGAGTGTGTGGACGTATCAAGTTGCTATGGATTCACTGGCAAAGAAGGATGGCACAACCTAAGCTATATCGAACCCGGCGAATGGATCAAAATAACTGTGAACATAGAAGAACCTGGTTACTATTCGATCCAAGCCCTTTGCAACCCAACTACGCGTCAAGTTTTCGAAATCAAGAGCCAAGAATACGGGCATAACGATGCCCTATGGCACGACATCAATCCATTAGTTGACATGAGAAACGACAAAGAGGTGGACCAAATTGCCTTTGTCTCCAAACTTGCAGACCAAGGAGAAAACAACGATAAGTCATGGGAATGGACAGACCCCGTATCCGACCTCGACACCCAAGGGGACGCAAGCAACTACGCCGTCTTGTTCAAAGAAGCAGATTATAGGAAAACAATCACAATCCATTTCCGAGACGGAATCGACATAAAGCCCTCTGGAGACCTTGGTCCTCTGAAGTTCACAAAGGTAAAAGCCTACAACGGCCCTGGTTATGACGAAACCAAGGACAAAGATATCTTCACACACGACAACAGCCTCATCTACCCTAACCCAAGCAATGGGACCTTCTCCGTGGCTACGGCTGGAGAATTGACAATCACCAACCTGATGGGCGAGGTGGTATACGCTACCAAAGTAGAGGCCAACATCGAAATCAACACCAATTTGAAGGAGGGTAACTATATTGCCAGCGTCAAAACGGCAGATGCAGTAAAGGTGGCGAAGATAATTATCAAATAAGAGTAAACGCTGGATTAGAGGAGGAGAAGGCTTGACCAACTCCTCCTTTTCCTTTACGAAAAGGAGTTTTCCTTCCGAGAAGAGACATTAGTTTACCCGTTCTCCTATCGTGAAACAATTGGGATAGGGAATCAAAAACCAACTCCATATCTCAAAAAATGATTATTTTTGCATAACAGCAAAAATGATACTATATGGCAAGACTATATCCCTTAGGAAGACAAGATTTTGAAGACATCATCCAAAGCGGATTCGCTTACGTGGATAAAACGGAACGGATGTATGAGATGGTGAATGGAAGGAAGTTCGTATTTCTCTCCCGCCCTCGCCGTTTCGGAAAGTCCTTGCTCATCAACACGCTCCAATGCTATTTCGAGGCAAAGAAAGATTTGTTTGCAAATTTAAAAATCAGCCAATTGGAGAAAGATTGGGTGGAATATCCTATCTTCCGATTCGACATGAGCAAATATAAGGATGTGCCAATCGACAAGATTCGTCTTTCCATCGCCAATGATCTGTCCATTTTTGAAAAGAAATACTCCATAGAAACTCACGAAAACTTGAACAATGGAGCGCGCTTCCAAAATCTCATCCAAACCGCATACGAAACGACTGGGCGCAAAGTAGTCGTGCTAATCGATGAATACGACTCTCCTTTGCTGACCCACCTGCACGACGGCAGGCTGCCAGAAGTGAAGGCAATCCTTCAAGAACTCTACCAGCAACTGAAGGTAAACGAACAATATGAGCAGTTCGTCTTCATCACGGGAATCTCCCGCTTCTCACAAGTCTCCATCTTCTCCACGCTCAACAACCTGGACAACATCTCCATGGACAACCAGTTCTGCGACATCTGCGGAATCACAGAAGAAGAACTATTGGAAAATTTCGAAGAGGGAATCCTAGAACTTGCACAAGAAGAAGAGTGTTCGTATGACGAAATGGTAAAGAAACTGAAAAGCCAATACGATGGATACCATTTTTCAAAAAACTCCAAGGACATTTTCAATCCATTGAGCGTGCTTTCCGCCTTCAGTAAGAAGGAATTGAAAAACTTCTGGTTCGAGACTGCAACTTCCTCATACGTCATCGAACATTTAAGGAAACACAATGCAGAAATCCTCGATTTCGAAGACATACAACTATTCGAATCTGGCTTCTACGCCTCCCACGAAGACACAAACAGTGTTTATCCATTGCTTTATCAAGCTGGCTATCTGACCATTAAAAGTTATGACAAAGAATCCAAAGTCTACACACTCTCCTATCCGAACAGCGAAGTCCGTGTTTCCATGTTGGAAGTCATGATGCCATCGTGGGTGGGTTGTTCTACGGATGCAGGTAAACTGAATATGCAGAAATTCTACTTCGCCCTCAAAGAGGGACGTTTTGACGAAGCCTTCGAACTTCTCAAAGAGTTCTTCCTGCAAATACCGAACGTCCTGAACAACAAGAACGAGAAACATTTCCAGACAGTCATCTACGTCTTGTTCCGATGGTTGGGCTTCTATACACAGGCGGAGGTCAACACCGCCAAAGGGCGCTTGGACTGCATCCTCTTCGCTCCGAAATATATCTTCATCATCGAGTTCAAAGTAGATGAGAGTGCAGAGAAGGCCTTGGCGCAAATCGACGAGAAAGGCTATGCCTCCCCTTACCAAAACGACGGTCGCCCCATCGTGAAAATCGGTGTCAACTTCTCCTCGGAGGAGCGGACGATTGAGGGGTGGAAGATTAAGGAATGACACAACGTTATAGAGAAACGACATACCTGATCTCTATGCTAAAAAACGTTGTTTTTGTTTTTTTTTAGAGAAAAGATTGCGGAGTATGAAAAAAAAATGTAGTTTTGCCATGCTTATACTCAAAATGTAACCGAAAACCAAGTAGGATGAAAAGAGTGGCGGAGACCGAGTGAGGGGGACAAGATGAGCTGGAAGCATGGTTGGCTATGTATATTTTGAATGGGTTGAAAAAAATCCATAATAAGCAATTTTACAGAACTTTAATTAACAATTTTAATAACTCAAATTTTGGAAAAAATGAAGAAATTTTTCTCATTATTAGCTACAGCGGCATTGGCTATCACAGTGAATGTCTCTGCACAAGACTTCAGCCAAAACAACTATATTCAGCAATATGGTCGTTTGAAGTTGGTCGGAAAGCAACTTTCCAGCGAAAAGGGAGATGCCGTTCAATTGAAAGGTTGGTCTTCTTTCGGTTGGATGTCTAACTGGGGTGACTGCCACAGTTTTGGACACTTGCAACAAATGAAGGCATGGGGTGCCAGCATCTATCGTGGTGCCATGTACGTTGAAGAAGGTGGTTACAATAACAACAAAGATGGTTATACGCAACAAACAAAAACCTTCATTGATCAAACCAACCAATTGGGTATGTACTACCTCTGCGATTGGCACGTATTGACACCAGGTAACCCTAACGACAACGCTTATCGTGATGCAGAAAACTACTTCCGCGAAATTTCTAGCTACGTTAAGTCACAAGGTTACAAGCACGTCATTTATGAGATTTGTAACGAGCCTAACGGTTGTTCTTGGAACGATATCAAGTCTTATGCAAACAAGGTTTTGCCTATCATCCAACAAAACGACCCAGGTGCTTGTGTAGTTGTAGGTACTCCTCAATGGGACCAAAACATCAATGAGGCTCAAGGAGATCCTATTACCAATTACAACAATTTGAACATCCTTTACTCATTCCACTACTACGCTTGTTCTCACCAACAGTTCCTTTCTCGTTTGGAGAACGCAGCAAGAGCTATTCCTGTGTTCATCTCTGAGTGGGGTATTGCAAACTTCGATGGTGGTCAAGGATCTCGTGAAACAGCATCTTCTTGTTTCACTAGCGCAGATCAATTGATAAACATCGCCAATGGTTCTACAGGACAAAAAATCAGTTGGTGTGCATGGTCATTCGGAGAAAAGAACGAGCAAGCTTCATCCTTGATGTCATGTGGTTCTATGGAACTTTCAAAAACTGGTAAAGCAATTGTTGAATACTTGGGCGGTAGTGATGTTAAACCAGTTATTTCTGGATGCTACGAAAACACATGCCAAGAAATTCCTGGTATTATCGACTTGGGTAAATATGATGTCAATACTGAATTTGACAATTCAGATATGGGATTCGGAAAAGTTCCTGGTGGCACAACTTACGTAGGTGGTGGCGAAGGTGTAACTTACCACGAAGAGAACACTACTTCTGACGAGGTAAATGATCGTTCTGAATGTAACGGTGCTTACAAATGGGCTGGTGATGACTACGCATTCCGTCAAGACGAGTGTGTTGATGCATCAGGTTGCTACGGACTTACTAACACTGAAGGTTGGCACAACTTGGGTTATATTGAGCCAGGTGAGTGGATTATCATCACATTGAATGTAACAGAACCAGGTTATTACAAAGTTGAGGCTCTCACAAACCCAACAACAAAGCAAAATGTCGCTTTTGGTTCAGTTTCTCATAATTGCAATTTGTTGGTTGATATAAACACTGACGAAGATTTCGGAGATGGATATATGGCTTTCGTATCTGAGGTTGCTTCTGTTGGTGATGATTGGAAATATTGGGCTTGGACAGACCCTGTATCTAACATCGACGACGAAGACGATGCAGATGACGCTGTTATCTTGTTCAAGGAAGCAGAAGAAAAGCACCAAGTTAAGATCTCCTTCCCTGGTGGTATTGACGTAGAGGCAGCTGGTGATATGGGTCCACTAAGATTTACAAAGGTAAAGGCTTACAATGGCCCTGGTTATGAGGAAACAGGTACTAACGATGCATTCGCTTTGGCTAGCGACCTCATCTACCCTAACCCAAGCAACGGTATCTTCTCTGTAGCAACTGCCGGAGAGTTGACTATCACAAACTTGATTGGCGAGGTTGTTTTCTCTGCTAATGTAGAGGCTAACAAAGAGATCAACTCAGGTTTGAAGGCTGGTAACTATGTTGCAACTGTTAAGTCTGCAGAAGGCGTTAAGGTTGCTAAGATCGTTATCAAGTAATTCACTCTTGATTAGATTATAAGTATGAGGGAAGGGCCTAAGGCTCTTCCCTTTTTTGTTTTACAGGGAAACGAATTTTTCGCATCGAAAATGGACAGATAGAACCCATAGTTTCCACGCTATACCGTATCGCCACAACTCTCGGACTCACCATAGAGTTAGGCCCCATCTAAAATGGAAGTGGAAACAACGCCCCTCTGCCAAAATTGCCTACAACGGATTTTTGAAAACTCTAACGGATTGACTATTTTTGCACTCGAATCAATCAGTATCAAATTAGATGGGACTAATCGAAGAAATTAAAAGAAGACGCACATTCGCAATCATCAGCCACCCGGATGCCGGTAAAACAACTCTAACCGAGAAACTCCTACTTTTCGGAGGAGCTATCCACATCGCCGGTGCCGTCAAATCCAACAAGATAAAGAAAACAGCCACCTCCGACTGGATGGAAATCGAGAAACAACGTGGTATCTCCGTGGCCACCTCCGTCATGGCTTTCGACTACGACGGATACAAAATCAACATTTTGGATACGCCAGGCCACCAGGATTTCCAAGAGGATACTTTCCGAACGTTGACGGCCGTAGATAGCGTAATCATTGTGGTAGACTGCGCCAAGGGTGTCGAGGCCCAAACTCGCAAATTGATGAACGTGTGCCGTATGAGAAACACGCCTGTCATCGTCTTCGTCAACAAGATGGACCGAAACGGAAACAATCCGTTCGACTTGATGGACGAATTGGAGAAAGAGTTGAACATCCATGTCCGTCCCCTCTCCTGGCCTATCAACCAAGGTGACAAATTCAAAGGGGTCTATAACCTCTACGAACATAAACTCAACCTCTATACACCCAACAAACAAATCATCACGGAAAATATCGAGTTCAAAGACATCAACAGCCCTGAACTGGAGAAACACATCGGTTCGGAAGATGCACAACAACTGCGTGAAGATCTGGAACTCATTGAAGGCGTTTACCCAGAATTGGACATAGATAAATACTTGGCGGGACAAGTGGCTCCCGTATTCTTCGGTAGTGCCCTCAATAACTTCGGTGTAAAGGAACTATTGGATTGCTTCTGCAAAATCGCTCCAAGTCCACAACCTACACAAACTGTGGAACGTGAGGTGAGACCCGAAGAGGAGAACTTCTCCGGCTTCGTATTCAAGATCCACGCCAATATGGACCCGAACCACCGAAGCTGTATCGCCTTCGTCAAAGTATGCTCAGGCAAGTTTGAGCGAAATGTCAACTATAAGCACGTACGTCACAATAAATTGCTAAAATTCTCCAGTCCAACCTGCTTCATGGCCCAAAAGAAGGAGACCGTGGATGAGGCTTGGCCTGGTGATATCGTCGGACTACCCGATTCGGGAGGCACGTTCAAAATCGGCGACACCTTGACCTCCGGCGAAAACATCCACTTCAAAGGGTTGCCAAGCTTCTCTCCTGAGATGTTCAAATATATTGAGAACGATGACCCGATGAAGGCAAAACAACTCAACAAAGGTATCGAACAATTGATGGACGAAGGTGTGGCTCAGCTATTCACCAACCAATTCAACGGAAGAAAAATTGTCGGCACCGTGGGACAACTTCAATTCGAAGTCATCCAATACCGACTGCTACACGAATACAACGCCCAATGTCGATGGGAACCCATCAACCTATACAAAGCTTGTTGGGTGGAAAGTGACGACAAAGAGGAATTGGAGAACTTCAAGAAACGAAAATACCAGTTCATGGCCATCGACAAAGAGGGTCGTGACGTCTTCTTGGCAGACTCCGGCTACATCCTTCAAATGGCCCAATCCGATTTTCCAAAAATCAGGTTCCATTTCTCATCCGAATTTTAATTTTCCTAGCTCCAGCGTAACACCTGGGGCTATCACCATCAATTATTGTGATTATGGAAGTAGGACAAACATACACCCAAACAATCACCGTCCGTGAACAAGACTCCGCTGTGGCTTTAGGCTCCGGCGGTCTACAGGTCTTCGGTACCCCGGCAATGATTGCCTATATGGAATGCACAGCGCTAACCATGGTGAAAAATGATTTGCCGGAAGGTAGCGATACCGTCGGCATAGAGATCAACGTGAAGCATTGTAAAGCATCCGCCATTGGAGCCGAGATTACCTACACGGCCACCATCACAGAAATTGAGGGTCGTAGAATTGCTTACCACATCGAAGCCAAAGATCAACAAGGCGATCTCATCGGTTCTGCCGAGCACCAACGCTTCATTGTGGACAAAGAACGCTTCATGAGTAAATTAAAGTAGTTGTAGATTTCGAGGAATTTTCAGAATGCGCCTTAATAAGGCCCGGCTCCTCATTTGGGGGGTCAAAGACCAATTAAGGTTGCTTCTTATCCAAAACAGCACGCAATATGAGAATCGACATACTATCGGCCGTTCCTGAGTTGTTAGACAGTCCGTTGAACCACTCCATCCTAAAGAGGGCTCAAGCTAAAGGTCTGGCAGAAATCGTTGTCCATAGCATCCGAGATTATACACTCGACAAACATAAAAAGATTGACGACTACGCCTTTGGTTTCAGTTCCGGCATGGTCATGCAGATTGAACCCATCGATAGACTCATCACGCACCTCAAGGAGCAACGCGAATATGACGAGGTCATCTACACCTCACCAGACGGCGAAATGTTCAACCAGAAGGTGGCCAATTCCATGTCGCTTCTCAACAATATCATCATCCTTTGTGGGCACTACAAAGGCATCGACCATCGTATCCGAGAACACTTGATTACCCGAGAGATCTCCGTCGGCGACTATGTACTGACTGGTGGTGAATTAGCTGCTTGTATCATGACGGATGCCATTGTCAGACTCATTCCTGGGGCTATGACAGACGAGCAATCTGCCCTTTCAGACTGCTTCCAAGACGACCTTTTGGCCCCTCCTGTCTACTCCCGCCCTGCGGAATACAAAGGATGGAAAGTTCCAGAGATTCTCCTATCCGGCAACGAACGGAAAATAAAAGAATGGGAATACGAACAGGCCTTGGAACGGACAAAGTTACTACGTCCCGACCTGTTGAAGTAAAATAGAGAGGAATCGAAGGTATGCTCCCCTGACAAATAGAGAAAGTTGATGGATTTGAATGTGCGAGATGCACATTCCTCCATACGCTTTTATCATCTAACCACCACTTCCAACAAGGAAGCCTTAGTTTTCTCCTCAAAAAGATGCTTCAGCGCATCAGAAAGGGAATGGGCATCAGTCGCCTTCGCATACCCTACCCCATAAGCAGCCGCCAACTTGGCAAAATCGACCCTATGAGGCGTTTCAAAATAGGTTTCCATCTCCGGCAAAGTCGGAGGTCCAGGCAAGCGACGGAAGATACCGCCTCCCCCATTATTTACCACAACGATTTTCAACTTTGAGGACAAAAAATCATTCCATAAGGCATTGCTATCATACAAGAAACTGATATCGCCCGTCAATAGCACAGTTGGAAGATCCGAGGCCACCGAATAGCCCACCGCCGTAGAAGTTGCACCATCGATTCCACTAGTTCCCCGATTAGCAAAGAAACGAACTGAATGCCGCCAAGGGAAACGCTGTCCCAAACGAACACTAAGTCCATTGCTCAAATGTAACGCAACGGAATCAGGCAAAGACTCCAACAATATCTTAAAGGCCAAAGTCTCCCCCCATCGCTCTTCCGCCAAAGAAGCCTCCTGATGTTGCAGAACCTTCGTCATGTGTGTTCTGAGAGAAACCGAATAGGAGGAATCTCGAATGGCCAATTTTTCCAATAACTGTCGGAAAAAGATCTGAGGTTCAACATCAATCCGATCCGTCAAACAACGGAAGGTGTCTATCATCCACTCCTCGACACCGACATGCCAATGGGACATTGGAGGATGTTTTCGGAAGAATAACTTGGCAGACTTGGAGACAATCGCACCTCCTACCGTAATCAATATATCCGGCACGAACCCTTGAGATTCTGCCTCGTCAATCGAGGAGAAGAAGAGTTCAGGATGATTCATCGTAGCAGTCGAACAGGCATTCGAAATCGGTTCCGCAACTACTGCCACATTCGGGAGTTTAGCCCACTGGGCAAACAGATCCGCCAAAGCATCTCCATTCCGCATGAAACCAGCTAAAACCATCACACGCTTGGCATCATTGATCTGACTCGCATAGGCCTCAACCACCGAATCATCCAAACGGAAAGGATGAAGCGACGCGGCACGAATCACACGCGCCGAAGAGAGGTCTGCCTCACATAGGCCGTAGAGAGGTTCTGAGAGCGGCACATTGATATGGACAGGTGCTTTTCGAGCCGACTGGGCCAACACCAACGCCTCATTCACCATACGGTTGGCATACCAAAGATCATCTGCCTCCTCCCTCATCGGCAATTGGTAGGAACGCTTCACGAAATTCGCCAAAGCGCCCTCCTGACGAATAGTCTGGCTATCATTCTGGTCTATCCACTCTTTCGGACGATCTGCGGAAACAACGATCAAAGGAACGGACTGATAATAGGCCTCCGCAACTGCCGGTGCCAAATCAAGCAACGCCGTACCCGACGTACATACGACAACCACCGGACGAGAAGTTGCCAAAGCGACTCCCAAGGCAAAGAAACCAGCACTTCGCTCATCGACTACCACTCGACACGTCATGCCCGGCATCCGATTAAAAGCCACCGACAAAGGTGCATTTCGCGACCCTGGAGAAAGAACCACCTCCTGCACTCCGTGCGCCTTGCACAACTCAGCCAAGATTCGAACAATCGCCTTATCCGTCGTTTCCATACCAGATTAAAAATTAAGAGTTAAGAATTATGTATTAGGGGCAGGAAGATTTGGACTCAACCAATAGCCATCGTGTATTTCCTATGCCTTCTCTCTGACAAAACGATTCATCGTCTTTGATTTAAGAATCGTCTCGTTCCATTCATCCTCAGCATCCGAATTCTCCATGATTCCTCCTCCGAC
Source organism: Paludibacteraceae bacterium (assembly GCA_017553575.1). Classification (GTDB taxonomy): domain Bacteria; phylum Bacteroidota; class Bacteroidia; order Bacteroidales; family Paludibacteraceae; genus RGIG10190. The sequence continues at coordinate 14,859 of JAFZKQ010000011.1, forward strand.
GAAGAGTTCCGCAGCATCCGCATAGACCCGCATACACCTCAGATTAACATGGAAATCGAAATTGCCCCCATCCACAGGCCCTAAGAAGCCCGAATAGAAAGAACGATCCGTCAATTCCGTAGAGCGAATCAAAGCCATCGCAGTTTGCTTCGGATAACCACACACGGCAGGCGTAGGATGCAACGCCTTCAACAAAGAAAGCGCCTTGGATTCGTCAGGTAAGGTCGCTGAGAAAAAGGTCTTCAGATGACACACATTCCCAGCCAAGACCGAAACGGGTCCTTCGGTTTTCACCTCCTCGACGTCAGAACGTCGTAAAGCCTCCGCTATATAACGAACGACCAACGCCTGCTCCTCCGAATTTTTTGTTGACCAAGAAGAGGAAGAGGCTTGCATGGTACCGGCCAAAGCGACCGTCTCCACATTTTTCCCTTTTTTCCGCAGGAGCAACTCGGGTGAGGCCCCCATCCACAATCCCTCTTTCGGAATATATAGGCAATAGACAAATGCATGGGTACACTCCGCCAATATCTGGCGATAGGCACCTAGCCAATCGAAGTCCTGCCCTGTCGAAGAGAGCAAGCTACGAGAAAAGACCACCTTTCCGACTTCTCCCTGACGTATTTTCTCAATCAAATGATTGACCCGCTGGAAATAATCCACCTTGGAAAGAGGCGTGGCAGGTTGCCCTAACGATATAGGATGAGAAGGTTCTTCTGTCTCCAAAGAGTTCCAATCCAGAGAGACCAAGGATTCACCATCCATCTCCCAATCAGCCTTCAAGAAATAGGCTGGGTGTCCCTCCCCGAAAAGGAAAGGAGCAACAAGAAACCCCTTGCGACTAATATCCAATGCATCGAAATCTGAAACAAGTTCCAATTCAGGTGACCGCTGCACACCTACGACTACCGCTTCCGTATCGGGGAGGCGATAGGAAAAGAAAGGCAATCCCTTCTCTTGACATAGAGGCAGCAAATCCAATCCTTTCATAACGAAGTACAAAGAGATAAAGACAACATGACGGCAAATACCAACATATTGCGAGAGGTCTTCCCTATCAAATCATTCAAACACTCACCCTCACGAATCGCAGACATCTCCAACCACGTAAGAAAATGCAAAAGGGAATAGAGCAAGGCAGAAAGCGCCGGCAAATAAAAGAAGTCATACTTTGATTCAAACGACACATAAGGGAAAACACAAACTGCCGCCAACCATCCAGAGATGAGGTAGAAATAACGGCCAAATGGCTCACCGAAAATCACGATAAGCGTCATTTTTCCCGACTTCCAATCCGTGTCTCGATCCCTATAATTATTAAGAACCAATAGAGTATTAATCACAAGACCCGTCATCACTCCCGTCAGCAAGACGAAAAACGACCAATCCAACCATTGGACATAGCAAGTGAACCCTACAGCCACCATGCCGAAAAAGACAACCACCGCAAGATCGCCCAATCCATGATAAGACAAAGGATAAGGTCCGGATGTATAGGAATAGGCAAAAGCAGCACATAAGAGACCTACCAAGATCATCTGCCACCCTGCATAATAGATCAACGTGGAACCGACCAAACAAGCCGAAGCGACAACAATACAAATTCCCTTTTTCATGGCAGAAGGCGTTATCCACCCTTGTGCCGTAGCTCGCTGCGGTCCCTTGCGATCCTCTCCATCAGTACCTTTCAAGTAATCAAACAAGTCATTGATTAAATTAGCAGCAATCTGCATCAGCATGGCAAAAAAGAGACATGCCAACGCTGGAATCAACTTGAATGCGCCATAATGGAACGCCAACGACGACCCCACCATCACCGGTGCGACTGCCGCCGCTAAGGTCTTTGGCCTCGAAGCCAACAACCATGCTTTCAACGAATTAACTTTTACTTCCATCTTTCTTCTATTCGTATACAAAAATAAGAAACAAAACGGGAAAAGAATATAGTTAAAAGCGGGGATTTCCAGTTTTTTTCATTGTTATGTCTGGATATTTCCGCAAGACTTTCTTCTTCCGACTCCGTGAAAAGAACTGACAACAAGACAACTTCCACAGAATCCACAGAATCATTGGAGAGTCTCCTCCATTTGACTTTCCCTTGCCTCCTTCCGAATCAGCCAAAGCCCCAAAAACATCACGCCTCCGTTCAAAAGGAGCATCTCATACCCCATCTTATAGGCACAACAGAGATTCAAACCCCAGTCAACCGCATAAGTCAAGATCGGTGAGGCAATAGCCACATAGGGCAAATAACGGGAATGGACTTGCCACTTGGTGAAAAGACCGAAGGCGAACATACCCAACAAAGGACCATAAAGATAGGAGACCAAGGTATATATCAGATTTATAGCACTACTCTCCCTAACGGAATAAAACAACAAAGAGAAAAGAATCAGAAGCACTGAAAAGGAGAGATGGAAAGCTAGCCGAACCCGACGGGACTCCTCCCCCTTTTTCGACTCCCAGCCCGCCACATCCACGATAGCCGAGGTGGTAAGCGAAGTCAAGGCCGAATCGGCACTGGAAAAGGCTGAGGCCAACATTCCTATCAAAAAGCATCCTATAGCCCAAGGTCCCGCATATCGGACGAAGTGCGGAAGCAACTCATCTCCGGAGACAGGCACCTCCAAGCCCTCCTGACGGAAAAAAGCAATCACCAACACGCCTAAAGAGAGGAACAGAAGATTGACAGGGACAAAGGCCGCCCCATAAACCAGCATATTTTTCCTCGAAGAATGAAGATCCTTACATGAGAGGTTTTTCTGCATCAGATCCTGATCAAGCCCCGTCATGACAATCACAATAAAGATTCCGCTCAAGAACTGTTTGAAGAAATTTCGGGGAGAGACCCAATCCTCCCACACGAACACCTGGGAATAATCGCTCTCCCTTACCAACGAGACCGCCGAGGAGAAGTCCAGCCCAAGCAAACCCACAACATTCACCAGCAGCAAGACCAAAGCCAACAGCAAGAAAAACGTCTGCACGAAATCCGTCCACACGATGGTTCGGATTCCGCCCCTATAGGAATAGAGCCAAATGACAGCCACGACCATCACCAACGACAAAGGGAAAGAGATACCCAACGATTCAAAGAGAAGACGATGGACCACCAATACGGCCACATACAATTTGGCGGCCGACCCAGTCAGTTTCGAGACCAAAAAGAATAGAGCGCCAGTCCTCCTCGCCGAAAGTCCAAACCGATACTCCAAATAACCATAGATGCTCGTAAGGTTCATCCGGTAATAGAGGGGCAACAAGAGATAAGCCACCACACAATAGCCAAAGAAAAAGCCTATGCACATTTGGATATAGGTGAAACCCGTTGATTCCACCCAGCCAGGAACGGAGACGAACGTAACCCCCGAAATTGAGGCCCCCACCATACCGAAAGCCACCACATACCATGGCGACCGTTTCGACCCCAAAAAGAAATCGGCAGACGTCAAGTTGCGCCCCACCAAGAAGGAGACAGACAACAAAAGCAAGACATAAAACAACAGAAGTCCTAACATACGTTTCCGAATTAATACATTTTTCCTTTCGATGCACCCCACCTTATCGTCTCAAAAGAGGACTCCACTATAGCCCCAGCTTCAGCATGGAGTTACGACAGAAGTATAGAAAGTATCTAAAAAGAAAAGATATGGAACTCTCACTTTCAGGAGAATTCCATATCTTTCCACCCAAGAGATAAGAAGACTATCTCCTATTATTAGCGCCATTCTGCTTCTGCATAGCCTGCTGCTCAGCCGCCATACGTTGAATTTCAGAGATGCGCTCCATCCAGCCTGTCTTTTGAACCGGTTTCTCTCGATTCTCCTTAATCTTCCTCAAAAGTTTCTCATCATCCACTGAACGACGGATGAGCAACGTTTGAATCACCGTAATCAACATGGAGATGAAATAGTAGTAGCAAAGACCCGAAGAATAGTCGTTGAACATGAAGAAGAACATGAGCGGCATGAAATACATCATATACTTCATCATCGGCATCTGCTGATAAGTTCCCGTATCCGTCATCGACATGCTATACTTTGTATAAACCAAGTTGGTCACCGTCATCAAGACGCAGAACAAACTGAGGTGGTCGCCAATCAACGGAATGGAGAATGGGAAGGTCACAATCGCATCATACGAAGACAAGTCCTCCGCCCACAAGAAACTTTGCTGTCTCAACTCGATAGCCGAAGGGAAGAAACAGAACAAAGCGATCAATATCGGCATAGAGAGGAGCATTGGAAGACATCCGCCTGTCATACTAACGCCCGACCTTCGATAGAGTGCCATCACCTCTTGGCTCTTCTCAGGAGAATTCTCTGGATATTTTTGGTTAATCTTGTCTATCTCAGGCTTCAACGCCTTCATCATGGCATTTGACAAATAAGATTTGTATGTCAATGGGAAGAGAAGGGTCTTCACCACCAACGTCAACAAAAGAATGACGATACCCATGCTACTGATGAACGAGCCAAAGAAGTCGAACAACGGAATCACTATAAGTTGGTTGATCCAACGGAACAAGCCCCAACCCAATGGAACCAAACGCTTCAACTGCAACTTATCGTCGCCCGACAAATCCTTGTCATACGATTTCAACAACTTATACCAATTTGGTCCAATGAAGAATCGGAACGAAGCCGATTGATTAAACGGAACTTGGACATTGGCCATATAATCCTTCATGTAGATGGTTGAATCGCTCAACTTCTCAGACTGCAACATAGAACGACCCATCAACGAATCGGAGATCAAGACCACAGAGAAGAATTGATCCTTGAAGGCAATCCACTTCACATTTTGAGCAGTAGCCTGATCGTTCGATTCCTCGCTCATTTCCTGGATACCATCATCATCCTTGTAACAAAGTTTTGAATAACGATTTTCAAAGACACGGCCCTTTTCCAATTGACGTCTTTTGTTCTTCCAAACCAAAGGAATATTCTTCTCAGGCTTGAATGCATACGAACAATTATGGGACACGACATCGAAATCAACCATGTAGCTATCCTCCGACAAGGAATAGACGAAATCCAAGCTAGCATTGCCTTCGCCCTCCAAAGAGAAGACAACCGAACTATCGGTCTTACTCTTCACAGAGAAATAAAGATCAGAAGTGTTCAAGTTACAGCCGTTCGTCATAGGGAAGGTCATGTTGAATGACATCTCATCATCCCTAAAGAGCTCTAAAAGTTTATCATCATACGTCTTATACTTCAACAAAGTAGCCGATTTCATGCTGGCGCCCTTGCTTGACAAAACCACCTTGACTACCGAATTAGACAACTCGACCAAGCTCTCACTACCGTCTGCCGCAGAAGCGAAGACACCCAAGGCAGCCGACTTAGCCGCCATAGCCAACGAATCAGCACGCTTCAAATCCTCCGCCGTCATAGTTTTAGCCTGCTCTGCAGCCACTCGTTCCGATTCTTGAACCGCAGCGAGAGAGTCAGCATAATTCTGCTGCGCTTGTCGCATTTTTTCGTTCTCCTGCGAACCCATATAGAACCAACCAAGAGTCAAAAGGACAATTACGACCCAACCTAATTTACTTCTATCCATTTACGATTAATTGTGTATTATTACTATTTTTTGTTTTCCTTCAACTACTTCTCCTGACGATTCTCGATAGCCGCCTTGACAAAACCCACAAACAATGGATGCGGATGCAAAACCGTGCTCTTGAACTCAGGATGGAACTGCGTTCCCACGAACCACTTCAAATGAGGCAACTCGATGATTTCGACCAATCCCGATTGAGGGTTTATGCCAGAAAAGGACATGCCCGCCCTCTCGAACACCTCCTTATAACTATTATTGAACTCATAGCGATGGCGATGACGCTCCCTGACCACCTCCGTGCCATACATTTCGTAGGCCAACGACCCCTTCTTCAACTGGCAATCGTAAGCCCCAAGGCGCATCGTACCGTCCGTTCCCAAATGCGATTTCTCCTCCGTCATCAGATCAAAGATAGGATGTTCCGTCTGAGGATTCATCTCCTTCGACTCCGCATCAAAGAAACCAACCACATTTCGGGCAAACTCCACCACAGCGCACTGCATGCCCAAGCCGATGCCCAAGAACGGCAAGTTCTTCAGACGCGCATATTTGGCAGCTACGATCTTACCTTTCTCTCCCCGCTGTCCGAAGCCAGGAGCCACCAAGACCGCGTCCAAACCTTCTAACTTCCGCACCACATTCTCCTCACTCATCTGGTCGGCCTGAAACAAAGAGAGTTCCATACGACAATTAAGATACGTAGCCGCATGAACCAAAGCCTCCCCTATTGACTTATAGGCATCGGGAGACTCGACATACTTGCCCACCAGTCCTACACGAACCACGCCCGTAGCACTTTTCATCCGATGGATAAACGAAGTCCACGATTCCAAATCCGGCTCATGAGGAGAGGTCATGCCAAAACGATTCAGCACAGCCAAATCAAGACCCTCGTCCCGCAGTTTCAGGGGCGCCTCGTAAATGGAAGGCAAGTCAATCGCCTCAACGACAGAAGATTCTCCCACATTACAGAAAAGAGCCACCTTGCGTTTCAACTCCTTGGGTAACTTATGTTCCGTCCTCAAAACCAGAATATCAGGCTGCACACCCGCTTCAAGCAGGACCTTGACGGAATGCTGAGTCGGCTTCGTCTTCAACTCCTTGGATGCCGCCAAATAGGGAACGTAAGTAAGATGGACGCACAAGCAAGCATCGGGCATTTCCCATTTCAATTGACGGACACTCTCCACAAACGGATGGGACTCTATATCCCCCACTGTACCGCCAACCTCTGTAATGACGAAATCACAATCGCCCCCAGCACTTGCCAACTTGATGCAACGCTTTATTTCATCGGTGATATGGGGAACCACTTGAACCGTCTTTCCCAAATAATCACCACGTCGCTCCTTCTGAATCACCGTTTGGTAAATACGGCCGGTCGTAACATTTGAGTCACGGGTCGCACAGAAATCCAAGAAACGTTCATAATGGCCCAAATCCATATCCGCCTCACAACCATCCTCCGTCACGAAACATTCGCCCTGCTCGTATGGATTGAGCATGCCCGAATTGACATTCACGTATGGATCCAATTTCTGGAGAGACACTTTAAATCCCCTGGCTTGCAACAGCTTACCAAGAGACGAAGCGGTAATGCCTTTTCCCAACGAGGAAGAGACACCTCCTGTAATGAATATGTATTTCGTCTTCACCATACCTGTACGATATTTCAATCGAGCATGAAATTTAAAATGCAAAAATACAAAAATAGTCTTTACGAACGAAAAAAGCGAATGAGAATCACAAACAATCAGCCACTTTTATTTCTTCTTGTTCCTTCCAGCCAATGTATTTATTAATTATACATAAATCAGCGCAAAACCCTCCTCTAAATTTCTTACTGACCAAAAAAAATGGTATTTTTGCCAAAACAAAAAAGTTAGGGACAAGGTGAATACTGAACAAGAATTCGATAAGGCCATTGAAGCCTGTCGCGACATATACACGAAAAAGCTCCATGACTACGGAGCCGCTTGGCGCATCATGAGACCCAGTTCCATCACGGACCAAATTTTCATCAAAGCCAACCGCATCCGTAGCATCGAAATAAAGAAAGAGACACGAATCGACGAAGGCATCCGCCCCGAACTCATCGGAATCGTCAACTACAGCATCATCGGTCTCATCCAACTCGACTACGGACACGCAGACGAGGCCGACATGGACGCAAAGACAGCCACAAAGCTGTACGACCAATATATGCAGAAAGCGAAAGAGTTGATGATTGCGAAAAACCACGACTACGACGAAGCTTGGCGTAGCATGAGAAGCAGCTCTTATACGGACCTCATCCTGATGAAGCTATACCGCACGAAGCAGATTGAGGACAACAATAACACCACCCTAATCTCGGAAGGCATCGATGCCAACTACATGGATATGCTCAACTATGCCATGTTCGGGATCATCAAGATGGACGAAGCGGCCATCTCAGGCGAGAATAGTAACAAATAACTTTAAACAAAGAAATTTATGTTGGAGATTTTTAAAAGCGAAAAATTCAGGAAAAACGTCGTTCTCATCTCACGAATCCTTTTAGGTTGCGTATTCATCTTCTCAGGATTCGCCAAAGCAGTAGATCCCCTCGGCGGCACCTACAAAATAGAAGACTACTTGACCTCCTTCGGATTGGATTTCTTTGTGCCTATCGCCTTCATCGGCTCCATTGCACTATCCACCCTTGAATTTTTGTTGGGTATCTGCCTCATCGTAGGGGCTAACATAAAATCGACCTCCATCTTGACGCTTTTGTTCATGGCGGTCATGACTCCGTTGACCCTCTACATCGCCATCTTCAACCCCGTATCCGACTGCGGTTGCTTCGGCGATGCCCTAAAAATAAGCAATTGGGCGACTTTCTGGAAAAACATCATCTTCTCAACGTTGGCAATCATCGTATTCCTCTGGAGGAGATATAGTTCCAGCCTCTTCTCTCAACGGACAGATTGGCTCATCGCCATCTACTCGGGCCTCTTCGCCATTGCCGTATCCCTCTACTGCTACGTACACCTTCCTATCCTCGACTTCCGTCCTTACAAGAATAGCACCAACATCATCCAATCGATGGAAGTGCCGGAAGATGCACCTCGCGACGTTTACGAGACCAAGCTCATCTACGAAAAGGACGGCGTGCAGAAAGAGTTCACCTTGGAGAATTATCCGAAGGACGACTCCACTTGGACACACGTGGAGACCATCAGCGAAATTGTCGAGAAGGGTTACGAGCCACCTATCCACGACTTGACCATGGACCATCCTGACGATGGAGACATCATCGAGGATGTGTTGAACGACCCAAGCTACACCTTCTGGCTCGTATCGCCACGCGTGGAGAAAGCTTACACTTACAACCGGAAAGTCATCAACGACGTATACGAATATGCCAAGGAGAACGGTTACGGATTCTACGGCATGACAGCGACAGGCCTCGAAAGCCAAGAGATGAAGGAGTACATTCGGGAGGCAAGCGCCGAATATCCGTTTGTAAACACAGACGAGATCACCCTCAAGACGATCGTCCGCTCCAATCCTGGATTGGTGCTCATCAAGGGAGGTGTCATAGTGAACAAATGGAGCGTCAAAGACATTCCAACCTTCGACAAGCCATTGGAGGAGTCGGAATTGGGCGTCATCCAATCACCAGACAAGCAGAAGGCCATCCTGCTCTCCATCATTGCCTTCATCGTGCCGTTGGCACTGCTCTTCCTTTTGGACAAGTTGCTGATCAAATTCTTCAAGAAGGAAGAAAACGCATAAGGACAAACAGAATATTCATTTAAATAACATATTATTATTCATTTCTAAATTCATTACATAATGAGAAAGAAGATCGTAGCAGGTAACTGGAAAATGAACACCACCCTGCAAGAAGGTATCGCTTTGGCAAGCGACTTGAAGAACGCTTTGGCTGGCAAGAAAGTAAACTGTGACGTAGTTGTATGTACTCCATACATCTCAGTAGCTGCAGTTGCTGAGGCTGTTAAGGGTTCTATCATCGGTGTTGGTGCTGAGGATTGTTCAGCAAACGACAAGGGTGCTTTCACAGGTGAGGTTTCTGCAAGCATGGTTGCTTCTACAGGTGCTAAATATGTCATCTTGGGTCACTCAGAGCGTCGTCAATACCACGGTGAGGACAACGCACTTCTTATCAAGAAGTTGCAACAAGCTATCGCTAACGGTTTGACTCCTATCTTCTGCGTAGGTGAGGTTAAGGAAGAGCGTGAGTCTAACACGTTCAAGTCAGTTATCGAAGGTCAATTGGCTGCCATCTACACACTTTCTGCACAAGACTTCGCTAAGTGTGTTATCGCATACGAGCCAGTTTGGGCTATCGGTACAGGTTTGACAGCTACTAGCGCACAAGCACAAGAGGTTCACGCATTCATCCGTGCATCTATCGCTGCTAAGTACGACAAGGCTACAGCAGAGAACACTTCTATCCTTTACGGTGGTTCTTGCAAGGGCAGCAACGCTCCTGAGTTGTTCGCTCAACCAGACATCGACGGTGGTTTGATCGGTGGTGCTGCATTGAAGGCTGACACATTCATGCCTATCGTAGAGGCATTCTAATTCAGTTTAGAATAGATGAATCGAGTAGGAAGAAAATGAAAGTTTTCTTCCTACTTTCATTTTCTGTCCTCTCACACCACCGTACGTGCCGTTCGGCATACGGCGGTTCTCTAATTGCGATGCAATTTGGCATAGATGCCGATTAGCGAGGGATACCC
>JAFZKQ010000097.1 GCA_017553575.1 Paludibacteraceae bacterium
CTTGCTTGCTTGCTTGCTTGCTTATAAAAATCAAGTCTTTTTCCAATTTTTTCTCGATTTATTTTAGGCAAAAATAAAAAAAATTATCCTGTTTGAAGAAAAATATTCGTACTTTTCTCTTTGATATTGAGATAGAAACATCAATTGTTCCGTGGGCTCACGGCCTCGGCTACATGTATGTCGCCACTCCGTGGCTAGGGTATGCGACGGGGAAGCGGAAGATCGTAGCCGTGGATGCAAATCCACGGGAAAAAGCGAAAAACAACGAACGGATGGAAATCTACGGACATTTGAACAATCTAACGAAATTTGGCTTTTGCGTGTTCGTGAACGTCGTTTCCGATCCCGTAGGCTGAAGCCTATGGCTATGGATGTGTCGCCACTACGTGGCTACGTGGCAGGAATTGCAACCCACAAAAACGATATTTTCATAGAAAAAATTTAGGGAACATCAGGAAGTAATTCCCGATGCTTCCTAAACTATGGTCACTTCACTTGGAATGTATACTCCAAATCCAATGATTGGATGAGGGCTGGCAAAGTTTCATCTTTCGGTGCATACTCCGAAATAAAGAATCTCTTTTTATCCAAACTCAAAACCAATTCATTATCGGAAAGGGACTTAAGATCTAAGACGTACAATTTTCCGTTGCCGAAATCCACAATCAGCTTATTCCCGTTTAACTTATACTTCCAATTTCCAGCATTACCTTTCGAACGACGGACCAACTCCGTCTCCGTAAATTCGCATTCGAACGCATCAGCACCCGCCACCTGCGGTTTCTGGAGATATGCGAGGCTACTGTCCACGTATGCTTGCGAAACAGCATCCTTGGCCACCGCCGTACACTGTACCTTCACCAATCGCCAAGAGGTCGAACTCAAAGAGTTCTTGTCTGCCGCATACCCTGTGTAGGCAAGCAGACAAAAACAAAAAAGTATACCGATGCGCAATGCTTTCATAATGTTCAACTCTTTTTATTAGTCTTTGACTTTGTTGTGGTCGACTTCGTTGTGGCCGACTTTGTCGTAGTTGACTTTGCTGTAGTTGTCTTTGCCGTGGTCGACTTTTTAGGTGCAGCACCTGAAACAGCCTCCAAATCAGCCTTCAACTTTTTGTTTTCCTTCGTCAACTGGGCAATCAAATCCTCCTGGGCATTGATTGTCTTCGTCAGGGAATCCAACTCCTCGTTGTCCATATCGGCAGGGAACTTCGAGTTGACCCTATCGATAAAGTCGCTCAGCACATTCATATAGTTCATAAATGCCTCATACGGAGTATCATACGGACTATAATGGCTATGGACAGCACCATCGGAGAAGTATTTCGTACACATATAATAGAAATGGTCGCTACTTTGCAAATAGTACCAATCCTGCAAGATCTTAAGGTCTTTCGACATCCGGACACGGTCACCGATTTCGCGCAACTTGTTGAAAGCTTCCCTTTGCAACTCATTACCCAACCAAGCGGAAAGATCGCGCTCCTCGTCGGCCCAAGAGATCGGATAAGGGACATTTATGCTGTCCACCGGTTTTTGGGTGTCAAAAATCTCGGAAGGCGTCTTAAACGTGATATTCTTTTGTGCGGCGAAATTAGGCAATGCCTTCAAAAACTCGAAGATACCCGTCTGCGCACCCTGCATTTCACCGAACGTCTCATAACCCATAAAGAGGTTGACGATATTCTCCTCCGGAGGCGTATTGGCGATCCAATCGATGTACTTATCGGCCGTCAATGGGAACTGATCCCAACCCCAATCGGAGAAACGGAACGTAACATCGTCGCTCAATTTGAAGTTCTTCAACAAGAGCTTCAAGCGAGGATTATTGGCACAACAGTAGACATAATTAGGGCTCTTCCAACCCAAGATATGCTTAGCACCTTCCGTAATCATTCCCTTAAAGCCCATGCCCACGACACGATCACCGATTTCGTCGGAATAGATCAACTCCGTATTGCGGAAGACAGCAGGCTTCACCCCGAAGAGGCTCTGAATCTTGTTGGCGTGTTCCTTCACCTGCAATTCAAACTCGTTGCCGCTCCAAAGGGAGGACAATGAATGGGCGTAGGTCTCGGCCAAGAACTCCACACATCCCGTCTTTGCCAACTCACGGAAACTATCCACCACTTCAGGCGCATAGAGTTCCATCTGCTCCAAAGCGATTCCCGAAATGGAGAAAGCCACCTTGAAAGCTCCGTTAGACTCTTTTATCATATTGAGGATCAATCTATTCGCAGGCAAATAGCAACGCTCTGCCATACGCTTTATGATCTCCTCGTTGTTATAGTCATCATAATAATAATGGTCATTACCGATGTCGAAGAAGCGATAACGCCTCAAGCGGAACGGCTGATGAACTTGGAAATAGAAACAAATTGACTTCATTATATTTCTTATACGTTATTTTATTTATCTATGTAAAACCATGTCGTATACCCTACGCACCTTGAGTGCCGCATACTCCCACTTAATCTCATCGACCTCCTTCTTTCCCTCTTCCTTAAGGAAGTTGTACATAGAAGGATAGGTAATGATGGAATAGATGGCATCGGCCATGGCATCAATATCCCAATAGTCCACCTTGATGGCATTATTCAATATCTCAGCACAACCCGACTGCTTGGAGATAATCGTCGGAACACCCACTTGCATGGCCTCCAATGGAGAGATACCGAACGGTTCGGAAACGGAAGGCATGATATAGACATCGCTCGATTTGAGCATCTCATATACCTCTTTGCCCTTCAAGAATCCAGTGAAATGGAAACGGTCACAGATATTCCGATAGGCTGCATGACGAATCATCTTATCCATCATATCGCCACTACCTGCCATGACGAAACGAACGTTCGGCGTGCGCTGAAGCACCCTGTAGGCCGCCTCGACAAAATATTCTGGACCCTTCTGCATCGTAATTCTGCCCAAGAAAGTAACCACCTTGTCCTTCGTGTTCCTCCGTGGCTGGATGGCCGCAATCTCCGGACTAATAGGTTCCACCGCATTATGGACGGTCGTCACCTTGGCGGGGTCGATATGGTAACGGTAAATGACCGTATCTCTTGTCAGATTGCTCACCGTTATGATATGGTCAGCCTCATCCATGCCCGCTTTCTCTATATTGAAGACTCCCGGATTCACATTGCCTCGGCTACGGTCGAAATCAGTCGCATGGACATGGATAACGAGAGGTTTACCCGTCACATGTTTCGCATGGATACCCGCAGGATAAGTGAGCCAGTCATGCGAATGGATCACATCAAAATCATAGGCACGACAAACCACGCCCGCCACCGCATCATAGTTTCGAATCTCCTCGAACAGATTCTGCGGATAACGTCCGGAGAACTCGATAGCCCCGATGCCGTTCGTCCCTATATGGTTATTGTCCTCACGAATGCAATCACGGAAATGATAATACTCCTCGGGCGAAAACCTGCCCTGCAATTCCGAGTTCAAATAATTCCAATCCGGCTCCCTATAAACGACAGGAACCTTATTGGCACTGATTATTTTCAAAAAGCTCTGGTCTTCGTCTCCCCATGGCTTTGGCAACATGAACATGATATCCATGTCACTCTGCAAAGACATACCCCTCGTCAATCCATAACTGGCAGTACCAAGACCACCCAATATATGGGGAGGAAACTCCCAACCAAACATCAAAGCCCTCATACACAAAATTATAAATTAAGATGAACCCTTACATTCATCATTTCAAATTGCCTACTAAACGACCTAGCCCATACCCGGTAACCACAATCGACGTATAGACCTAAAAACGAGGTGCTTAACGGGCGAAATTGCCCAACACCTTTTGAATCCTCAATATTTCCGCCACATTCATGGCAAAAGAGATACCTCCCCTACCCTTGAACGGCGGATTTCCATCATACATCTCGGAAATGGAACCGATGCAATTCTGGTACATCTCTTCCTCAAATCCGATCAGGGAACGTTGCGCAAATGAAAGACCACTCATCTTATAGACCCGTAAGTAAGCCTCAAGATAAGCGCCCATCAACCATGGCCAAACGGCACCTTGGAAAGCCGCAAAATCACGACCAACTTGAGACCCCTCGCAAGAACCGCGATAATTAGGGCTCTTAGGACTCAACGAACGGAGCCCCTTCGGCGTGAGCAACTCCTTCGTCGTGATATCCACGATTGACTTCCGCTGCTTGCTGTCCAACGGAGAGTAAGGCAAAGAAGCCGCAAATATCATATTCGGACGCACCTCCCTATTCTGATTGAAGCCTTCGACAAAGTCATAAAGATATACGCCATTCCAGAATGTAGCGATGAAACTATCCTTAGCCTTGTCCGCCATCGTCTGCAGACGGTCGGACAAGAAGTTTTCACCATTCTTGCCAGTCAAGTCAGAAGCGAAGCACAACGCATTGTACCACAACGCATTAATCTCCACCACATAGCCACTTCTTGGCGTAATCGGACGTCCCTCGAATGTCGTGTTCATCCACGTCACAGACTTCTCCAAGCCATTTACATACAAAAGCGCATTATCATGGATGAAGAGGTTCGGATGACGCTGACTGACGATGAAATCAATGATATCCTTCAACAATTGGCCATAAAGAGACCACATTTTTTCCTCACCTGCCTCCTTCGCATACTCCTGCAAAGCCCAAACTACCCACAAAAGCACATCTGGGTCTTCCATCTCCAGAACATCACGCACCAACGGTTCGCCCTTCATGAGATGGTAAAAATCAGGCATCATGGTTGCCATAATCTTCTCGAAGCCCGTCAAATCACCGAACGCCAAAGAGACTCCCGGCAAAGAGATGAACATATCGCGGGCACGGCACTTAAACCAAGGGTAACCCGCCAACAGATACAACTCCTCAGGCGATTTGCGATTGAACAATTGCTGAGCCGAATTCTTCAAGCAGTTGAACGAATTGGAGCGAGAAGTACGAATCGATAGCTCGGACTTATAGATCTCCTCCAACTTATCGAGATCCACCTCGCTGATGCCCGCAGAGAAGATGATCGTCTCCCCCTTCTTGATTGGCACCTCGAAATAGCCCGGCACATACAAATCCTCCTTGTAGGCATAGCCACACTCTTGATCTTTCGGATATTCGATGCCCTTGTTCCATGCTGGTGCTGAGATGAAATCCACCGACTTGTTAAACTGCATGAACAGAGTCGGATAACCCGGATACAAACACATCGAAATACCAGAACGGACCGTCTGGTAAGAGGTATTCGCATTCGAATTCTCCATACAAAGGGAATCGACACTTCGGAAGGCCAAGAAAGGACGGAACCTCAACGTAGTCGGAGAATGAGCGTCCAACAACGTATACTTGATCAAAATCCTATTTTCATGAGAAATGAAGACCTTCTCCTTCGAAAGAATCACACCGCCCACCCGATAGATGCAATAAGGCACCACATCGCAACTGAACTCGTGCATATATTTATGGCCCTTCGGTGAATAGTAGTCACCTCCATACTTATGGATACCCAGATTAAACTCGGCTCCATGCTGAACGACCGTCTCATCAAAAGAAGAAAGCAAAACATGGTTGTCGCCCCCTAAGCCTTCCACAGGAATGGTAAGCAATCCATGATATTTCCTCGTATTACATCCTATTATCGTAGTACAATGATAAGCACCGGATTTATTGGTTCTCAACATCTCCTTCGAAAGAGACTCCTCCAAGTTAGACAACAGCGACTTATCAAAATTCAGATAACTCATAAAAATTTCACCTTATTTAATTTATAGAGAGGGGTATTAGCCCTTAGGTAATCCATTCAATCCAAATTGTTCAACATAACAAAAAGGAAATAAACCACTTACAAAACGGCAGGAAATTCTGCCTAATAGTTTCTGTTCATCTAAGCACTAATATAAGCCTCTAATTAGTCATAAAAGTACACATTTAAAGACAAACTACGCAAAAAAAGAATAGATTTTTTCATTTTTTCTCATTCCTAGTGAAAGAAGCCTCGGCAAAAGGCATAAAAATCGTTCGACCTCGCACTTTTCTGCCCACCTTTCTGATAATCACACAGCATCAAAAGCAAAACGCCCGGGACGACTCACGATCCCCGCCTAAAATCATTTTCACAAAAACGACCTGATTTTTGTACCTCATAACGTAGTTTTTTGTTTATTTGCATTTTAATTGGAGAAAAGGTGAATTTCCCATTCGCCACCAGTTAATTATTAACGGAAACCAAATTCTAAATTTAATTAATTATGAGATTAAGCGGAAGAAGAAGAAGCGACAATGTGAACGATGCCCGCGGAGGCATGAGTACAGGCGGAAAGTTGGGTATCGGTGGACTCCTTTTCGTCGGACTAATCACCTATCTCACAACAGGTGGTGATTTAGGGAAAACCCTTCAATCCGTGACGCAAGAAGCCACCCAACAAATGACCACAACGAGCGGGAACGGGCAATACAAAGGTTCTCCTAAAGAAGACTCCTTGGCCGTATTCGTTTCACAAATCCTAGCAGGAACGGAGGATGTGTGGGATCAGTTGTTCAAAGAATATAACCTCGGCACCTACAGGAAGCCTAAGTTGAAGATCTTCAAGAACTCCACAAAGTCAGGTTGCGGTTCAGCCAACGCAGCCACAGGTCCTTTCTATTGCTCTGCCGACGAGACCGTTTACATCGACCTCTCCTTCTACGACCAGATGGAGAAGCAACTTAGGGCTGGCGGCGACTTCGCTTACGCTTATGTGATTGCTCACGAGGTAGGTCACCACGTACAAAACTTGATGGGTATCCTCGACCAAGAGCGTCAGGCAGAAGCCCGTTATCCACAGAAAGCCAACGAACTCAGCGTGAGGTTGGAGTTGCAGGCAGACTTCTTCGCCGGCATCTGGGCCCACTACGACAATAAGAAGTACAACTCCTTGGAGGAGGGTGACGTTGAAGAAGGACTCAACGCTGCGGCAGCCATCGGAGACGACCGCCTTCAGATGCAAAGCCAAGGATACACCGTTCCCGAGAGCTTCAACCAT
Organism: Paludibacteraceae bacterium; assembly: GCA_017553575.1. Taxonomy (GTDB): domain Bacteria; phylum Bacteroidota; class Bacteroidia; order Bacteroidales; family Paludibacteraceae; genus RGIG10190. Next base: position 7,012 of record JAFZKQ010000097.1, read on the forward strand.
GGTACATCGGCTCAACGTTCCCGTTGGTTGATGAAAGGCTTGAGAAACGGAAAGTTGGAGGAGATGGACACCTTCAGCATCAACTACACTGAATTGTAATAATAGAACGACATAAGTTCAAGAAGGGGATGGGTAAAACGAATTTGCCCATCCCCCCTTATTCTCATACGGGTTACAACCAAAAACAGTAGAATCGTGTATAGTATATTCGACAGCGGATCGACCAAAACGGAAATGCGGATAAAGGGAGACGGACGAGACGAAACGATCCTCTTCCCTGGCATCAACCCCTTCTATCAAACCGAGGAGGAGATCGTCACGTTGCTAAAGGAACACCTCGGCAAAGAGATTCCAGCAAGGAAGGTGGAAAAACTGTTTTTCTATGGGGCAGGATGCTCTTTCCCTGAAAAGAAAGCGATAGTTCGGAATGCTTTAGGAAAGATTTTCACAGAGGCAGAAATCATCGTCGAAAACGCTTTGTTGGCCGCCTCTCGAGCCCTATTCCAAAAAAGTCGAGGCATCGCCTGCATCTTAGGAACGGGATCCAACTCCTGCCTATACGACGGTGAGCAGATTGTCCAAAACGTGTCGCCCCTCGGATTCATCCTTGGCGACGAAGGAAGCGGAGCCACCATCGGGAAACGATTCGTAGCCGACTGTCTGAAAGGTCTCATGCCTCAACCCATTCGAGATGCATTCTTCAAAGAGATGGAAACGACTGTACAAGCCGTCATGGACAATGTCTACAAGAAACCATTCCCCAACCGTTATTTGGCTTCCCTATGCCGATTCATCTACGGCTATCGGGAGACGCCCTATGTACAAGGCCTCATCAAGGGATGCTTTTCCGATTTCTTTGAACGGAACATCCTCCAATATCATGCGGAGAAGGAACCCATCGGCTTCGTCGGCTCCATCGCCTACTACTTCGAAAAGGAGTTGAGAGAAGTGGCGGAGAAATACGGTTTCAGCATCTCGCTCATCCTCAAGCAACCCATGGAAGGATTGGACAAATACCACACCAACAATCAATAAGAAAATATGATAACAAAAGAAGAAGTTCTGAAGATAGGCAAAATAACCAAGCCACACGGGCTGCAAGGCGAACTTGCTTTCCATTTCGAGACCGACATCTTCGATGAGTTGGAACTCCCCTATTTCATCTGTGAGATGGACGGCATCCTCGTTCCCTTCTTTATCGAAGACTACCGTTTCAAAAACGATGAGACAGGGCTGGTCAAATTCGAAGGAATAGACGACGAGAAAGAGGCCAAGAACCTCGTTAACGCAGATTTATACATAGCCCGCAAATTCATACCAGAAGAGATGGATCCTGTCGAACTGGAAGGCAGCTCTTTCTATGTCGGTTACCACATCCTGACGAAAGAGAAGGAAGAAATCGGAGAGATTACGGCAATAGAAGACTCCACCGAGAACATCCTTTTCGAACTCAGCACCCCTGACGGAGAAGAACTCCTCATCCCGGCGCAAGACGAATTTATCGTTGAGATAGACGACGAGAAGAGAACCATCACCATGGATCTCCCCGAAGGAATACTCCTGCTCAACACGGAGAACGACGATTTGCCGACAGACACCGACGAAGAGTAACCCTACGGCATCCGTTCCGACGTTTTCCAAGGAACCGAAAAGACAAAATCGGGCTTTGAGAACCCTTTCGAGTTCTCAAAGCCCGATTCCTTTTTAGCCGAGATGCGACTAATTACCCATTTCAGACAAGAACTTGATACGAACCAAACGTATCTCCTCCTCCGTATAATCGTTAGGACCCAACTCTTCGAGAGCCTTTTCCACGTCGTCCGTTTCTGCCTCGTCCTTGAAGTAGTCAAAGACCTCGTCGATACGATCCTGCTCCATGATTTGCTCCAAGAAGTAGTTGATATTGATCTTCGTACCCGAATAGACGATTGCCTCAATCTCATCCAACAACTCACTGAAATCCAAACCTTTTGACTCAGCGATGTCATCCAAAGCGATTTTCCTGTCTATGGCTTGGATGATAGAGACTTTCAACTTGGACTTGTTCGCAACAGAACGCACGCGCAAATCCTCAGGACGCTCAATCTCATTTTCCTGAACATGGGTACGAATCAGCTTCACGAAGTCCTCGCCAAAACGTTTCGCCTTACCAGCCCCGACTCCCGGAATGTTCTGCAACTCCTCCAACGTGATTGGATAGGTCGTCGCCATTGCTTCCAAAGATGGGTCTTGGAAAATAACGAAAGGAGGCACCTTCAAGGTCTTGGACATCTTCTTCCGCAAATCCTTCAACATGGAGAACAGTTCGGGATCGACCGCGCATGCCCCACCCTTGAGTTGGACATCCGAAATCTCCTCGTCCTCCTCCTCGTCGTTTTCGTCGACAATGTGGAACGACTTTGGTTTATCCAAGAAAGCCTTACCTTCCTTCGTCACCTTCAGGATACCATAATTCTCGATGTCTTTGGTAATATATCCTTCCAACATGGCCGTTTCGATAACCGTTTGCCAAGTACGCTCACTTTCGCCCTTGCCTTCACCAAAAATCTCAAGTTCATTATGGCCATAAGACAACACGTCAGCCGTCTCATTCCCCATTACCACATCAATCACATGCTCAATCTTAAACTTCTCATTCAACGCTATGATGGTTTCTAAAACCGTACATAGAAACTCTTTTCCTTCCACTTGTTTTTTCGGATTTAAACAATTATCACAATTACCACAATTATCTTCTGCGTAAACCTCGCCGAAATAATGCATCAAAACCTTCCTTCGGCAGATGGATGTTTCCGCATAGGAGGCCGTCTCCATCAGCAGTTGCCTACCGATTTCCTGTTCGGACACCGGTTTACCCTGCATAAACTTCTCCAACTTCTGCAAGTCCTTGCTCGAATAGAAAGCTATGCATTGGCCCTCGCCACCGTCACGTCCCGCACGTCCCGTCTCTTGGTAGTAACCCTCCAAGCTCTTCGGGATGTCATAATGGATGACGTAACGCACATCCGGCTTATCGATACCCATACCGAAAGCAATCGTCGCGACAATCACCTCGACACGCTCCATCAAGAAGCTGTCCTGGTTGCCCGAACGGGTGGAACTATCCATTCCCGCATGGTAGGCCAAAGCATTGATGCCGTTCACACGCAACATCTCAGCCAGTTCCTCCACCTTCTTTCGGCTAAGGCAATAGATGATTCCCGATTTGCCCGATTGGGATTTAATGTACTTAATAATATCCTTGTCCACATCATCCGTCTTGCGACGAACCTCATAATAGAGATTAGGCCGGTTGAACGAGGAGCGGAAAACAGTCGCATCGGACATACCCAGGTTCTTCTGGATATCGTGTTGCACCTTCGGCGTGGCCGTAGCCGTCAAAGCGATGACTCCCGCCTTTTGTCCGATCTCGTTAATGATCGGGCGGATACGTCTGTACTCTGGCCTGAAATCATGTCCCCACTCTGAAATACAATGAGCCTCGTCAACCGCATAGAAAGAAATTTTCACCTGACGGAGGAATTCCACGTTTTCCACCTTTGTCAGAGACTCCGGCGCCACATAAAGCAGCTTCGTCTTTCCAGAAAGGATGTCCGACTTCACATTCTCAATCGCACTCTTTGTCAACGATGAATTTATGAAATGGGCTATCCCATCCTCCTCACTGAAGTTACGCATCGCATCCACCTGATTCTTCATCAAAGCAATCAGGGGAGATATGACGACAGCCGTACCCTCCATCAACAAAGAGGGAAGCTGATAGCACAACGACTTTCCGCCACCTGTCGGCATGAGGACAAACGTATCCTTGCCTTCCAGCACATTTCGAATGATGGCCTCTTGATTGCCTTTGAACTTGTCAAATCCGAAATGCAACTTCAGCTGTTCCGTAAGTTCATTAAAATTTACCATAAGGCTCTATTTTGTTTGTGAACAAAGAATCTTACCCAATGGCAGCCTATCGAAAACGGGGACAAATTTATATACTAAGTCCTCTCTCTCGCAATATTTTTTGGAAAAAATTACGCTGCCTTCAATTTTTCAATATTTGCCTTTTTGAGCTTCTCCTTCGCATAGTCCAAATCGATATGCAAAGTCTTCTCATTTGAAGAAGGCATTTCATACATCACATCAATCATTATCGTCTCCACAATGGAGCGTAACCCTCTGGCTCCCAATTTGAAAGCCACTGCCGTATCGACGATGAATTCGAAGACCTTCTCATCGAAAGTCAATTCGATGCCGTCCATCTCAAACAACTTGATATACTGTTTTATGATGGAATTCTTCGGTTCCGTCAAAATCCGACGCAAAGCCGCCCGATCCAACTGGTCGAGGTGGCACAACATCGGCAAACGACCGATGATCTCCGGAATCAAGCCGAACGATTTCAAATCCTGCGGTGAGACATACTGCAACAGGTTGGAAGTATCCAATCTCTCCTGATCCTTCGTTGCCGCATAGCCTACCACCTTCGTGTTGAGACGGTTGGCTATTTTGCGTTCGATACCATCGAATGCGCCACCACAGATGAAAAGGATGTTCTTCGTATTCACCGGAATCATCTTCTGGTCGGGATGCTTACGTCCCCCTTGAGGAGGCACATTAACCACCGAACCTTCCAACAACTTGAGCAATCCCTGTTGAACGCCCTCTCCGCTCACGTCCCTCGTAATGGAGGGATTGTCACCCTTGCGGGCTATCTTATCAATCTCATCAATAAAGACGATGCCCCGTTCTGCCGCCTCGACGTTGTAGTCCGAGACTTGGAGCAAACGGGTAAGGATGCTTTCGATAACTTCGCCGACATAACCTGCCTCCGTCAAGACCGTAGCATCCACGATTGTGAAGGGAACTTTCAGCTTCTTGGCAATCGTCTTGGCCAACAAAGTCTTACCCGTTCCTGTGGAGCCCACCATGATGATGTTGGACTTCTCGATCTCCACACCGTCGTCCGTATCTTTCTGCATCAATCGCTTATAATGGTTGTAGACAGCGACAGACAATGTCTTTTTCGCCTCATCCTGTCCGATGACATAATCATCGAGGAAAGCCTTCAACTCTTTCGGCTTAGGCAAATCATCGCCCTTAACTGAGAATTGGTTGGAAGCCTTCGCTTGCAGATTGTCCTTGATAATCTCGTAAGCCTGTTCCACACAATAGTCACAGATATAGCAATCCATGCCCGTTATCAACAAATTAGCCTCCTTCTTAGGCCTTCCGCAGAAACTGCATCTATCCACCGTTTTTGCCATCTATTTTACCTATTTCTTCTCCTAAATTTGTTTGTCAACGTTTTTTTTCTTCTCCTTGATCAAGACCTCGTCGATCATGCCGTAAACCCTAGCCTCTTCTGCGGTCATCCAGTAGTCACGGTCGGAATCCTGCTCGATCTTTGCGAAATCGTTGCCCGAATGGTCAGCGATAATCGTGTAGAGCTCCTTCTTCAACTTTTGGATCTCCCTTGCCGTAATCTCGATGTCGGAAGCTTGACCTTGCGCACCGCCCATCGGCTGGTGAATCATGACGCGTGAGTGCTTCAACGCAAAACGTTTTCCTTTCGTTCCTGCCACCAAGAGGACAGCCGCCATGGAAGCCGCCATTCCCGTACAGATGGTGGAGACGTCACAGCCGACATACTGCATCGTATCATAGATGCCCAAGCCTGCATAGACGGAACCGCCTGGCGAATTGAAGTAGATGGAGATGTCCTTGCCCGGATCGGAAGTGTCCAAATAGAGCAACTGAGCTTGGATGACATTAGCCGTATAATCATCGATTTGGGTTCCCAAGAAAATGACACGGTCCATCATCAAACGAGAGAAGACATCCATCTGCGTGACATTCAGCGACCTTTCCTCCAAGATAGTAGGAGATATATATCCATATTGGTTAGTCACGCTCATATACTGATCCAACGCCAAGCCATTCATACCCAAATGAGCCGTGGCAAATTTCCTAAAATCGTTATTCATATTAAATTATCTATTATTCCATTACAAACCTCAAACGAGAGCTTTTTCTCAATAGGAGCATGCTTCCTGATTCTTTCAGACAAACGGTTTCCTTTGTGTTGAGCCGATTCCGACCGAGGAGAGGCGCCATAAAAGCGAAACGGCATCCTTGAGCCGACCTCCATTCCCGACATCACCTAAACTCAACATCTAATTTATACATTTTTCCGAAATTACAAAACACTAATGCGTCAATTTTCCATTTTCCTCCATTAGGTTTTGAATGAAACAAGGAAAGAGAATCCGATGAATAAACGAATAATTTTGCAAAACATGAAAACAAGAATCCCAACCTACAGCATAAGATCTCAAGAACCAATCTCAACAATCGCATTAGAGATATCCCGAACATTTCACAAGAAAACATATCCTTTACTTACGGACCCATCCGCTCCCCTACTTTCCCCAAAAGGGAGAAGCGAGCCAGACAAACATCCCTTTGAAATCTGATGCAAAAGAAATTCATTCTTTTGAAATAGGCAAAAAAAAATCCCGACAAAACACTTGTCGGGACTCTTTTTTTATGTTCTATAACAGAATTATGCCTCTTTCTCTTCGAACATCTTGTTGAATTCGTCCAAAGAAACGGCCTTGCTATCTACCTTGACAGCACCCTTAACGATAGCTACGATCTTATCTTCCACTACCTTGTCGATGATGTTTGTCAAGTTCTCCTTCTTGCTCAACATATCCTTTACGTAGTTCTCCAAGACATCCTCAGGAACTGACATCATGCCGTATTGAGCGAATTGAGCCTTAGCAGCCTTCTTAGCGAAGTCCTTCAAGTCAGCATCTTCTACCTTCACCTTGTTGTCAGCAGCGATCTTCTCCTTGATGAGGTGCCACTTCAAATCATCCAACATCTTAGGGAAATCCTTCTCCAAGACATCCTCCTTCAAGTTCTCGTTCGTAGTCAACGCCCAACGCTTCAAGAAAGCCTCAGGGAAGACGATGCCGTCCAACTTCTTAAGGAATGCGTCACGGATATCCAACATGAACTTATAGTCGCTATCTACCGTCAAAGAAGAAGTCAACTCCTCCTTGATCTTAGCCTTGAACTCCTCTTCGCTCTTTGCAACGCCCTCGCCGAGAGCCTTGTCAAACAACTCTTGATTCATCTCAGCCTCCTTATAACGAGTAATGCCCTTGATGACGAATTGGAAATCAGATGAAAGTTGAGCAGCTTGCTCCTTCGTAATCTTCAAGAAAGAAGAGATCTCGTTTTCGTTCTCGTAAGCAGCCTTAGGGTTGAATACGACAACTGCGTCCTTCTTTGCTCCGACGAACAATGCCTTTTGAGCGTCGTTCTTCATATACTTAGGGCAAAGCACTGCATCCGTTACCTTGATGCCATCTTCCTTCACAGCACCATTGGCCAACTCGATAACGTCACCCTTAACCACGTCAGCTTCAGTGACCTCATCCACTTGGTCGTAGCTTCCGAAACGACCTGTATAAGACTTGACAGTATTTGCCAACATCTCATCGTCTACCGAAATCTCATAATAAGGCAAAGACACCTTCTTATTCAACTCGATGTTAAATTCAGGAGCAATAGCAATATCGAACACGAACTCGAAAGAATCGCCATCCAAATCTACCTCTTTTTGGTCTGCGCTTGGCAATGGTTCGCCAAGAATCTTAATGCCGTTTTCCTTTACATAAGAGAGGAGTTGCTCTGAAACCAACTTGTTCAACTCATCTACAAGGACACCCTTACCATACATCTTTTGGATCATAGAGGCAGGAACGTGACCAGGACGGAATCCAGGAACATTAGCCTTTTGACGATAACTACGCAAAGTTTTCTCTACTCTTTCTTTACAATCGTTCTTTTCAACTACCAACGTAAGCGTTGCGTTTACTTCGTCGATATTTTTTCTCTCAACATTCATTTTATAATACTTATTTTAGTTTTCCCTTATTGTCCTAAAACCAGCGTTTTGCGCTGAAATACAATAACATACAAATGATTTTGCAAAGTTAAGAAAAAAGATTCAATGTTTCGTGCTTTACACCGAAAAAAAAGCCTCGTCAAATGCAAGGAGTTCTCTTGCCGATTTTCTCCGAATATATACGTTTTTGGGGGTTAAAAACGATTGAAATTTCCATAGCATGCCCCAAGCCGAAACAAGGGTCATGAGTCATAGCGCCCCTTCAAGAGGGGAGAGAGAACAAAAAAAGTCCGGAAGCCAAGCCCCCGGACTTTTATATGGAATGTCAAAAAACTTAGTCGATTTGGATAACCAAGATTCTTGAGCTTGCCCAGAATGAAGAGTAATCCTTGATTTTGAAAACCAAAGTCTTCTCTGTAGCAGACTTCTTGTCCAATGAGAAAGAAGATTCAGGGTGAGAAGTGTACAACTTAGCCTTCTTTGAACCCAAGTCAAGACCAGTGAACTCACGGATATCAACCTTAGTGAAGATGCTCTTGTTAACACGTGCAGTCTTCAAATCACCTTCCTTCAAGCCCTTAGCCTTCAAGTCCTTCTTAGTACCGATGATGTACCAAGCAGTATTCAACTCTTCGTCTTGAGCCTTGATAGCAGCAGCTTGTTGAGCAGAAACCTTGCTCAAAGAGTCTTGCATAGATTGAAGGTTAGAAACAGCCTTGTCCAACTCAGCGATCTTGATATCCTTCTCCTCCAATTGAGTCTTAAGTTTTTGGATCTCCTCAGTACGCTCCTTCAAATCTCTCTTCAAACCAGCAACAATACCCTTGAAGCTAGCAGCGCTTTGCTTAGCAGAAGCGAGGTCAGCCTCCAATTGGTCGATTTGCTTCTTACTGTTTGCGATATACTCAGAGATAGATTGGAAACTCTCTTGGATTCTCTCCTTGCTTTCAGAAGTAACGCCCTCAGCGCCCTCTACGTTTTGGATGATACCCATCTCAGTCTCCTTGATGTTCTTGATATTTGATTGAACCAACATGATGGTTGCCAAATAATCATTCATCTGAGCTTCTGTTTGATCCTTTACCTGTTGGATTGAGTCTCTTTGAAACGTCAACCTCTTGATTTCTTCTTGGTTACAAGAAACAGTCAAAAGTGCAATCAATGCACCAAATAAAACTTTTTTCATCTTTTTGTTTTTAATTAATAATTATTTATTGCTTATTTCAATCTATCATATTCATTCCATCCTGTGCTTTTCAATGCTTTCAAGACAAAAATCGTCCAAATTTATATTTTATTTGCTTTTGTCCGCACTATTTTTTCGTTTTTTTATCAAATCCGTCCGTAATCACCCATTCTTGACAGAACCGTCAATCCTCTTCCTCCTCTTCAGGAGCTTCCTTTTGGCCCTTCTCCTTCTTTGGCTTTCCGGAAAGGATGATGACGATTTCGCCCTTTGGTTCATGCTCTTCAAAATAAGCGGCCACCTCGTCGAGGCTTCCCCGCACCGTCTGCTCATGGACCTTGGATATCTCACGGGAGACAGAGACTTGTCGTTGTCCTCCCATCACTTCGGCAAATTGGCGCAAGGCCTTGACCAAGCGAAAAGGAGACTCATATATAATCATAGTCCGCTGCTCCTCCGCCAACTCCTTTATCTTAGTCTGACGGCCCTTCTTTTGGGGCAAGAAGCCTTCGAAGCAGAAACGGTCGTTCGGCAAACCGGAATCGACCAACGCAGGCACAAATGCCGTAGCGCCCGGCAAGCATTCCACCTCAACACCATTCTCCACGCACTCGCGGACCAACAAGAAGCCCGGGTCGGAAATCGCCGGAGTACCCGCATCGGAAACCAAAGCCACCGTTTCGCCTGCCTTGATTCTGTCCACGACACCCCGCACCGTCTGATGCTCATTAAACTTATGATGCGACAACATTCGGTTCTCTATTTGGAAGTGCTTGAGCAATACGCTTGTCGTACGCGTATCCTCCGCCAAAATCAAATCGGCCTCCTTCAAAACTCGGATGGCACGAAACGTCATATCCTCCAAATTACCTACGGGAGTAGGCACCAAAAACAATTTTGCCATAAAGTAGTAGTGACCCCAAATTCACTTTTAAAGAGACCTAAAAAACATTAGGTCCATTTTACATCTAAGTTTAATCAACTCGGGAGAAACGAGCCTCCAGCAATGCCATAAAATCGGCCACCACCTCGTTTTCCTCCTTCCAACCCAAACCTGAGACAAACTGCTTTGCCTCCTCCAACGAAGTCATCGAATCCAACTTCTCTACCGCGTCATTCATCGCTGACGCATTGTTGGAGAAAAGTTCACGTTGATAGCGGAACCTGTCGTTGATGTTGATTGCCTTCTTCAAAGAAACCACAAAACGGCTCTCCGGCTTACGCACTTGGATCGTCTCGTTGAGCGAGCGCACTCCAGTACGGAAACGCTCGTTGGTTATGACCCTCTCTTGCGTTTCTTTAACAACTTTTGATGCAATAACCGTGCCTATTTCCTTTTCAGGCTCCACATTTTTCTTTTTATCCGAAGCCACTGGAATCGGTTCTTTCTCTATTTCAATCGGTTGAGAAGGTTCTTCTTTTTTCTTTTCTTCCGATTTTTTTTCTTCAAGAGGGAGAGATTCCACTACCGGAGCCTCCTTTTCCAGCTCCACGACAGGCGCCACCGGCTCGGGTTTCTTCTCCACCGGAGCCTCCTCAATCTTGGCTTTTTCAACCTGAGTCGGGATAGGAGTCTCCTCCTTCTTCGGTTCGTTTGGCAAAGAGTTTTGATCCTGCGGAATCGATTGGACACAAATGCCGGCATCCGCCAAATCCACCACATGGGATAATTGTGTCTTTATAGGAGAAGCACCAGCACAGCCGACAGCCGACAATCCGTCAAAAACGTTCCGAGCCTGCACTAAGGCCAATTTCTTCACCACGTCAGGAATTGGCTCCATGGCCTCCATTCCCTTCACCAGAAGCTCCAACTCCTTGATATCCTTTAGGATACTATCCAACAATTCAGTTTTTTCCATACCTCTATATTAGGTGCTTGCTAACTATTCACCATCAGAAAAGCGAAGTTACACAAATAATTGATTTTTACCAAATCTAGGGATGATATGCTAGGAGAAAAGGAGAATCGGCTTTTTCGACCCGTATCCGCTCAATTTTCATGTCGTCCGAAAGAAATTTTAGACAAATTCAGCAAATATGATTATATTTGTGCAAAGGGTGAGTTCGGCTCATCTTCCATTTAAAACATACTACACATGAAAAAAAAGAGCATCAAACGAATTGCATATTTAGGTCTGCTTTCCTTGACTTGCGCGCAAGCGAATGCAAGTGACGCGAACATCTCCGTGAACCCCGGCGACACGCAACAGACTATCGAAGGAATCGGAGGAGGAATCGTATACTACCAAAATTGGTATACGGCACACAAAAACAAAGCCGCTCTCTACGACACTCTCTTCAACGGACTCGGCATCTCCGGATTGCGCTTAGGCAACTGGTCGCAAGATATGAACAAAGATTTGAGCGACGACGCTGAGATCGTAAACGAAGCAAAAAAACGTTTGGGAAAGAACTTCTTCATCGAAATGTCCTCGTGGAGCGCACCGGCTTCGATGAAAGCGAACAACTCGATAAACGGAAGCAACGGAGGCGTAAAAGCTTCCCTCGCTAAAGAGAACGGTCAGTTCGTCTACGACAAATTCGGACAATGGTGGCGCCAATCGCTTGAACGATACCACGCCGTGGGCATCTACCCCGACTACATCAGCATCCAAAACGAACCGGACATGGACGCCCAATACGAAGCGACGCTCTTCGACGAAAAGGAGAGCAACGAAATTGCCTCCTACGGGAAAGCCCTGAAAGCCGTGTATAATGCCATGGAAGGCATGGAGAACCGTCCTAAATTCATGGGACCCGAACCCCTCGGTATAGGTTGGAACAACACCCAGAAATACCTCAACGAGCTGGATCTCAACTTGCTCGACGGCATATGCTTCCACTACTACCATAGTGGAGACCAATCGCACGACAACGACAAATACAGTTACCCTGACGATTACATCAACGCCATGAAGGGTCTCGCCGTCTACGAGAGCCAAAAACCGCTTTTCATGACGGAGAACTGCTCCATGCGCGACCAACGGAAGCAAGATGCCCTCCACACGGCATGGTTCATCGCCAACGCCATCAACTACAACAAAGTGGTCTCCTACCTCCATTGGAACTTGCTTTGGGGCGAATCGGGAGGTTGCATCACCGTTGACAATCCATGGGACGAAAGCCAATGGAAGTCCGACAAAGGATTCACCGTTCAATCTGAATACCACGGACTTAGACACTTCTCAAAATTCGTACAAAGAGGTTGGCAAGTCGTAAGTTCCTCCTCGACAGACCAAGACGTGATAAGCACGGCTTTCAAATCGCCTAATGGAGAGGAGTTCACAATCGTCCTGATCAACAAGGGATACGGCGACAAGTCCGCCAGCATCGCCATAGGCGGTGACTCACCGGAAGAAGGTCAAATCATCCAAACTGTTCCTGACAAGGAGATTTGGAGCAAAGTGATCGGCAACTACACCAAAGGAGCAGAGGTGTCGCTTCCTTCCAACAGCATCACCACCATCACAATGAAAGCGGGACGCACCATCGAGTGGAACATCGAACCACAAAGCGACCCTTGCGAATCCGCCCATCAGGTCTCCCTTGTCATCAGCAAGGATCTGGATTCCGAGGCAACGATTTACCTCAACAGCATAGCTAAAGTAAAGGATATCAAAGCCTCCTCCATTTGGATGAACGAAGAGGGCACCTTCGGATGGGAAGCGGAGAATGCCTTGGTTGTCGGAGACGAAGGCCGTTGGGGCGCTGCGGGGACAACCGACGAATGGTTGGAGATAGATTTGGAAGAGCCAACTATCATCACCAGTTCCATCATTGACGAGACATCGGGCATCGGATGCAACATCCGTTCCTACGAACTTCAATACGAGAAAGAGGGCGAGTGGATCACCATTGAGTCGGGAGCCTCCATCGGAAGCAACTATACGACCCAATTCGACCCTGTCAAATCAGACAAGTTCCGCCTCTTCATCGTCTCATCCGACTGCATCAACGTCAACTATTTCGGTCTGTTGGGCAAGGAAGCGAAGCTAACCACAAACAAGAGCACTCAATTCACCATCGAGCCTTTGAGCATAGAGACCTACCTCACGCTCGAAAAGGACGGCATCATCCTAAGCAAATCGGAGAACATTCCGTCTTGCACCCTCACCCAAACAGAGGAGGCCATTGCAGCAAATGATCTTCTCTCCTATCAGGAGGGTACGCTCCTACTCCATGCGGAGAAAGCAGGACAGGTGAAGATATTCAATGCCCAAGGTAGTTTACTTTACGAAGGTAACGTAGAGCAAGGAGACAACTCCATCTTCTTGGGCAAACAAAACTTGCTGATTGTCCTGATCGGAGACAAGGCATATAAAGTTTTGGCGAACTAATTAAGAGTGTCCTACAAAGCTGTTTAAAATTGTTCAGATGAAGTTTTCGCTATCACAACCTTTCACACTCGACCGGACGGTGAGATTAGTCATCTTCAGCGTCCTGGCCGTAGTGTTGATTATGGTGGTCAAATACCTCAGTCCCGTACTATTGCCCTTCTTCGTGGCATGGCTTTTCGCCTACCTGCTATACCCCGTCGTGCTATTCGTCCAGGACAAGATGAAAGTCCGGAACCGTGGCTTAGCCATAGCCTTGGTCATGATCCTGATCATAACCATCGTCGCAGGCTCCATGATGTTTTTCATTCCCTCCATCTTGGCTGAGCTGTATAGTCTAAAGGGGGTACTCGTCAATTGGGCACAAGAGGAAAACACCATATCCCTCCCTGAAGAGTGGCGGCAATACCTGCACCAATGGCTCGTCGGGATCGATGTGAAAGCGTTGCTTCAAAAGGAGACGATCCTCTCCTCCATCAAGGGCATATTCCCCCATGCCTGGGGATTGCTGAACAATACAATCAACCTCGTCATCAGTTCCTTCATCGCCTTTCTCGTGACGCTCTACGTCTTCTTCATCTTGAAGGATTACGAGAAACTAAAAGATGGTTTTATCGCCGCGGTGCCACGCAAGCACAAGAATTTCGCAGGGTCCCTGATTGAGGACATGGGCAACAAAATGAGCAAATACTACCGAGGACAAGCCCTTGTGGCCTTCATCGTAGGTGTGCTGTTCGCCATCGGATTCTCCCTCATCGGAATGCCTCTCTGCATCCTGATGGGTGCCATCATCGGAATTCTCAACTTGGTTCCCTACTTGCAGATTGCCAGCATCCCCGTCACCATCCTGCTGATGCTGATCGAATGCATAAAGACGAACGAATCCATCGGAGTCGGACTCCTCTCGTTAGGGGTGGTCTATGCGGTCGTACAACTGATACAAGACCTTTTCCTCGTTCCCAAAATCATGGGAAAATCAATGGGACTCAATCCTGCCATCATCCTGCTCTCCCTCTCCATTTGGGGAATGCTGCTTGGCGTATTGGGCCTTATCATTGCGCTACCCGTCACCTCGCTTCTGCTGACCTACTACAAAAAATACGTTCTTGTGAAAATAGAGGAAGCGGAGAATGCACCTAGGCAATAATCAACAACGAATTCAAAAATCAAATCATAGTTAGTTTTCTAAACAAAAAACAATCATGCGCAACACGCTCAATTACTTCTACGACCAACTAGCAGGTATCTATTCCCGCAATGAGATCCAAAGCATCTGTTTCATGGTGATGCAAAATCTCTGCGGTTGCACCAAAGCGGCACTCTTTGCGGCCGACACCCTATCTCTGACAGAGGAGCAGCAGTCACGCCTCAACTCGCTGATGGAACGACTGCAGAAAAAGGAGCCCATCCAATACATCATCGGGCACTGCCACTTCTTCGACATCAATTTGGAGGTGAACCGCAACGTACTCATTCCCCGCCCAGAGACGGAGGAGTTGGTGGAGTGGATATTGAAAGACAACATCCAGAAAGAGGGCTCACTTTTCGACATCTGCACAGGTAGCGGTTGCATAGCCATCACCATCAAGAAATACAAACCCAACTTCCAAGTCTCCGCGCTCGACCTCTCGGAAGAGGCCATCGCCACAGCGAAAAGGAATGCGGAGGAGAACGAATGCGAAATACGCTTCATCACGGACGACATCCTCGCTCCCCAAAACATAAACGAGGAGAAATACGACATCATCGTCAGCAATCCGCCCTATGTCATGGAGAAAGAGAAAGCACAGATGGAAGCCAATGTCTTGGAATACGAACCAGCCATGGCCCTTTTCGTTCCCAACGAGAACCCTCTTGTTTTCTACGAAGCCATCGGAAAATTCGGACTTACCCACCTCAACGACGGAGGCAAACTCTATTTTGAGATCAATGAGGCGCTCGGAAAAGAGACCCAAGAATTGTTAGAAAAACAAGGCTACCAGGAGGTGACCCTCAAAAAGGACATATTCGGGAAAGACCGCATGATTCGTGCCCTCATAAACCGCTAAACGGCCATGAAAAAAACGATAACATACGAAGAGGCGTTGGCAAAATCCGCATCTTTATGCTCCCTTTCTGAAAAATGCATATCGGATATTCAAAAAAAATTATTATCTTGGGGTATAAATAGCGAAGATGGCGAAAAAATCATAGGACGGCTCCTGCAAGAGCGGTACATCGACGAGAATCGATTCGCTAAATTCTTCGTTAAAGATAAACATCGGTTCGCAAAATGGGGAAAAGGCAAAATCATCCATTCGCTGAAAGAGAAGGGCATCAGTTCGGAGAATATCCAAGAAGCCATCGAGCAAATTGAAGAGGAGGATTATTCCGAACAGCTGGAGACCCTACTGAAGGCCAAGTTGAAGAGCATCAAATACAAAAACGCATACGATGCAAAAGCCAAACTGATCCGTTTTGGTCTGGGACGCGGATTTGAGTACGATGCCATCCTCGATGCCATAAAAAAGTTCGACATCGAAGAGTGATTTACGGCTTCCTTTTCACCCCTCTCTGAGAGCGGGAAGGTTTCTTCTCGTACTCCATTACCAACCGATGGAAACGAATGTCAAACCCTCCAAAAATTAACGTCATGAAACTAAAAACTATACTCAACAAAACGAAAGGATATTTCAGCAATGACCGGTATTGGGCCAAAGCTCTCCTTATCCTTTTCATCCCTGCCTTCTTTCTCTGCTTGGGACATATCCTAAGTTTGGGAATCTGCAAGATAGGCAATATTTCTGATGAAGTGACCCAAATACGTGTTGCGCAAGTCTTGCTTGCCCTATTCGTCTTTATCTGCAGCGCCTTGCTCCTGGGTTTCCTGTTCAGTCACAATCCACGCAAACTGCTGGCCCTGAAAGAGGGAAACGGCATGGCTATTCTATTCTGCTGCATAGCGGCCCTACTCTCCATACCACTCATCAACTACATCACCGTACTGAATGAGAGCCTCATCCCTGACTCTTTAGGATACATCAAAGAGTTGGAGAACAAAAACGACGACATCATCCGATTGATGTTGGAAAACATGGACATAGGAGCCCTATTAACAAACATCTTCATCATGGCAATACTTCCCGCCTTCAGCGAGGAGCTATTTTTCCGAGGAATGTTTCTCGGCACCATCCAACGAAGCATCAAGAATTCCCATATCTGCATTTGGATCACAGCCCTCTTTTTCGGCCTCATCCATTTCCAAATAGGGAAAATCATCCCAATCATCCTTATGGGAGGACTTTTCGGTTACATGCGAGTTTGGAGCAAATCGCTTTGGCTTCCCATCGCCGCCCATTTCACCAACAACGTGGTCATCGTCCTGTACTACTTCTTTTTCAAGGGAATGACCTACGGAATGGATCCGGAGAATATCGGAACGAGTGGCACTCCTTGGATTTTGGTCGTCTGCTCCATCCTATTGGTTGCCATATTGTTCAACATTAACCGTTTGGCTAAGCTCGGTCCAACGCGGACAGCCATTGAGGAAGAGGAGAACCTCACGCTATGACAGCATAACTGTTTCTACATCCATAACTAGAAGGAGGGGATATCGCATAAGGTATTCCCTCTTTTCTTATGCCCTAAAACCAACACCTGAATAAAAACAAATGCTCATAAAATATGGTTACCGACTAGCGAAAAAATACAAACTAATGGCTATTCCGCCCGAAATCCTCTAAGAGTACTTTTGTCGATGTAATAATCATATAAAGTTGAGGACTATGGGGCTTTTAAGCAAGATATTCAACAACGCCCGAAAACCTGATGGATTTTTCGGGAAAATCATGGTGAACGGCATGAACACCGGTTCACACGCAGCGATGTCCGAATGGGCATTTGCAAAGATCACAGTACCAAACGAAGGCGAACTGCTCGACATCGGATGCGGAGGCGGCGCCAACCTAGCAAGAATGCTAGAACGAAGCAAAAACGGACAAGTCACGGGAATAGACTACTCTGCCGTGTCAGTAAACAAATCACGGAGTTTCAACTCAGAGGCAGTCCAACAAAAACGATGCACCGTATTGGAAGGCGACGTCTCGAAGTTGCCTTTCGCCAACGAACAATTTCAACTCGTAACCGCTTTCGAAACCATCTACTTTTGGCCAAACATCGAACATTGCTTCAAGGAGGTGCAACGTGTCATGTCACAAGGTGCTCAATTTTGCATCGTGAACGAATCGGACGGCGAGCAACCCTCCGACGCCAAATGGTCAAGCATCGTAGAGGGCATGCACCCTTACAATAGGGAGGAGATCAAGGAACACCTCGAAAATGTAGGATTTGTCGACGTGGAAGTTTCCGTCGACGAGAAGAGGCATTGGCTCATCGCGACAGCCAAAAAAGGTAATTAATTTCTAACATTCAAAATATGGAAAACAGAATTAGCAAAGTATCGTTCATGTGGGTAGTTATCATGGTCGGATTTGCCATGCACATGCTGGCTGACATACTGCCCGCCTTTTGGGGAGTAAACATTGCCATGCCCGATGCGAAAGGAGAGGCACCTATCGGGATGCTCATCCTCATGATTTCGCTCTCGTTTTTTATCCCCATGTGTGGTTTGTTGTGTATGCAATATCGTCGATGCAAAGCCATGCTGACCATCAACCTGATTTTGGCTGGTCTCATGATGGTCTTCAACATTTTGCACGCTGCGGAACTCTTTACGGAGTTCAACGTCGTACAGCTACTGATACACCCAGTTATGGTGATTGCAGGTATTTATCTGTTCATCTTTTCCCTGAACGAGAAAAAAAATGTATAAAGGCAATTGAGAATAATTTTTTTCATGATTGGACGAGAGTCGAATGCCACTAGTGCGTTTGACTTTCGTCTTTTTTTTAGAGTTGAGGCCATAGGCAAGTCGACCTAATCATTTGCAACCAAACTGCAAAATCAATATCCTATTTTTGCTTCGTGAACTAAAGAAAAGAAATGATGGGAAACAACGTATGGAATCGTTTCGCACCGATTTACGAAAGTGCGATGAAGTCGCAGAAGAACATCTACGACTATCTATATAAGCAGATCTCGCTGGCCGTGGCCGGCAAGTGCGTCCTTGAACTAGGCACAGGTCCTGGCATGATTGCCAAACATATCGCCAACAATGCCGAAAGCGTTGTTGCGACTGACTATGCGCCCAAAATGATCGAGACGGCAAAGAAAGGATTCGTTCCCTCCAACGTCCGCTTCGAAATAGCAGATGCAACCGATTTGCCTTATGCCGACAACTCCTTCGACATCGTAGTTATAGCGAGTGCTCTTCACATCATCCCGAATCCCGAAGTGGCCTTGAGCGAGATAAGCCGAGTGCTGAGAAGGGAGGGAACCTTAATCGCCCCGAACTACATCTTCAACGGCAAAAAAAATCTGTGGCAACGAATCCTAAGCCTCGTCGGAATTAAATTTGCCCACGAATGGACAGCTGACCAATATGCCTCGTTTCTCCATACGAACGGATGGGAGATTAAGAAGTCTGAGATCGTGAACGGCAGAATAGACTTGATGTATGTCGAATGCAGAAGGAGTCTGTGAAAATAGATTTTTCAAATCCGCAACTTCCTAAAATAGCTATTTTTAGGGATTGTACTTCTCGACCCCCTTCACTATCTTTGCGAAAATAAAAAAGCATAAAATACGAACTAACGGCTAGCGACAGCCCAGTATACCTAACTCTCAATCGACAACAATATGAATGCAATCATAACAGTTCTACTGATTCCTTTGGCGGGTACGGTTTTAGGCTCCGCATTCGTCTTCTTCATGAAAAACGAGTTGCCCGAACGACTTCAGAAGGCCCTCTTGGGTTTTGCTTCGGGTGTCATGGTGGCCGCCTCTATCTGGTCGCTGATCATGCCGGCCATGGGGATGGGAAACATCTGGCAGGTGACAGCCGGTCTGTTGGGCGGATTCGCTTTTCTGCTACTCATCGACTATATCACGCCCCATCTTCACCCCCAAGGAGAGGTCGAAGGTCCGCGCAGCCACCTCTCCCGAACTACGATGTTGGCGTTGGCGGTCACGATACACAACTTCCCCGAAGGGATGGCGGTCGGTGTGGCCATTGCAGGAGCAGTCGCATCCGATTTCAGCACAGCAGGAGCATGGGCCCTCTCATTGGGTATCGCCATACAGAACATCCCAGAAGGAGCCATTATCTCCATGCCGCTCCGAAGTGAAGGGAACAGTCGATGGAAAGCATTCGCCATCGGCAGCTTGAGCGGTTTGGTGGAACCGATTGGGGGCGCAATAGTTCTCCTATTCGCTTCGATGGCCACGGCCACGATGCCCTTCCTTCTGCCGTTCGCAGCAGGTGCCATGCTCTATGTGGTGGTGGAAGAACTTATCCCCGAAGCCTCGCAAGGCAAGCATTCCAACCTCAGCACAATTGGTTTTGCCATAGGATTCTCCACCATGATGGTATTGGATGTAGTGATGGGTTGAACTGCGGGCACTCACGAATAATAGCAATCCAAACCGCTCAATATCCCTCAAAATAGCTATATTCCACGTTGGTAGGACAAGGTAATTTTGCATCCAGAAAAAACATAAAATATGGATGCAACGAAATCAGCAGCAATAGGAATATTGTCGATATTTGCGTTGACCAACACCAACGCACAAAACGAAGAAGAGGAGTTTCTTAATGCAGAATTGGAAGAATTTGTCATCGTCGGCCATGACGATGTTCGTCAGATGCGGGAAGCATCTATGCCCATCTCCGTCATCTCCGTCAAACAATTGGAAGGAACAAGCACAAACATCAACGATGCACTAGCACGAACAACCGGCATAACCGTACGAAACACGGGAGGCGTGGGCAGTGCCTCCAGAATATCCGTCCGCGGACTCGAAGGCAAACGGATGGGAATCTACATTGACGAAGCCGCCATCGGTCAACTCAGTGATTACATGTCACTCAACGATGTGCCTACCGATATGATTGAACGTATCGAAGTTTACAAGGGGATTGTCCCTTACCGTTTCGGAGGTTCAGCCTTGGGAGGAGCCGTAAACGTCGTGACCAAAGAGTATCCACCCGTCTATCTGGACGCAAGTTACGAGATAGCCTCCTTTAACACGCACAAGTTAAACACCGCCTTTAAACGTAACAATAAGAAGACAGGCCTTCAGTTCGGTCTGGGAGGGGTGTTGACCTATTCCGACAACGACTACGAGATGAAACTGCAGAACCTCGACAACCGAGTGGTGAAACGTGACCACGACCAATTCAAAAAAGCGATGGTCGGCGGTTCGCTCAAAGCAACCAAATGGTATTTCGACGAGGCAAAACTAGAATTGGTCTATACCGCCACCCGTGCGGAGATTCAAGGTATCGACTTCGACATTCGCGAAGCCTACACCCATGGACAGGCACTCATTTCAGCCCTTACGCTCAAGAAAGACAATTTCATAGCCAAGGGACTTGACTTCGATTTCGATGCCTGCTATAGTTACGGAAAGAATGGCCTTTATGATGCCGCTCCCTATCGCTACGACTGGGATGGAAACCGATACAATGCCGTATCCGCCTATGGTGGCGAACAAGGCAACTACGCGTCCGACTCAGACAACCGGACAGACGACTACGCCAGCAAGTTGAATCTAAGCTATCTGATGAATCAATATAGCACCTTCAATCTCAACCTCTATGGTACCCATACACGGCAGAAACCTAAGAATGAGTTGATGGACAAATCCTTCGGTTACCAGACCAATTTCCCGAGCCACATGAGTAGCTTTACGGTCGGCTTTTCCTACGACTTGACGCTATTGGACGGCAAATTCATGAGCGCCACCACGGTCAAGAACTTCAACTATTCCTCCGAGACAAAGGTGTTGGAACAAACGTTCATCAACAATCCGACAGAGATAAGCCTGAGCCGCAACTATTGGGGCGGAAGTGAGTCGTTGCGCTACAAGTTCACCAAGAAATTGCTGGCAAAAGCCTCCTTCAGTTCGGAAGTGAGGATTCCAACCTCCGAAGAATTGGTGGGCAACGGCTACTCTATCCTGCCTGCCACCAACCTGGCTCCAGAACGATGCAACGGCCTCAACGCCGGTCTTCTTTACCATCACAACAACAAACATGGCTTCATAGAGATTGAGGGCAACTTCTTCCTTAACGAACTCCAAGACATGATCCGTTACCAAGCGGACATGATTCCTTCCATGGCACGCTACGCCAACTTCGGCACAGTACAAACCCAAGGTGTGGAACTCGAATTTAAAGGAGACGCCACCTCCTTCCTTTACCTCTACGCCAACGGTACCTACCAAGATTTGAGAGACCGACGCAAGCACGAAACAGGTTCAGAGGCTGCCAACCCTACGTACAACAAACGTATGCCCAACATTCCATATCTGCTCGCCAATGCAGGCATCGAGCTACACAAGGAGAACCTTTTCGGCGGCAAGAACCAAAACAGCCGTTTCCTAGTAGATGCCTCTTACGTCCACGAATATTTCTACGACTTTGAGATGAGCAAATATCAAGATCGAAAGATTCCGACTTCACTTACGTTTGACGCCGGCATTGAACATAGTTTCCGAAACGACATGTGGACACTCTCCTTCAAAGCTAAGAACTTGACTGACAGAACGGTCTATTCAGACCTCAATCGTCCTTTGCCAGGAAGGAACTTCTCTTTCAAGGTAAGATATGTGATGAAGTAACAAGTAACACTTAAATAGAATATTAACAAATAACAATTATACAGCGATGAAATTCAAGTATTTATTTTTTGCCGTAGCCTTCGCAAGCATCTTCACCAGCTGCGAAGATGACGAGGACGACAACACCTCATCGGCATCAGGAAAGATTATTTTCTCCACCACCGTAACCAATCCATCAGGTGACAGCGGCAGTGGCTATCTGCAAGCCATCAGCGATTTCAGCGGAGGCGTCAACTACGACAACAAAAACGCCATACCTCTCGGCTTCGGTTCTTATCCATGCGTCTGCAAGAGCGGAAACATCTACGTTTTCCCAGACTACATGGGCGGAACGGAACTGAAATTGAAACGTTATGTGCTAAACAATTCGGACCAACTCGAACTGCAAGGTGCCATGCCCCTTCCTGCCAATTCGAGTGCGGCAAACGTCGTAGAAGCCTCTGAGGAGAAGGCCTACGTATGTTGCCAAAGTTTGGATTTGATCATTGCCTTCAATCCGAAGACGATGAAGGAGATTTCTCGAATAGACGTTTCCTCTCTTCGTAACGAAGGAGTATCCGCCTACCCTGGAGCCATGTACATTCGAGACAACATTCTATACGTTGCCTTGGAGCAGTACAACTCACAATGGATGCCAACGGAGAATGCGATTGAGATGGCACTCTACAAGGTGTCGGACGACAGCTTCATCAAGCGAATCCGCAACACCTCGCTCGGCATCTGCGGACCTACCCGTCCAATTGACAACCAATCCATCTTTGAAGACGAGAACGGGGACATCTATATCAATTGTGTAGGCTCTTTCGGCTACATTCCAGGACTTGACGCAGGTATCGCACGCATCAAGAAAGGCGAGACGGATTTCGACCCAAGCTATACATTCAATTTGACCAACACCAAGGTGGAGGGCTTGCCATGCGACTACCTAAACATCTTGGCAAAATGTCAATATACCTCCAACGGCATTCTCTACGCCTACGGATATGCGATAGGGCTCGACCCAGAAAACACCAACACGTATACAGCCCGCACGGGAGCACCGGTCGTCGTAGACCTCCGCAATAAGACCGTAAAGGTTATCGAAGGACTTCCTCGCTCCAATGGCCATGGTATCGCCATGGGTATACACGAAGGAAAAATCGTTTACGGCTCTGCCAACGATGCATACAATGGATTCAGCACCTACGATCCAAAGAGTGGAACTATCGAGACAAAGGTGATAACCGTCACTGGATTCCCTTCATTCTTCCACAGTTTCAAATAATAAAAACTATTTAAATTTGATTATTTGCCCCAGGCGAAAGTCTGGGGCTATCTATGTTTTGCCCCCTCCAACCTTTTGTTTCATCGTAGGGAATGATTGGTAGGAGGAGATCTTACCTTTAGGCTTTTAAAGCATTTTAAATAAAACTCAAAAAGTCGTAATTAAACAGAGCCTTGGTCGTACAACTCTTGTGCTTCCAAGGTTTTTCCGTTCTGATTCCTTCGCCGTTTTCCTCCCTATTTATAGCTAATCAGAAAAACCATCATGTTCTTCCTTTACCCTAGCGATGTGAAAGGCACGGGATTCCTCACTTGGGATTATGACCAAGCCAACAAGGACGATGACAAATGGCTCTATCTGCCTGCCATGAAGAAAACCCGACGCATCAGTGGGTCCTCCTCGAAAACCGACTACTTCATGGGAACCGACTTCACCTATGACGACATGGGGCGACGCAACCTTGAAGAGGACACCCATACACTCTTGCGCGAGGAGACTCTGAATGGACATAAGTGTTGGGTACTACAATCCTCCCCGAAGAAAGCAGGAGACATCTACACCAAACGGATCTCTTGGATTCGACAAGATTGTTTGATTCCTGTCAAAGTAGACATTTCCACACTTCCGCAAAAGTCTTTTTTAACGAAGGGGAAGGGGCCTGCTATAAGAAATCCAATATTCAATGCTTCATCACGACTCCCGTTCCAAACACCATATTACCTCGGATAGAATCCTTTGTTGTATATATGTTATTTAATAACCAATCCTTGACTTTTTCTTGAAGGACAGAATCTTTCTTAAGAATTGAGTCAGGTGTGACCTTATTGTACATACAAGCGATTCTCACATCTTTAACCCTAATCGTTTCACCGATTATAGTGTCAATAGTCAGAGCAAACGGAACAAATATTCTACCTTCATACTTATAGTCTTCCATCCTAAGTACAGAATTAAACATTATTTTAGGCTCAATTGGGTTGACACAACTAATAGTATCTTCCTTATACTCATAGGAATTATTTTTACGAGTATTCGGAAAATAAGAGCATCCTTCCAACAAAATGCCTATTGTCAAAAAGAACTTTACAATCAATTTGTACCTTTTCTCCATAAAAGTTTCTTTAAACACCCCCATTTCCAACAAACAAAAGAATAGGTTCTCCCAAAAGATTTTGCCATCCATATCAAAGCGTTTTTCGCCAAGGATAAGAATCAAATTTTCGGAAGACTCATCAGTAAAAAGATGATTTTCAAATTCCGTTTGAGCCTTCATAAATGCAACAACCGTTTTAGAGACCCAATCAATGGATTTTGACCCTAAAACGGCTGTTTTTATGGGCGGTTTCGCGAACTATTACACACCCTTCAACATTTCAATTGTCACTTCCTACTAATCAAATTGACGAACTCCTCGCGGGTCTTCGCCGTATTGAATATGCCGGTAAAATCGGAGGTGGTCGTTACGGAGTGCATCTTCTGCACACCACGCATCTGCATACACATGTGCTGTGCCTCCAAAACCACCATGACGCCCAATGGCTCCAACGTGTCTTGGATGCAATCCTTGATCTGGGTCGTCAGACGCTCCTGAATCTGCAGACGGCGGGAAAGGATCTCCACCACCCTCGCAATCTTGCTCAAACCCGTAATCTTGTTGTTCGGGATGTAGGCCACATGCGCCTTGCCGAAGAAGGGCAAAAGATGGTGCTCGCACAACGAATAGAAATCGATGTCCTTCACGATGACCATCTGACGATACTCCTCCTCGAACATCGCCGAACGCAACACCTCGCACGGATCCAACTTATAACCGTAAGTCATGAACTGCATGGCACGAGCCACTCGTTCGGGCGTTTTCAACAACCCCTCCCGTTCAGGATCCTCACCAAGGAGGGAGAGTGTTTGCTTAAAAAGCGGAGCCAACTCTGCCGTCTTCTCGGCACTGGGAAACTTCGCCAAATCCCAAGGTTTTATCTCTAAATCTTTATCCATAATCGAACTAATTCATGAAAAACCTTATCTTCTTTTCTCTGCCTGCTCGAAAGTCAAGTCGCGAGTCTCCTCGTCCTTTACGACCAAGACCTCCGCAGAGAACTCTGGGAACTCCTTCTTAATCATATTGGCAGCCACCAACGCCTCCGTATAGGTGCGATAGTCACCCACCCTCAACTTCCAGAACGGGGAAGAGAAACTCACATAATAAGGGAGGTCGGGCATCTTCTCCTTCATCTGCTTTTCACGAGCATAAGCCTCTTCCTTGGCCTTCTTCTGTCCGTTGCTCATATAGACCTGCACCCTATATCCCGTATAAAAGATATAGAGGTCCTCTTCCGACTCCTGCAACTGTTTTTTCAAAAGCACCGCCATCTTGGGGTCTTGGGAGATAGTCACCTTTCCCTGCCCTGCCGACGAAGCCGACACAGAGGAAATCACACCTGCAGGCGTCACCTTATCTTTCTTCGATTGAGAAAAGGCCACCAACGAGACTGAAACGAAAAACACGAATGCAAATAATCTTCTCATGACATCATATATTTTTAGGTGAACCCATGTCAACAACCACGGATCCAGCCTTCCGTATTACTATATCACCCCCTCATCCTCTCTTGGATAAAGAGCAACTGCTGTTCCAACATTTCCACCTTACGCATATAGAAGCCCGAGGCTTTGGCGATCCGGATTGGATTGGAATAGATGGCACGAATCTCCATCTGACGCTTGTTGTCAAAATCGAGTTTCATGCTTGGGGAATAGGGGGTCATCTTATCTGTCATGCTGAGCATGTCATCGATAAAGCTGTGGTCGATCTTTGCTCCACACACTTCAGCCCCCGCCAAAACCTCCTCCATCATATCCGTCACCAACTGACGGGAGGAAGACGTCCGCATTATCACATCCGTAGAGGTGTTGAGAGCGACTGTCAACCCATTATAAGGAATATTCCAAACCAATTTCTTCCAACGAGCCACATTCAAATCTTCGGCAATGTTAAAAGGAACTTGGGCATTCTCGAAGTCCGCCTTCATCTGGAGCAACACCTCCTGCTTTGGATGCTGGTAAAAACCAACCGTCAGCGGGCCATAGTCCTGATGCGAGATGTGCCCCACCCCCACACGCGACGAGCAGATGAACGCCATACCGCCAGCGATGGTGAGATTCGGAAACTGTTGAGCCAACTCCTCCTCCAATCCCAAACCGTTCTGAATAAGCACGACCACCGTGCCGTCATGCAAGATAGGCCTCAACATATCGGGCAACAAATGGTTTTGCGTGGATTTCAAAGCGACAATGACCACGTCGCACTTAGGCATATCCGCCGTAGCGCTATAGGCATTTATGGGTTGGACGAGAAAGTCACCTACCACAGAATCGACCCTCAAGCCGTTCTTCTTCACATGGTCGTACTCCGAATGGAAAAGGAAATGCACCTCATTTCCGGAATGAGCCAACCTTCCACCATAATATCCTCCAATAGCACCCGCACCGATTACCGCATATTTCAGTTTCATACCCATTTTCTTATATTGGAAATTTCAGAATACAAAGTTAATTGATTTTCTCGGGAAACCGTCCAAGAAGGGTTCTATAAATTGACTTTGAGGGATTTTATAAGTCAGAGGACAACTTCAGATTCATGAAAATTTAATCACTCCTCCGCAGCCACGACTTCCACTTCGGTGTCTTGGAAAACGATACGGTCGCCAGGAACGATTTTGGCACGCTTTCGCAACTCCACCTCTCCATTCCGGACCACCAATCCTTCGACAACCACATGTTGGGCTTCCGCACCGTTGAAAACCAAATTAGCCGCCTTCAACAACTGAATGAGCTGTATGTACGGATCGCCCGCACGCAATTGAAACTTAACCTTTTTCATCCTTTTATAATACTATATATACCAATCAATTAGCATCAGAAGAGGAAACTTGCTCCTCCTCTTGATAAAGCACGGCAAGTTACTGAAAATTTCGGGTATATTCATTATATGGAGGATTTTCGTTGCCTAAGAGGAACCCTTCTTTCGCCCCACCCTAGTCCAACAGCCGCAAGGAAAAGAAACCTAAATAGCTATAATTCAACTGATAATCAAGCAGAAAGCAAAATAAGCATAAAAAATAACCATTTTTTATTTGCATCTATGGATTTTATATTTAACTTTGCAATACAAAGTACTTTTAAATACTTCAAGAATATGGAAAACAAAGAAGCTTTTGATGCTTTAAACGAAATAAGGGATATGATGGCGAAGTCCACCAAAGTATTGTCGCTAAGCGGGGTCTCCTCCATCGTGATTGGCGCATTGGCAATGTTGGCCTCCTTCGTCGCACACCAGCTATTGGAGTTCGAGGGAATACCACAATACCTCAAAATAAAACTCCTGATTGTCGGTGCTGCAGTGCTCTTCG
Organism: Paludibacteraceae bacterium; assembly: GCA_017553575.1. Taxonomy (GTDB): domain Bacteria; phylum Bacteroidota; class Bacteroidia; order Bacteroidales; family Paludibacteraceae; genus RGIG10190. The sequence goes on from JAFZKQ010000097.1 coordinate 34,832, forward strand.
TCACTTGCGCCTTGGTGGTTCTCCTTTTTGCCAAGAAGAAAGCCGCCAAAAACAACATCCCTTTTAAGTTTGACATGACCGCCCGCAAAATGTTGTGGTACTTCTTCTTGCCACTGGTCGTGGGAGGTGTGCTTAGCCTCTCGATTCTTTTCCAAGGGCACTACGGATTAACCTCCTCCTTCATGCTGGTATTTTACGGACTGGCCTTGGTCAACCTATCCGGCTACTCGTTCTCGAACGTCAAGTATCTGGGTTACGCAGAGCTGATTCTGGGTCTCATTGACAGCATAACTATTCAGCACGCATTGCTGTTTTGGTCGTTAGGATTTGGTCTCTTTCACATCATCTATGGTGTTGTTTTCCATCTACTTTACGAAAGGAAACAGAAATAATGAAACTAGGGTTAGAAAACATAAACAAAGCCTTCGAGAGCAAGGTGCGCCTCGGTATCATGTCCGTCCTCATGGTCAATGCCGAAGTCGACTTCACTACGCTCAAGTCATTGCTCGAACTGACCGACGGCAACTTGGCAAGCCATACCAAGAACTTGGAAGAGTTAGGCTATATCCTCTCTAAAAAACAGTTCATTGGCCGCAAGCCAAACACCACCTTCGCCATCACGGAGAAGGGTCGGGAGGCATTCACCGAGCACCTAAATGCGTTGGAGGCTTTTTTGAAAAATTCAGGCAAATAACAACTTATATTTTTTTACCATTATACTTTGAAATTCAAAGTACTTTTAAAAACTTAGGATTATGATAAACGAAAATTCAAGAACAGATTCACAAACTTCCAAGAAGTTGGTGAACAGATTAGGCTTCAAGTGCTTCATCATCGCAGTCATCGGATTGCTGCTGCTCATTCCGACAAGCATGGTTTCGAACCTCATCGAGGAGCGCGAAGAGGTCGCCGAAAACGTCATCAGGGAGGTCTCCGACCAATGGTGTAGCAAACAAGAGGTGATTGCACCGTGCCTCACCCTCGAAAAGATCCTCACCTCCACGACAAGGGTGGAAAACAATGATAGCGAGATTGACGACAAGAGAACCATCACCTCCTACACAAAGAAAAAATTGAACATTTTGCCCCACAACCTGGACATCACCGGAACCATCGAAACAAAGGTACTGAAACGCAGCATCTATAAGGTGGTGACCTACGAAACCCCGTTGACCCTAACCGGCGACTTCCAGCTGACCGAGGAAGAGTTGCAAACCGTGCTACCGTTTGAGGGCTTGGCAGAAATCGACTTTGCCGTTTCCAACTTGAAAGGCATCAGCGACGAGATTACGCTCCAATTCGGGCAACAACGGGTAGTTCTCACCCCCAACGGAACTGGACTGGACAACACATGCAAGAAAATGTCTGCCAAAGTTGACATATCCGACTTGCTAACGGGGAAAAGCATTCCATTCTCCATGACCATTTCCCTGAAAGGCTCCAAGTCGATCAACTTCGTGCCCGTAGCCAAGACCACGAATATCCAACTGAAATCTGATTGGAGCACACCAAGCTTCAGCGGCAACTTCTTGCCTTCCTCCCGGGAAGTGACGAACGAGGGATTCACCAGCAAATGGAAGATCTCCTACGTCAACCGCTCCTACCCTCAGCTGTTTTGGGATAGCGACAAATTGGATAAAGAAATCTCGGATTCGGCCTTTGGCGTAAAACTCATCCTGCCCGTAGAGCACTATCAACAATGTATGCGGACATCCAAATACGCCCTCCTCTTCATATTCCTCACTTTCGCCACCTTCTTCTTTATCGAGACACTCAACAAGAAGAACATCCACCCTATCCAATATCTTTTCGTGGGTCTGGCTCTGACTATCTTCTACAGTCTGTTGCTATCGTTCTCTGAGCACATCGGCTTCACTTGGGCATATGCCATCTCAACGCTGATGACCATCGCGATGCTCACCCTCTATTCCATCGGCATCCTAAAGCTTAAGAAGACCTCTTGCTACATTGGCGCCGCATTGGGATGCCTATACGTCTACATTTTCGTCCTCACCCAAATGGAGACCTACGCATTGCTGGCAGGTAGCCTTGGCCTATTCGCCATCTTGGGTCTGATGATGTACTTCTCACAACGAATCAATTGGAACAATGCAGATTAACGGAAGTTCCACCCTGCAAGATCTTTACGGAATTGATTTGGTAAACTCATTCAGAAGAAAAAGGAAATGATACGAATAGAATTACCCACAATTCTCCTTCCGAGCATTGATTTGGCAATTACCCTTGCCGGACTCTGCGCACCCATCATCCTCTACTTTTTGGTACGCAAATTCAATTATAAGGGGTGGCTATACTTCCTTGGCTCGTTGATTCTTACGGCGATCATCACACAAGGCACCATAAGGTTCAGCAACTTCTGCAGCGAAATTTTCCTAAGTCATTACGACACAGAAAGCCTTCCTGAGATTGATGATATAGAGGAGGAGAATATAGAGGAATTGCTCTTTCTGCAAGATGAGAAATTCATAACAGGGTTGTATTACTTCGTCGGAACCATCTTTGGGGTCAATGCGCTCTACTGCGCAATAATCTATGGGCTACTCAACATGATAGTTCCACTGATCAAGACAGGCAAGAGAAATGCCGACAAAGAGGGGGAAGATGCATCAGAGGCACCCTAAGCCTAAAAAAGCACCGTTGTTGGGACGACCAGCAACGGTGTTTTTGCTTTCTGTAGTAAACACAGTCAAAAAGGGGAGGCCCACGTCCCACCCTCGTCAAATCCAGTCAATGCCATGGTAGTGAATTGTGAAGAATAAAAATGCGTATGTACTCGATGATGGGCATAACGATATTATTCCATGGCCCCTCATGGCACACATACTCAACTGAAACCCGTTGACGGTTGGCATTCGCCCCGAACCGACTACTCCAGCCCCATTTTTTTCGATGAATTCGTCTATTTCAGGCTCACTCGATCAAATCCGTCGTCCAATTGGCCGCTTGAATCTGCGTATCCGTTTCACGCAACTCCTGCGAGAGCTTGTCATACTTCTTCCGCAAATCGACCACCGGGACGGAACTCAGAATCTTGATCTCCGTATGCGTATTGCGACGAGCCAAGCAAGAGGCGCTCTCCAAGAAATCATGATAGGAGGAGACCTTCATCTTCAAACAGTCACGACGCGCAATCAGAGCCGTCAACGACCCGTTAGGTGTCTGCGTTTGACTATTGGTCAAGTTGATTCGCACCATCAAGTCCTCCAACTGACGCAAGTATCCATCCAACTCCGTCAAGAGTTGATTCGGATCCTCCGCAGGCTTCTCGCCCTCCTGCACCACCGCATTATTCGAAAGACGGGAGTTCATCTGGGCAACTCTTTTCTGGAGGTCTGCCCTAATCTGCAATGCTTCTGCCAATTTCATATCTCACCAATTTTTATATTTCAAAATAGATACGCTAAAATAGGGAATTTTAAGTTTACGCACAACAAAAACCGCCAATGGCCCGAAAATCGCCCCAAAGCCTATTTTATCGACTAAAGTGCCTAATTTTTCCACAAACGAACTCAGATTATCTATGAAAGCATTTTTTGCGGTCCTACCACCCTTTTTCATCGCTTCAACCACTTTTTTGTAATTTTTTTCCACGCCTAATTTCACTCCATTTCTGCCGTATTTTTTGCAATTTACACACAAATAACTAATATACAAACACTTAATATACAAATAATCATTCAAAAAGAACGAAAAATACAGAATACGAGCCAACTTTGACCTGCAATTACCTAAAAAATGTGTCACGGGGTCATCGGGCGATGATAAATAGGCGGATTATTCCTATCAAA
>JAFZKQ010000098.1 GCA_017553575.1 Paludibacteraceae bacterium
CGTCACGGGAGACACTGGTTGGTGTAACGCGGGAAAGCTTGTCTTTGTTCTTTGCATTGTAATATTAATGGGTACAATCCCCAAGCATGAAAAAATGGCCACATTTTTATGTTTCACACTCAGTGTATGTCATCTCTTCTTGACTGTCTTTTTGACTGCCGAGTTGGGCAACATTTATGAAGGTAGGGAATCACTATCGACATCCGTGTTTCTCTTCCGCCTGCTCCTCTTCATATACGTCATTGCCCTACTTGGTTTCATCTATTGTTTGAAATGGACTGACGATGGGAAAGAACACAAAAACCTTGATGGGAAGATTGCCCCCTTTTTTCGGAACAAAAGATTTTCCAAACCTCTCAAAGTACTCAAGAATTCGGGGAGCGTAGCTATTGCGATGAGCGACTTGACTGACAATACAACTCTGTTTAAACAGTTTTTTACAAATATCGACTATGTGAAGCAAGAGGATGAGAATACTCTCCTTTTGAAACAGAAGTGCGCCATAAAGCCCCAAACAAGAATAGAGGTAAGTAAAGGGAGGCTTTGCCTACTCGCTCACCATGAAGCAACAGGTCGTTTTGCAAAGGTGAATGCCGAGGATTATGTCTATTCTAATTCTCGTAGTTATACTTACATACATACGGATTTAATGTATAATAGGATAAAAAATTATAAGAAAGGAATTAATATTTTGGCAGGTGTGGTGATGGAACTGCCCAAGAATGAGAGGAGCCTTGAAATTAGGCTATACGATAATTACACAAACACACTTGTAGCAAACAAACTCTTTTGCTTGAGCCCTGTTATCATCCATGAATATTATCCCGAACTGCACTATACGGATGCACATGGGAAAAACCAGGTCTATACGGAGGATAGCGAACGGATGGAACCCCTTGGCGCAAATTCTGTAGTGTCGGTTGTCGTTAAAAATGAGTATGGTAAAGTTTGTCCAGTTGTTTCTTTTTATTACGGCTATTCGAGGAACCGACAGAGAGATGCTGTTGAGTATAGTGTGGAGGGTGACATTGTACCCGAGGATGTGTTCAGATTTGGAAATTTCATTCGGCCTTGCATTAAGGATAAATCGGTAGTGATAAGAAGTTTACGTATCAAAAAATAGTCAGATGCCTGACGCAAAAATCCTTTCTGCCTCATTTTTTTCTTTTATAACACTGCTTGGAAAGAGTTTTCATCTATCTATGTTTAAGTTAAATGAATTTTCCGTGGCAAGAAACAAAATTTTCAGCACTACCTATTTGCAAAACTAATGGATTTTAATAACTTAGGTGGTTTGTATTAGGTAAGTCTATAGGAAAATTTTCAAGACGTTTATTATGAGATTCAGGTGGTTGCTTACATTACTCTTTTTGTCGATCTTCTGTTTGGAATCCCTTGCCCAAGCAGGTCGCCCGCAATCGAAGGAACTCCTTCTCCTTCGAGATTCGGGAACAGTCTATTTCTCGGTAGAAGAACTAATTCCCGATCCAGCCCTCCGCAAGAAATATCTTATGGACATTGAGTATGTGAAAAGGGACGACAACGGCGCATTGCTTTTGAAACCTAAGAACTCCATCAAGCCGAAATTGAGAATCGAAGTGAACACAGGAACCTCCGTAGTTTCTGTGCCGGAAGACTCTTTGCTCAAAACCCCCACACAAATAAATCGTTTTGAGGTTCGCGACATCCTTAAAAACGAGCAATATCTTGTTGTTAAGGTTATCGATAACTATAACAATTCCGTCTTGTCGAATGAAAAATATGAGTTGAACCCCAAGATAATCCATAAATATAATCCCGAACTGCACTATACGGATGTGGATGGAAATCCCCAAATCTATACGAATGATAGCAAGACTTGGATTCCGATCTCGCCGACTTCTTCTGCAAAAGTGGTGGTAAAAGATGAGTATGGAAAGAGCAGGAAGGTTTTGAGTGTCCACTTCATCGATTCTTATTCTGTTGGAGGGCCTAATGGGTGTAACCCCATTCCCGTAAATGAAACGGATACCTTACGGACCTGGGAGGTGCAGGCACTTTGCCGTTTTCAAAAAAGGAACGGCATATATATACAGGCAACTGTCGAGGGAGAAAACAAGCTCAAAAGATATTCTGAGCTATTGTTTATAACGAAGGATAAGTGAGTAAAGGCTGGATTTTTTATATATTTGGCGAATGATAACAGATTCATTATGAGGTATATTTTGTTTATAACTCTTTTCTTGTGTGTGTTGTCTCAAAGGGGAATGACGCAGGGGGCGGCAAATGTGAAAGAACTTCAAGTCCTTCGAGATTCGGGAACAGTCTATTTCTCGGCAGAAGAGCTAATTCCCGACCCAGCCCTCCGCAAGAAATATCTCACGGACATTGAGTATGTAAAAAGGGATGACAACGGTGCTTTGCTTTTGAAACCTAAGAACTCCATCAAGCCGAAATTGAGAATCGAGGTGAACGTAGGAACCTCCGTAGTTTCTGAGCCGGAAGACTCTTTGCTCAAAACCCCCACACAAATAAATCGTTTTGCGGTACGTAGCATTTATAAAAAAGAGCAGTATCTTGTCGTTAAGTTTATCGATAACTATAGCAATTCCCTCTTGGCAAATGAAGAATATGAGTTGAAACCCAAGATAATCCATGGATATTATCCTGAACTACACTATACGGATGTGGACGGAAACCCCCAAGTATATACCCATAAAAGCAAGCAATGGATTCCCATCTCACCTAATTCCTCCGCAACGGTGGTGGTGAAAGATGAGTATGGACAAGAGATGAATGTTTTGAGCATTTGCTTCAATTCACCTTGCATCTTTGGAAATAATATGGTGGCTAATCAAGAGGGGTGTTCCTTATTGCCTTGGCAAATAGGCCTCCTTAGTAATATATCAAAACGATGTCCCTGTTCCATAATTTCCACCATAGGGAATGACAAGGGGGAAGAATACAAAGACATTCCATATATATCATTGATAATAAGGAAAGAATGAAAAGAGAAAACAGAGATTATATCATAAAAAAGAGTGGCTTCTTCTTTTTCTTCTTTTGGGTGCTATTCTCCTCTCTGTCCGTAGCTCATGGCGAGTTGCAGACGAAGCAACTTCGTGTCCTCCGGGAATCTGGCACAATGACTTTTTCGATAAATGAGTTGATTAAGGACCGTGATTGTTACCTGAAGTACTTTACGAACATCGACCTTGTAAAGAACTCGGAGCCCAACATCTTGCTTCTGCGGCAGCAATATACGATAAAACCACGAGTGAGAATCGAGGTGGCCCAAGGTCACATCTATACGGATGGCATTGCGATGGACTCTTTGTTCAAGTCGCCCAAAAGCATCATGAAATGCAAAGTGTCGGAAATAGGGCCGACTTCAAATTTCTTGAAGATCAAGATCTACGACAACTACTCGAACCAGCTTCTGGCAGAGGATGCCTTCCCCTTGTCGCCTATCATCGTCCATGAATATTATCCTGAACTGCACTATACGGATGTGGACGGAAACGAGCAGGTCTACACAAACGAGTCGAAGAGGTTTGTGCCGATTTCCCCTAATCACGTCGGGAGAATTATCGTAAAGGATGAGTATGGGGAGAGAATGAGAGTCACCCGAGTAGGCTATGACTACCCCAATAGGATGGGAGGCACATTGATAGAGATGTCCATAGGTGATACCATTTCGTATAGAGGAATGACGATATTAACTGGGCGACTACGCGAATCGCCCGAGTGTTGGATATATCCTTATATATGGAACCCAACCTCAAAAAAGGAGGTACGAGGCAAAACGTTGATAATAAAAAATAGGTGACGCATGCTTAGGAAAACTTCAAAAAATCACTATATTTGAAAAACAGATGCGAAAGGAGATGTCTCTGTTTCAACAAAAAAAGGCGATGGAAATCAGAAAAAAAATGCAGCAGAACCAACAAAAATTTCACCATCATGAGATTACTTCTGACTATTCTACTTTTTTGGGCAATGCTACCCCACATAGGATTCTCCCAGAATCAGGAAAAGAGAGACAGCACGATTTTCAGATCACTCAAAGTTCTCAAGGATTCGGGAAGCGTGGCTATTGCGATGACCGACTTGACCGACAGCACAACTCTGCTCAGGCGGTTTTTCACAAATATCAATTATGTGAAGCAAGAGGATGAGAGCACCCTCCTATTGAAACAGAAAAACGCCATAAAACCCCAAACAAGAATCGAGGTAAGCAATGGGAGACTCTGCTTACTTGCTGAGCGTGTATCATCAAGCCCTGTTATTATAAAATTAGATGCCAATCATATCTATACCGCAGACCAATCCCCAACCTCTCGTTACACCCACATAGTTGTGGATTCAATGTATAAGAAAGGAATGAATATTTCGGCAGGTGTGGTGAAAGGACTGCCAAAGGATGAAAAGAGTCTGGAAGTCAGACTATACGACAATTATTCAAACAAACTTATAGCAAGCAATCTCTTTTACTTGATCCCCGAAATTATCCATGAATACTACCCCGAAGTGCATTACACGGATGCGCAGGGGAAAAAACAGGTCTATAAGGAGGGATGCGAACGGCTGGAACCCCTTGGAGCGGATTCTACGATGATGATTGTCGTGAAAGATGAGTATGGTAAAGTTTATCCAGTTGTTTCTTATTCTTACAGTTCGTGGATGAGTATGGGAAATACTATTATACCCACTAGGGATGGTGACACGATACCCGCAGCAATACTCAGATTTCGCAGTGCAGGAGAACTTTGGATTCGACCCAATATTGAGGAAAAATCGGTAAGGGTAAAGTGTTTGATCATAAAAAAATAGGGGCGAACTATTCGTCCGCCCCCTATGTTTATGCCTAAACTATTTGATTAGTCCATGACAGTTACCCAACCATACTTATCCTCCGTACGGCCGTATTGGATGTCGCGGAGTCTGTCGTAAAGTTTCTTGCTCCATCCGCCAGGTTGCTCACCCTCTTTGACGAAGACATAGGATTTCTTAGTGTCCAAATCGTCGATTCGGGCAATAGGGCTGATAACGGCAGCCGTACCGCAAGCACCGGCCTCCTCGAAGGTCTCCAACTCTTCGATAGGAATTTGGCGACGCTCTACCTTCATGCCGAGCTCCTCAGCCAACTTCATCAAACTCATGTTTGTGATGGAAGGCAAGATGGACGTTGAGAGCGGTGTCACGTAAGTATTGTTCTTGATACCGAAGAAGTTGGCAGCACCGGCCTCGTCGATATATTTCTTCTCTTTGGCATCGAGGTAAAACTCGCAAGAGTAGCCCAAATCATGAGCCTTCTTGTTGGCCAACAAGCTGGCTGCGTAGTTACCACCCACCTTATAGATACCGGTACCCAATGGAGCTGAACGGTCATAATCGCGGATGACAACGTATGGATTAGCCTGGAATCCACCCTTGAAGTAAGGACCCACAGGAGTAACGAAAATCATGAAGAGGTACTCGTTAGCAGGACGGACGCCGACTTGAGCACCCGTTCCGATGAGGAGTGGACGAATATAGAGGGAAGCTCCACTTTCGTATGGCGGGATGAACCTTTCGTTCAACTTGACCACTTTCTTCACCATCTCAACGAATTTTTCAGTTGGCAACTCAGGCATCAATATGCCTCGGCATGTTGATTGAAGACGCTCAGCGTTGGCTTCTGGACGGAATATACGGATTTTTCCGTCTGGGCATCGATACGCTTTCAATCCTTCAAAAGCCTCTTGTCCGTAGTGCAAGCAAGTTGCGGCCATATGTATGTTTATGGAATCCGATGAACTCACTTCGATTTCGCCCCATGCTCCGTTTCTGAAGTAGCAGCGAACATTGTAATCTGTGGGCATGTATCCAAATGATAAGTTAGCCCAATCTATTTTCTCAGACATATTCAACTGTTTTTGATTAATCGCTATTAATTTATCACTATAAATTCTTTCAAAGTTACAAAAAAATAGGTGAATGCCTCTTATATGTTTATAAAAAAAGAGAGTAGGGCATAAAAAAAGGAAATCCCCGACATGGATGTCGAGGATTTCATATGGATGTAAACACAAATGGACTTATTTAGCCAAGTGCTCTTTTACCTTATCGTTGTGAACGATTTGCTCATCGAAGTAATAAGCTCCCGTCTTTGGAGATTTAACCATCTTAATAACCTTAGCATAAGCACGGCCTTCTCCTTTTTGCATTGATGCAACTGCTTTCTTTGCCATAGTCTATAAATTTTACTTGATTTCTTTGTGAACTGTTACCTTCTTCAAATATGGGTTGTATTTCTTCAACTCCAAACGGTCTGGGGTGTTCTTTCTGTTCTTAGTCGTGATATAACGAGACATTCCTGGAACACCGCTTGCCTTTTGCTCAGTACACTCAAGAATTACTTGAACTCTATTTTCTTTGCTTTTCTTTGCCATTTCTAAATCCTCCCTAGATTAAATGCAACCTTTTTTTGCTGCATCAATCAATGCTGCATTGATTCCTTTTTTGTTGATAGTACGAAGAGCCTTAGCTGAAAGCTTCAAAGCGATCCATTCGTTCTGCTCTGGCCAATAGAACTTCTTCGTGAACAAATTAACGTCAAACGATTTCTTGGTCCTTCTCTTTGAGTGAGAAACGTTGTTACCATTCATCGCTCTTTTACCGGTGATTTGACAAACTTTTGACATTTCTGTATTCTTATGATTTGTTATTCACATAAAAAACCGTACTATCAGATTCCCGTCCCCTAAGGAGAAGCGTAACTACAGAAATCATTGTAGGAGAGCACTGCGTTTTTCTAATTATTCCTGACAACCATTCCCCTTTGCATCTTGTGGGGTCTGATTATCGGGCGCAAAGGTAATGCTTTTTTACTTCTTTACAAACTCTTTTAGAAGAAAAAAAGCTTCTAATGTTGCTTTTCTGATGTTCTCCTTCCGTTCTTTCCCGAAGAGGCACTTCTTGCTTATGACCTCGTCTCCGTTGGAGGCTGCTATCCATACGGTTCCCACCGGTTTTTCGGGGGTTCCTCCGCCGGGTCCTGCCACTCCGGAGGTGGCGACGGCAAAGTCGGTCCGTAGTACGTTGGCTGCCCCTTTCGCCATCTGCTCGACCACAGGCTGGCTGACGGCCCCGTGCTGATCCAAATCTTCTTTATGTACGCCTAATATGTTCATTTTTACTTCGTTGGAGTAGGATACGACGCCGCCTTTGAATATGGCTGAACTGCCGGCTATCAGGGTGATGTTGTGGGCAATGTTGCCTCCCGTACAACTCTCTGCCGTGGATAGTGTCCACCCCTTCTCCTTGAATAGTTCTATGATTTCTTTGGCTGTTTCTTCTTCTTGATTCATATCGTTTGTTCGCTAATTGTCTTGTTTTTTGTTTCACAAAGTTATCGTTTTTCTTCCTTCGTTTGCTTTTAGTTCTCATTAAAATTGATGTTTTCCCCACGAAAAATCGCGCAAAATTGCCGTCCAAAACAAAAAAATTCTAATTTTGCAATTCATTCTATACCTTAGGATGACTTTGTGGATAATATAAGGTGGTTTATTGTTGGGTGACTCTATGGGTTCCCAATACGTATGGTTTTAAGTGCGCCACTTTATTCGGGTTTAATAATTTGAGATTGGCGATGGTGACTTTTCGCAGACTGACTTTTATTTTTCTTGCAATCCTGCTTTCGGGGATTTCTGGAGTTCATGCTCAGAAGAACATGATCTTTAGAATGAAGACGGACGCATTCGCAGGTAAGGTATTCGACGGTGGCGGCTTGTGCTATGGTCTCGAAACGGATTTGGAGTTGCCTATGTATGGCGATGAGAATCTGGATTATACGTTTAACTTCCCTTCGTTGGGATTCGCCCTCGGTGCTTTCGATACGGAGAATTTCAGTTGCGTCGACCCGGTCATCTATACCTATCCCTATTTCCTCTATCCGATTATTCATAAGCCGGTTTTTGAGCTGAACATGAAGTTTGGCTTGGGTATTGGTACGTTTGTCCATCATGGCGATTCAGTCACGGGCAAGGTCTTCCCTGCGACAGGGTTGGGAATGGCCGGTCTCCATATGAATTTCGCCTTGGGTAAGAAATATGGAAAGCCTCGTTCCCAATGGATGCTCTCTTTGGGTGCGAACGCTATGGGTTTCCACAATGCTCATGTGATACGTCGTTCGAAGAATTTTGTGATGGTGGATGGTGTCTTGGGCCTGAGCTATACGCCGAATGTCTATCCTCTTCCGATAAAGGACAAACCGAAGAAGGTGCGCCGTGTCTTGGCTATGGAGGGTAGTTTGCAGGGCGGTGCCCAACAGCTCGACCGAAGCGATGACATCCATCTCTATCCGAACGGTTCCTTGAGTTATGGTTTCTATTTGCCGATTACCAATGCTTGGCGTTTGGGATTGGGCGGTGATGCCATGTATAACTCGGTGTATGATGGTACTCAGCGTCCGTTTAACAAGCGATACAATTTTATAAAGGAGGAGGATCCGATGACGATGTTCCGTGCTGGAGCCTTCTTTGCTTGTGATTTCACCATTTATCGTCTGACGGCGGGTATTCATGTTGGTGCTTATTTATATGATAAGATTATCGTGCCGGATCAGGATGAGGATGGCGTAGAAAACACCAATCCATCGGAGAATTACATGTATGAGAAATTGGTGACGAAGTATTATATCACGAAGAACTTCTATGCTTTGTTGCAGATTAAGACGCATTATACGGAGGTGGAATGTGGAGAGATGGGCTTTGGCTTTGCTGTCCCTGATTTCGGCTCTCGTGTGAAGAATCCGTTCGCCCGTATCTCTTTCAAGAAGGAGAATTGGAAAGAGCTTAAGATTGATTAAGCGAAGGATGGAAGATGTCGTAATGATTGCTGTGGCGTTTTATTTGGCCTTTTCCCTCTGCCTCGTCTCTTTTGTTTTGGCGGTAGCAGGCGGTTTTAGGAAAGATAAGAAGTTCGTTTTGGTCGGTGTCTCTGGCTTTTTTGTTTTTGGACTCGTCGCCTTTCTGGTTGCCGTCTCTTCTTTTACTAAGTTCTGACTTTGTCCCCACGGTTGATGGGGGGCGGTGTAGGAGATGGAGGGTTCTCTTTTCGATTTCTGTGCACTTCTCGATCTGGATTTTGCTGGATATTGTGAATAAGGTTGGGTGAATTTGTTTGTGCTAAAAAGGTGAAAAATCGATCATTTGCTCTGCTGAGCCTATCATAATAGGTGTGTTTTTGATTCATTTGCCAAATATTCCACTTCTTTGAATGATATTTCCACGCTTAACGTGGACAAACAGGTTACATTTGCAGTGTAATACAGTTATGATACTCAAAAAGAAAAGAAAAACCAAGATCCTTAAAACGAACTGAAAGATTGATTGCCGGTGTACTTGCTCTCAGAAGAAGTGCCGGCAATCTTTTTTTTACCTATCCCTTCTTTTTTGTGTGGAAAGTATTGGGCCGTGCTTCGGTTGGGCTTGTTTCCTCTTTTGATGCTATATGGGCTTTCAGACTTTTTATGGGCCCTAATTCAATTTCTGCAAATGGATATGAGGCGATATCTTTCTTCGCAAACAGAAGAAAGTATCCTAGGCTAGGGGAGAGCCCTTTCGGCCCATAGATCGCATCCTGTCAATGCTAAGGGACTTGTGAGACTTGGGTATGCAGGGGTAAAAGAAAAGCCCCACACGTTGGTGTAGGGCTTATAAACTGTTCGGATTTAGAGTCCTCCTGATTTGGATGGAGAGACGCCGAATTGAGCCTTGAATTTTTTGCTGAAGTAATGAGGGTCGTTAAAACCGACTTCGTAAGCAATTTCGCTGACGTTCATGTCTGAATGCTCCAATAGATATTTGGCCTTGTGGAGCCTGTATTCGTTGATGATCGTATTGGAAGTTTTGCCTGTCAGCATTTTCAACTTTCGGTTGAGGGTGGACTGACTCATGTCCAAATCGTCGCAGATGTTCTCGATGGAGAAGTTGGAGTCTCGGTAACGGTTCTCTATGGTCTCCATCACGCGTTGCAACATCGGACTGATGATCTCTTGGTTCTGCTCTTCGGAGTAGTCTCCCTCTTCCGATATGATCTCCATACGTTGCCTTAACACCTCCTTGGCTTTGGCCTGTTGGGTCAGGAGTATGTTGCAAAGTTTTATGAGCAATTCGTTGTCGTCGAAAGGCTTGGTCAGGTAGTCGATGGCGCCGCTGAGGAGTCCCTTCAGTTTGTCCGTCTCTGATCCCCTTGCGGAGAGGAAGAGGAATGGTACTGAAGTCAGTTCTTCTTGGGCGCGTACGGCTTTGGCGAAGGCTATACCGTCCATGATAGGCATCTCGACATCGCTTAGGATGATGTCCGGCTTGTTCTGGCTGATTCGCTCCAGCGCCTCTTTCCCGTTGCTGGCCTCCGAAACGACCATGAATTTCTCCAAGATTTTTTTGATGTGCATGCGGATGAGGGCGTCGTCCTCCACAATGAGGATGTTTGCCTCTTCCAACAATCCCAAGTTCAAGTCGGTCAGTAAAGACTCCTCTTTGTTCGTGTTCTCTGTACTCTCTTGGGACTGGCCGTGCGCGATTGGCATGTCGATGGTGATGGTCGTGCCTTTCCCTTCTTCGCTTTCAACGGAGATTCCTGCATTGTTTGCTTCCAGCATTCGCTTGCAGGTGATTAGGCCCAAGCCTGTTCCTTTCTCTTCGTTGGTGCCAAGGGTGCTTTTGCCGTTGAAGATGTTTTTCTTCTGTTCTTCTGTCATGCCGATGCCGTTGTCGTGGACGGAGACGAGGATTCGATCCTCCTTTTCCCAAGTGGTCACGTTGATTTCCCCATGGACATGGGTGAACTTGATGGCGTTGGCAATCAGGTTGCGGATGACGACTCCGAACATTCTCGGGTCGATAAAGGCGTTCGCTTGGGTCTTGTCCGTGAAAGATAGCTGGATGGACTTCTCCTCCAAAAGATTCTTGAAGAAGGAGAGGTTATCCTTGATGATGAAATGGATGTTCGTGTCTACAGGGAGGCACGTCATCAGTTCATTTTGGGAAGTCGCCCATTGCAACAGTTTTTCTAACTCCGTTTGCAATGATTTGGAGGTCTCGGCGACATCCGAGATGACTTTTTGACGCTCATCCTCGCTCATCTGTTCCGGACTCTTGTCGAGAAGGTCCATGGCACTTGCAATACCGAACATCGGATTCTTCAAGTCGTGTGCGATGATGGAGATGAGGTGGTCTTTGTTGGTCAATGCGTTGCCCAACTCTTCGTTCTTCATCTCAATCAGCATCTGCTTCTCTTTCAAGGATTGGTTCTGTTGACTAATCTCTTGGTTGGCCTTGTGCAATTCCTTCGTGCGCTCCTTCACTTGCTCTTCCAAAAGTTTCTTCTGCTTGTTGATGTTGCGGAAGCGTCGGTTGACGGCGTAGGCTATGATGCATAGCAACGAGAGAATGGAGAAGGTCTCGAACCACCATGTCTGCCACCAAGGCGGGAGTACGATGATTTCCAAGGAGAGCGTTTGGGCGTTTTGCGGTTGGTCGGGTTTATAGCCTCTGACTTCCAACACGTAGTCGCCGGATGGAATGTAGGAGAAGTTGATTTTCCTATTCGCTTTGGTCTTCGTCCATTTGTCGTTTAGCCCGACCAATCGGTAGTCGCATACGGCTTTGAAGCCGGAGTAGTCGATGAGGTCGAGGTCTATCTCTATGTTGGTCTCGTCGTGTCTAAGCGTGATCTTCTTTGCGCTGGTGATGCTACCCGTCGGTAATATTTTCCCGAATGGGGTAGGCCTCTTCTCGGAGATGAACAGGTCAGAGAAGGCGAAGTGCCGTATGGCGCTGTTGGAGTCTCTCTTGGTAGGGTCGAAGGACAAGAATCCGTCGTTGCATCCGAAGAATAGTCGACCGTTGGAGTCGATGAAGCTGGAACGTTGGGAGAAGTAGTTCGAGCCTTTCCCCGTGAAGTTGATGGCGTAGGACTTGCAGGTCTTCGCTTTGTAGTCCAAGGCGATGATACCGTTGGTTCCGCTAGTGTAGATGACCCCGTCTCTTCCGATGCAGATGGAGCAGTATTCTCCGTTAGGGGCGAAGTCGAGCGTGTCGCAGGCTGTACCGTCGGCAGAGAGGCTGATGACGCCTTTGCTTGTGGCTACGAATAGGCGGCCATCCTTGTCGCATACGGCATCGTTGACGGAGAGTGGGTTGTGCTCTTTCTTCTTGGTGAAATCCTCCAATAAAGGCTTGATCTCTTGACAACGGTAGCGCCAGATGCTTCGGCTGGTTAGGATCCAACGGCTGTCGCTCCTGCCTTCTATCACTTTGTAAACCCATTGGTCGTTTTCCAGGTTAGGGAAGGATGGGATTTTCCTTTCCCAATTGCCGTCCGTGTGGCGGATGTAGATGCCGTCGCCGGCCGTGCAGGCCCATACCTCGCCATTTTTCATGACGGAGGTGGAGAAGAAACAGTTCAAATTGGTGCGCAACCCCTTGAAGACGCAAGGCGTTATCGTTCCTTGGGCGTGGTTGTAGATGAATAGTCCGCCACCCCATGTCGTGATCCAATAGTTGCCGTGATTGTCGTTTGTGATGTTGATGACATTCTTGTTGGGAATGTCGAAATGTTTCATGTTGGAGAAGTCTGGCGAAGCCAATGTCATGCCGCCACCGTCAGAGGCGATGAGTAGGTTTCCGTCTTCCGTCTCGTTGAAGTTGCAACAGGTGGAGAAGGGGTAGCGTACGTCCAAGGAGGTGGTTACGCCTAAATCGTTTTTCCTCCTGCATTTCCAGATGCCTGAGTTTTTGGTTCCTACCCAGATGTTACCTTCGTAATCTTCCGTGATTGTGTAAATCTTGTCAAATGAACTTTCGTTCGTGTCGTATGGCATGATTTTGGTGTAGTCGTCCTTCTCCTGTGGTATTTTCTCGGTGTACCAGAGTCCGTTTCCGTCGGAGGTGAACCAATAGTGGCCATCTCTGTCCCGTAGTACGTCGGACAGGTTGTAGAAAGGGGTCTTTAGTGGTTCGGATTGGGTGATTTCTCCGTCCTCCGCTATTTTGAAATAGTAGATGATGTCGGAGAAACTGGAAACGAGCAGGGTCGATTCGTCCATCGGATAGATGCTTGAGATGAACATTTGTTTGTATCCTGACGACAAATCCCACTTTTTCAACATTTTACCTTCCTTCGAAAAGATGTATAGCATGTTGAAGGAGGTGACCCAATAACGATTTAGCTTGTCTACATAGAGCGAACGGATGAAGTGCTCCTTTATCGAGTTGAAGGCAGGAAAGTCGTTGCTGAACACTTGCTTCTCCTCGTCGTAGATGTAGATGCCACTTGAGGTGCAGACGTAGAGGTCCCCTTTGGGGGAACGGTGGAAACTCACGATCTCTTTGTAGTAGGTCGTGTCGAAATCCTTTGGCGTAAGGTCTTCGAAGACGTCAGTCTCGTAGTTGTAGCGGACCAGCATGCCCAAGAAACCTCCGATGAGGATTTTGCCGTCGTTGAGTGGTATGAGGCGTTGTCCGTCGTTTCGGAAGAGGCTGGGGTAGTCGTCGGTCATGTATTGCTTGAAATTGGTGCCGTCAAACCGGTTCAGTCCGGCTTGTGTGCTGGCCCAGATGTGGCCGAAAGAGTCCATCGTCAAACCGTGGACATAGTCGGATGTTAAGCCGTCTTTTACCGTGTAGTGGTCGAAATGGGTCATCTTTAACTTTTGCGCAGAAAGCAGCGTGGTGCAAAAGAGAAGGATGCATATCGCAGATGCTATTTTTGACAATTGGTTCATCGTTTTCAAGTTTGTCTTTTGATGGAATTTTATTGGGTCTTGAGTTTCCATTTTGTTTCTTGGGGTTTATCCACTATTACCTGACGATGGACATCGACAGATGATCAACAGAATGTCACACTACTCCCACTTGTTTTTCTTGTTTAAGTCTAATTGTCGAATCTTCGTAGAGCCTTTTCCATGGCTCCGAGGAAGGTCCTTTTCGTAAAGAAACACGTTGCATAGAGAATCTTGCAACTGAATCTGAAACGTGCTATTAGAAACTTTGGTAAGTATACGTTTTTTTTGTCGATTGTGCAAATTTTTCCTTAGGAAATGCAGAAGGTGAAGGGTTAATTTTTGAGTGGGGAACAATGAACCGTTCTCCCGAAAAGAAAAGTCCGCCCTTCAGGAGTGCTGGAGGACGGACTATGGGTTGAGTTTAGAAGTTGAATCCGAGGGTGAGAGCCACCGTACGGTTGAATGCATCGTCTTTCGTGTCAGATACGTTCGCGAATCCATGTTCGTAAGTCACACCCAACAAGAAATCTTTCTTGATTGTGAAGTTGATGGATGCCTTTACGCCGGAGTCGAATCGGTTGAATCCATCCTCGAAAGAATCCGTGTTGATGGTCTTTTCACTTTCGGTCTTTCCACTTTCGGTCTTTTCACTTTCGTTATTTCCTGTAGTCTCATTTGTCTCTAGGCCGAGTTTTGCTTTGGTCTTTCCGTTAACTCCATAGGCCACATATGGACCTGCCATGAAGTTGATTTTCAACGGGTCGGAAACCTCCCATTTGTAGCCGACCATGACAGGAATCTCCAAGTAGTAGAGATTGCAAGTCACCTCATAGTCGGGTGAGGGTTCTGCGTAGAAGCCTTTTTTTGTGTAGTATAGACCCGTCTCCAAATCGACTTTTGGGGAAAGTCCATACATGACAGCGGCTCCTACATTCAGGTTGAAAATAGGGTCTGTGTCGTCAAAATAGCCCTCTCCGCTGAGGGTTGAGAGTCCGAATCCCATTCTGACACCGAATCCGAATCGGTTGGGAGTAGGGGCAGCTTCCTCTTGTGCGTTGGCCATGAAAAGAGTGCCTATGGCAAGAATGCATGTGGAAATGAAATGTTTCATAACGATTTTGCTTATTTACTTATTTGTTGGTTTTCGGGCAACCTTAAAAATCCAAAGAAAAATCTTTGAATCTGCTTGCCGCAATCATCTCGACAAATATATTGGTTTTTGTCCTAATATTCTTGCATATTTTCGATATTTTATGCAATTGCTTTGGGCGAAAGTCTCTTTTCTTCCTAGTATGCTGGTATGCTATTTCTTCTTGGAAGGGCTCCTCTCCGTGAAAAAAATGAGGCTTCTTGCAAAAGTTTGAAAGAGGATGAAAAGAGTGTCATGTGTCATTTTTTTACATAATAGATTGAAAATTATAGCAAAAAGATTTTTTTATACATAAAAAATGTTGATATTTGCCTCCGAGAATTTGAAATTTATTGTATCATGTTAAAATATGTATTGAAATCAATCGTTTTTGGGTTTTTATTCGCTTCTTCTTTGGAAGTGATGGCTCAAACTGAAGTTTTGATTAGATTGAAAGATGACGCTAATGTGAGAAAGTATGTCGTAGCGGAAAAAGGAAAGATTTCCTTTACGAACGATTTGCTTTTTGTGGATCAGATGGCATCCTCGGCTCTTGTCTCTTTTGATTTGAATACCATACAAAGTGTCAAGTTCTTGCCTGCGACGGCAGGGGTTGATATGGTGTTCTCAGACGGGGAGGGGGCTTTTATCTTTCCTAACCCAGCGACAGACAACTTCTATTTTGCCAATATGGAAGAGAAGTCGCTTGTGAGCGTCTATTCATTGGAAGGCTCCTTGGTCTTGCGCCAGTCTTATGTGCCTGGGATAGGCATTCCCGTTTCCGGTCTTCCGAACGGATTGTATATAGTAATTGTGGGTAATCAAACGTTCAAATTGGAGAAGAAATAATGAAAAAGATAGTTTCTTTGCTTTTCGCAGGTATGGTTTCTTTGGCAGCTCTGGCTGAACAAAGAATGACAATCCATTCATCAACTAAAGGGGATGTAGAACTCTCTGTTTTTAACTACAGGGATATTCAGTTGGCGGATAAGATGCTTGTGTTCGAGGCGAAAGACACCTCGGTGAAGACCTCTTCGATAAAAATCCAAGATGTGGATAGTTTGACTTTTAACGATCCTATCTCTTCTGCCTTTGTGCAAATCCTTTTTGAGGGAGATACGGTGGAGGTTGTGAATCCGTACAAGGGAGTCGAGGTGACTGTCCAAGGTTCCAATGTGAACGTGGTTTCTAAGACTGATGAGTATGTCACTTTCTATCTGAAAGGAACTTCATTGGATGGCTCTCTCTCAATTACGCCTTCGGCAAAGTTCGCTTTGTTCATCGATAATTTGATTTTGGCTAATATGTCTGGTCCTGCCATTAAGATTTTGGAGGACTTCCGTGCGAATGTCATCATCGCGGATGGTTCGAAAAATGCCTTGGTGGGCTTGGGTGACGGTGTTGACTACAATGCCGCTTTCTGGAGCAAGACGCAGTTGGTCTTCTCTCCTGAGGTGGATGCCGATGGTGTTGAGATCGCGAACGGAAATAAGGGTACTGGCTATTTGGGCATTAGCTCTTTTGCTGGCCATGGTATCTATAGCAAGGATTATGTAAGGGTGAAAACTGGTGAGTTGGTGATTAGCGATGTGGCTGGTGATGGAATCAACACGAAGGACTATTTCCGTATGGACGGCGGTTCGGTGAAGATTCAGGCAAATGGCGATGCTATTGACTGTAATGACCATATCTTCATCAATGCTGGTAAACTCTCCATCTCGTCTGCTTCTGATGGCGTAAAGGCTTTGAAGTGCGATAGTATCATCGATATTTTGGGTGGTGACGTTGACATTACCATGACAGGTAAGGGCGCGAAAGCCCTCAAGAACGACTCTGCTGATGTGACCATCAAGAATGCGAAGGTACGTATCGTGATGAATGGTGGTATCTTGCGTGAGGAAGGTGAGTCTTCTTATGTATCTGCTATTAAGTCAGAAATGAATGTCCGTATCCTTGATGGTGCGGATGTCGATATCACTTGCGGATCTAAAACTACTGGAGGTAAGGGTATTAACGCCACATTGGGCATCGAAATCGTCAATGCGAAGGTGGTTGTTGAAGTGGATGGCTTGAAGGACTACGAGGCTGAGTCAGGCGGTAAGGTGGCTGGCTTGAAGAGCGATGGCAACATCTCCATAGAGAACTCACAAGTAACGATTATCGCTGCTAATTTGGAAGAGTCCGGTGTGAAAGCAGTGAATTGTGCAAACAAAGAAGAATTATTTGGAAAATATACAGAACAGATCGAAAGATAGATTCTGGGTATAGTGTGAAGGAAGGGGAGGTGTCCTATGGATGCCTCCCTTTTTAGTTTTTTTGGTAAAAATCCCTTATTGAGGGAGAAAATGCGCAAAAAAATCCCTCATTGAGGGATTTTTGTGTATGTTTGTGTAGCGGGTTTAGGTATAAAAAGCACAGGTATGATTGCACTCGAATTATGTACCTAATATTTTTTTAAATTTTAATTCAAATAGTATATGAACGCTTTTCTTACGTCGGATGTCTTTATGGTCGAGCAGAAGTCTTTTTCTGTGGGTAGCCAGTATACGGTTTTTGACGAAAACGGTGCTGAAATAGGCCATATCGTAGAGGATCATGCCTTGTTGAGGGTGGTTATGGATCTGTTTATTAAGGGCAGAGTTCCTTTCTCTTTGCATCTTGAGGACAACGAAAAGAATGTCTTGGTCTCCGTCCGCAAGAATTTCAGTATGTTTATGGCGAATTTTGATATTCTGGACGCTGATGGTCAGGTGATTGGTACGATAAAACAGGATTTCTCAATCAAGCGATCTTCTTTTGAAATTTTGGGTGCTAATGGTGATCTGATAGCTACAATCAAAGGCGATTGGAATGCTTGGCATTTAAATATCATAACTCCTGAAGATGGCATTATCGCTGCTATCACGAAGCGCTTTGGCTCGGCATTGAAGGAACTTTTCACCTCGTATGACAAGTATAGGGTGAAGATGTGCTCTTCGGTTCCCGATGAAAAACTTCGTTTGCTGGTGATTGCCCTTTCTGCCGTGATGGATAAATTCCTTCATGATTGACACGGAATTTTCATTTAACTTTTCTTGTATAATTGAAAGTTCTTTCCAATCCGTGTTATGGAATGGAAATGAGGCAGAGGAGATTTGGGTGTCAGGTTCCTGCTCACCTTTGGCAGGAAGCCACCCCTAATATAGGTATGATACGAAGGCTTCCAGCCTTTCCCTCGTCTCTGCCATCCACCGACAGCACCTATCGGTGCAATCGGTTACTAAAAGGAAAGGCTTCCAGCCTATGGGATTAAGCGATGAATTTTATAGGGGGTGGGTCATGTTTTGATTCACTCTTCCTTTCTGTATATCACAATATCCGTAAATCGGTTCATCAAAGTGTCGTAGCTTGTTTGGGGATTTTTTACCAAAGGATAGTAGTCTCGTACCCCATAGTATAAGAGGAAGATTTTTGCCCCAGATTCATCTTGTATGACTTTGCCGGGGTCGTTAATTCCAATGGGGGTGCCTATGGCCTGTTGTACGATGCGACTGATGTATCTTGCTTTCACCTCATCTAATTTCATGGAACGCTGTGGAAAGCTTGGAAACTCCCTTCCTCGTACAATGATTGTGTCTCCGTCAGATAATTCGGCATCTTCTATGAACTCGCTGATGAGCCGTTTGTAGATGGAGGTGTCCTCCCCGCCACCGGCAAGGGAGATCTGGAGCGTTTGAAAGATTGGTTTTTCATCTGCTCCTTCTATATACAAAACAGTGGCTGGCGTGACTCGAGAAAGGGAGGAGCACGCCAGCATGCCTATTAGGCTTCCTGCTGTCAGAAAGAGGAGGACCTTTTTCATGGCTGTCTGCTATTTTATCGTGACCATTGTGGCACCGAATCCATATTCACGGAAGGAGGCATCTTGGTATTGGCAATTGCCGTATTTGTTTTTGAGTTGCGTGATAATCTCCTTGCGGAGCACGCCCTCGCCCTTTCCGTGGATGAAAACGATCTTTTGTCCCTTTCTTCCTAAGTTCTCTTGCATCACCTCGTTGAATTTGGAGAGTTGGTATTCCAGCATGTCAGCGTTGCTGAGTCCGTTGAGGTTGTCCAAGAGTTGAGCGATGTGCAAATCGACTTCGATGATTTCAGGGACATTTTTCTTCTTGGGGATTCTGGCGGACAATTTCGTCTCTTTGCTGCTGATGATTTTGTCCAAGTCGCTCTCCTCGATCGTCTCCTGACCTTCCGCCACATCATCTTTGATGAGGGTGAATAAGAGGGCTTGCTCGTCGAAGAAGTCGTTCTCTACGAAGCTGTGGAGCTTGTAGAATTTCACGGTGTTTATCTTCAACTCTACATCGTAAGTTGGCTTGATGCTGTATGATTTGCCTTGTTTGAGGGCGATGATTTGTACGTTTATCCGTTCGATGTCGTTCAATTGCTCCTTCTTCATCTCTTCGATGAATATCTTGGTGTTGGGTTGGATGAATCCAGCCGAACGGCTCATGGCGATCCTGCCGTTGCTTGAAGCTATGTTGTAGGCAAGATAGTAGTTGCTGTCGTTGATGAGGTATGCCTCGTAGGAGGTGAAGGATAGTTGCTTGATGTCCATCGGAACAAACGCAAGCGAGACGTTGATCTTCTCTCCCTCGGCGGTCTCCTCTGGTTGGTATGCGTTCTCCTCTTCCTCTTCTTCGATCACGGGCTTTTTGTCTTCCAACTTTTGCTTACTTGGGTCTTTCCGCTTCTCTTGGGTGTGGATGGTGTTCTCGGTCTCTACGATGACGCACTCCCGAATGAGGGTGGGGATTCCGAAGCCGTCTTCATCCTCCACTTCGACCAATTCTTTGCTGATGATTTTTTTTACGATTCCTCCTCCTGTGCTGTTGAGGAAACGGACTCTGTCTCCTATTTTTATTGCCATTGCTTTACTGATTTTTCTTGTTAGACGAAATGTGAGAAAGTGCTGGCTCTGTTGCCTCCTATCTCTTATTTCTACGCAAATTTCATTAATTTTGCGCATATTTTTAATTAATGATTGAAAAATAAGATGGGCGACACGAAAAAAATATCGATGGAGGATTATAACTACGATCTTCCTGACGAAAGGATTGCTAAGTTTCCGTTGGAAAAACGGGATGAGTCAAAGTTGCTCCTTTACGAGAACGGAGCCATTTCGCATACGATATTTAAGAATATTGCGGAGTATTTGCCGGAGGGTTCCTTGGTCGTGTTTAATAATACGAAAGTGATTCAGGCTCGTCTGCTTTTCCAAAAGGAGACGGGTGCTCAAATCGAGGTCTTTTGTTTGGAGCCTCATTTACCGTCCGATTACGTGTTGGCTTTTCAGACAACGGGTTCTTGTGTTTGGAAGTGTTTGATCGGTAATGCAAAACGGTGGAAGCAAGGTTCTATCTCCAAGGCGTTGGATGTCCGTGGCAAGCAGGTGGTGCTTTCGGCTCGTCGTATGGAGGAGGTGGATGGCGGTGCTTTCCTTGTCGAGTTTTCGTGGGACGACCCTTCTGTGACTTACGCCGATATTTTGGATGGGGCAGGTCAATTGCCGATTCCTCCCTATTTGCACCGTGACACGTGCGAACGTGACAAGGAGACGTATCAGACCATCTATTCTAAAATCAAGGGTTCGGTGGCGGCTCCTACGGCCGGACTTCATTTCACGGAATCTGTCTTTGAGTCGCTTGCTGCCAAGAATATCTCTAGGGCTGAGGTGACGTTGCACGTGGGCGCTGGTACGTTCAAGCCTGTGAAGACGGACACGATAGGGGAGCATGAGATGCACTCCGAGTTCATCACGGTGAAGCGTTCCGTCATTGAACGGTTGATAGAGAACGGTTGTCAGGCGGTGGCGGTTGGAACAACTTCCGTGCGGACGTTGGAGAGCCTCTACTATGTGGGACTTTTGCTCTCTGACCGCGATTGGCGGGCGGATAGGCATTTGAAGGTCTCTCAGTGGATGCCTTATGAAACGGAAGCCAATCTTTCGGCGGAAGAGTCCTTGCGTCTTATCTTGGGCTATCTGGATGCGAATGGAATGGATTCGGTGAAGGCCGATACGCAAATTATCATAGTGCCTGGTTACTCGTTTAAAATAGTGAAGTCGATCGTGACGAATTTCCATCAGCCACAAAGTACGTTGCTCTTGTTGATATCAGCCTATGTGGGCGATGACTGGCGACGTATCTACTCCTATGCGATGGATAATGGATTCCGTTTCTTGAGTTATGGCGATAGTTCTTTGTTGAAGGTCTATTGAAAAGAGGCCTTGGCTTTCCTTTTGTTGCAATATTGGGCGATAAAATAGCCTAAGACGCATCCGGTGGAGTTGGCGATGATGTCGCTCCATTCGAAGGCGCGGGGTGGAAAAAAATATTTCTGGACGAATTCCATGAGGATGCCGAATCCTATGGGGAGGAGAATGGTGATCATGCACCGTTGTTGTTGGCTCATCTTTTCCCGGCAACGCTTCAGGTCGAAGAATAGTGTGATTGCGAAGATTGCGTAGAAGAAGAGGTGCCCGAGCGTGTCACGGCAAAAGGTGAGTGTGAAGAGTTGTTCTCCTGTTTGGGAATAGACCATGTCGTGCTCGCTGTTGATGGTGAGGGCCTCCGGCATCTTTGGAAGGGTGCACAGATAGAATATTGCGGCCGCTACGAATGGAGAGAGGATGAACTTTTTCATTTTGTTTGTCGTTATCGTATTAATGTGAAATGTCCCGAATATACATCATCTTCTTCCTCTATGTCGATGGTATACCAGTAATCAGCTGAAGGAAGGGCTTTCCCGTTGTAGGTGCCGTCCCAAGGCTCGCTGTTCTCGTCTTGCTGATAGATGAATTGTCCGCGTCGGTCGTAGATGCGGAGTTTGTAGGTGAGGAACTTGTCCAAGTTTTTGATGACATATAGATCGTTTATGCCATCCCCGTTAGGGGTGAATACGATAGGGATTTCAATCTCGCATTCAGGGGTATGGAGGATGGTGTCGGTCATGCAGCCTGCATCGTCTCGCACTTGGATTTTGTAGGTGTTGGAGTAGCGTGCGTGTTCGAAGACGTCGGAATCTCCAAATCCTTGTCCAAAGTTGTATTGGAAGTTGCCTGTTCCTCCCTCAGCAGAAACGCGGATACTATGGAATCCGACAATTTCAGCGTCTGTGATGTTGGGGTAAGGGGAGACGGTGATGTGGATCGGCATCTCTTTCTTGCAGATACCGTTCCTTATGCGGAGATAGTAGGTCTCCGATTCTTTGGGTTGGGTTACGACCATCTCTTCGCTTGGAATCTTTTGAGAAAAGTCGGGGTCGCTTGCCCATTCATACTTGTATACGTTGTTGACGAGGAAGGAGAGGTCTAACTGGTCTCCTTCGCAGATGGTGGTGTCGCCCAATTGTGTGATGATGGCTCTGCTCAGGTTGACAATGATAGGCTTGGCTTGCGTCATGCATCCGAATTCTGTTTGGGCGGTGAGCCGGTATTTGGCAGGCTCGTTCGGCAGGTAGCTGACCTCTTGTTGGCCTTCTGCGATAACCGTGTAGCTGTTTTGGGCGAGTTTGGACTTCTCCCATTTGAGTTTCTCCGCATAAGGGAAATCGGTCGTGAGCAAGAGTTCTTCGCCTTCGCAGATACTGTCGGTCGATGCGGTTACTTGGAAGTCGGGAATGGAATCCACCACCACGACGATTGTATCGGTGATGATAGAACATATTTCGGAACTGGTGCTGACCACGTAGGTGGTGGTCTCATCCAAGGTCTCCCGTATCTTTTGCGTACTGGTGTGGAGAATGGTCTTTCCTGTGCTGTTGATTCGTTCCCATTGGACTTGCGAAGGATCATCGATGTCCGTGGTGAGTTTTATGGTGGTGCTTTCGCCTTGGCAGACCTTTTCTACTGCCTCCAACGTCAATTCTGCTGGAATCACCACTTGGACTTGGATGGGCTCGGACCATTTTTCAGGGCAGGCGGTTAGTCCTGATGTGACTAAGCAGTAGGTCGCATTCCGCTGAGGTGTGTCTATGATCGATTCTGACAACTCGGTCGATATGGTTTTAAAGATGGGTTCGCCCTCTTCCCTGCGTTGCCATTTTAGTCCGATGGCACTTCCGAACGAACCGCTGAGCGTCAGCGCCTCTCCCGCACAGATGATGGGCAACGAGGATTGAATGGATGGAGTCGTGGTGCTTTCCACTAGGATCTCCACTGTGTCTGTGGCGGTCGGGCACGTTGGTGATTCTGCCCAAGCAACATATTTCGCACTCTCTGTTGCCTTGTCGTCTCCTACCAAGGCTTGGGCTATTTCTGTGTTCTCATTCTCGGTTATCTTCTTCCAACCCAAGGTCTCTGTCTTTCCGGAATAGAGGTCGGCTTCAAAGTGTATCTCATCGTCGACACAATATGTCCTTACCATCGGGCTGATTTTGATTCGCAAAGGATCGTCCACCATAATGGCAATCTCGTTGGAGGCCTCTTTCGGGCAGATGCCCTCTCTTAGGCTGACCACTCTGAATAGTGCGCTCTCCTCCAAAATGATGGATTTGGTGACGTCGGCTCCAATTCCTATGATTCGTTTCGTCCGATTTGCATCGGGAATCATTTCCCATTGGAGCTGGTCGCAATTCTCAGCCAGAAGGTCGAACTGTACTTCCTCGCCTTTGCAGATATGGTCTTTCCCTCCGTTGATGGAGAGTTCCAGCCGTTGTGGTTGGTCTACAAAGACGGTCGTTTTTTGTGTCTCGCTTGGGCAAGCATCGCTGATCACCGTGATGGTGTAGGTCGTAGTCTTTTCTGGCGTTTCGTATAGGTTTTTCCCCTCTGGGAAAAATTCTTCTTCCTCGCCGCCCTCTTCTTGCTTGAAATAGCGGTAGTCTACGGCTTTTCCTGAACGTACTTTTATGCGGATGGAGGCCTCTTCACCGGCGCAGATGCTTTGGTCTGGGGTCAGGGTGAATGAGAGGGGATCCCTTACGGTTATTTCGAATTGTTTCTCTTCTGATTGGCAGACTCCGTCGGATGCGCTGAGCGTGACGGTCATGTCGCTGGTGATTCCGATGATGGCATGGTCAGGTTGGCTGGACTCCTCTCCGTTCCAGAAGAAGCGGGTTGGGTTTCCTGAGACAACGATGTCTTTGATGACGAGATTGGCTCCCTTACATACGATGGTGTCGGAAGGGAGGGTTAGCTCGAAGTCGCAACCCTCTGCGTAACTATAGCCTATGTTGAAAAAAAAGTGGAGCAAGGCTATCCCGATGATTCGGAAATGGAGCCAACGCAGTCTTTGTGTGTTATGTCTCATCTTTTTCGAACTAATGATCTTTCTGATCGGAAAAGGAATTTGTCTATCTCTTTTGAGTTTTGCCTAGACTTCTGCAAAAATTATTCCAAAGGGAGCTGGAAAAATATGCTTTATGGCATTGTGTGACAGACGAAACCTTGTGGTCTATCTCAGGAATACGTATAGTAGGGCTATTTGTGCCAAAAGAATCAGCGGTATTCCATAGGTGAATTTCTTATGGAGTGTCTTGTGCCTGAAAAACAGCATTCCGGCGATGGCTCCGAACGTGCCACCCACGGCGGCAAGCAGGAGCAGTCTCTTTTCTGGAATTCTCCTCGCCGACTTCCCCGATTTGGCTAAGTGCTTGTCCCATCCATACACACAGAAGGTCAGGAGCGTTATGCCCAGAAAATAACCGATAATCAATTTTGTTGTTGTCTCCATCGCTTAAAACTCGTAATTGAATCCAAGGCTCAGCTGTTCCTGGATACCTGTCTCTATGGATTTCTTGTTGTCCGTCCTCAACTTGAAGGATATTCTCGAACTGAGGAAACGGTTGATGATGAAGTTGCCGACGAACTCAATTTCTGCCTCGATGTAGTCGTGTGGATAGGAGCAGAATAGTTGTGCCTTGGCGTTGAAGTTGATCTCTCTTGAGAATTTCCAATAGAGCTCGCTGTGGGTCATGTATCCGAAGTGGTTGGCCACCTTTCCCTCCTTGATTCCCTCCGAAAGAGGGTCGACCCGGTCGTCAATAATGAAGATCAGACGGTAGGCGAGGGGAGAAAGTTGGATGAATGTCTTCTTGTTGTAGCGGTAGTCGGCTCCCAGTCCGAACGTGAGGGTGGAAGGCGACAGCAAAGCGGTGGCCACGTCGTTGGAGTTGATACCGTCGTAGCTGGTAAACAGCGACGTTTTGAATTGTCCTGACAGACAGTAGTATAGCTTGTTGATGCCCGTGGCATAACCTAGACGGCTGAGAAGGTCGAACTCGTCGTTGTTGACGCGGAAGGCTCGGATGGTGTCTTGGCTGGTGTTGTAGAAACCGACTTCGACGTTGAGACTGTTGTCCCAAGTCAGGATGTCGTTTTGGTTGTAGTTCTTTTTATAAGCCAAGACAGAGAGCAGTGTCGAGTTTGGCGTACCTCCCTTATACCAGTTGTTTACGTAGTATTGAGAGAAGTGGACGGTGAGTTTCTTGTAGGAGTCCCAAGGCCCCTTCTTTTTGGGTTTTAACAATTTGCTCAATTGATCGAAGGCAGGCTCGCTCTTGTGTTTCTCCACATCCTTGATGTAGATGCTACGGTTGGCGTTGATTATATCGCTTGACTTGTCGTCGTATTCCTTTAAGCAGTAAAACTCGATCAAGTCAGGATCGTAAGCGGCAATGCTATAGATCAGGCTGTTGTGTAGCCGTTCTTTCATTTTGGCCTCTTCGTATTTCTTCTCGAATTTGGTTTTCGGGAAGAGCGGCTCCTTTTTCTGATAGTAGCTGACATCCTCTACCGAGAGGGAGGGGGATAAGTCCTCTCTCTTTATGTGGGTAAATGCGATAGGAAGGAAGTCGGGCAACCCCTGTTTGTTTATTTGTGCAAAGGTTATGGAATCGGCCAACCCTTTTGTTTTATCGATCTCTGTCTCGATGATGTACGTGAAGCGGTCGCTCCGTTCTCTCTGTTGACGTTGCTTTTTCAGACGTTCGATTTTTTCCCTCAATAGGGTCTCCTCGTTCCTGAGCCGTACGATCTCCTTGTCAACTTGGAGGATGTCTTCGTTGATGTTTCTTGTCCTGATGGGTGCAGACTCTTTGAGGGTCATGTTGATGAGTTGCTTGTCACGCTCCTCGTTGATGAATAGGTCTGTCCGGTAAGCGAGGGAGTCGAGAGCGGACTCTTTCCCGAAATCTCTATAATCTTGAATGTATTTCCTCATCAAGACGGTTTGGATACTGTCGTGTGTCTCCTTGCTCAAGTGCGGTGTTGCGTTGGTGAGACGGGTGAGGAACCAATTGGGGTCAATCTCATCTTGCGCCTCCATCGTGACGAATGGAAGCAGCATAAGGACTATGATGGAAAATATATGATTATGACTTGTTTTCATTATTGCAAATATAATTCAAAAATGCCGTAGCCGAAAGGGGAATTTCTCTTTTTTGAGGAGCCTCCCTTGTTCGGACTTCTTGTTGATTGATTTCGTGCTTCTCTTTGCGGGTGACTGCCTACTCCTTGTTGTATCGTTTGATGATGTTGTAGGCTGAGTATATGCCCAGTTCGCCAGCCTTGCTTAAATCGATTATGCCCAATCGGCTCTCCCCGATAAGGATGTGAGTCAATCCTCGGTTGAAGTAGGCTTCTGCGAAATCCTTGTCCAATTCGATGGCTTTCGTGTAGTTGGCCATGGCATTTCGATAGTCTTTCTGCTCGGCCAGCAGGTTTCCCTTGTTGTACCAACCGAAAGGAAGTTTGGGAGCTAACGTCGTCACTTGGTCATAATCGCTCAGCATCAAACCGTATTCCAATTGTGTTCCGATGAGTGATTCCTCTTCCTCTTTGGGCGTCCTGATTTCGTCTTGGAGGGAGGATTCGTACTCCATCTTTTTGTGTCGGATGTTGGCCCGGTTGAAGTAGGCGATCCAAGAGTCGGGGTTGAGGCTGATGGCCTGACCGTAATCTTCTATGGCACTTTGATAGTCTTGTATCATTTCGAAATCCAAGGCACGGCTGAGGTAAAGGAGGAAGTCGCCCTGTTCCCCGCTGTTTTTTGTCTTGTATTCGATGGCATTGAAATGTTTCTCAATCTCTTCTTTGCCCAATTGCGAATCGTGGTTGCCAATCATTATTTTTTGCGGCAATTTGTGTTTCGCGTTTATTTCGGCAATCTCTTGGACGAAGTAGTTTGTCTTCTTCATCTCGTTGTCCTTGATGTAGTAGGAGAGATGGAAGAGCGGTTCGATGTCTATGTGGAAGTTGATGTTTTGCACCTTGCCTCTGGTTTCGCTTTTGAACGCGATTCGTCGTTCCTCTTCCTCTTTGTCCGCAATGACGAGCCGATTGAATTTTTTTATGCTTTTGTCGGATTTCTCCCTTGTCTTTTTCTCTTTCTTGTCGTCTGTTTTCTGGGCGTTGTTTCTTCGGTCCCGTTCCATCAGCATGGCTTGATTGAAGTCGAGTTGGGCACCCTTCTTGTCTCCTTTCTTCTCCTTGGCTTCCGCACGGCTATAGTAGAGCGGGTAGAAGTCGGGATACTCTTTCAGGACCTTGTTGATGTCGGCTATGGCGCGGTTGCATTCGCCCAAGTCGATCTCGATGAGTGCGCGGTTGTAGAGGGCGATGTAGTCGTTCGGGTCAAAGTCGATAACTTGGTCGAAGTCCTCCAAAGCCCGGTTCTTGTCGCCTATCTCGTTGCGGAGCAGTCCACGGTTGTAGTAGGCCATCACATTGTTGGGGTCGAGTTGGATGACGTTGTCGTAGTCGCTCAGCGAACCCTTCAGGTCGTTCAGGTGGTAGCGGATGAGACCGCGGTTGATGTAATAGCCGGCCCGGTCGGGTTTCATGCGGATGGCTTCGTTGTAATCCTCTAAGGCTGATTGATATTCCTCTTTTGTGTATCGCACGATACCTCTGGCGGCGTAGCTCTCCGAACGGTATTTGTCCAACGAGATGGCTTTCTCGAAATCGGCCAAGGATGCGGCGGTGTCTTTGTTTGCGAGAAGGGCCTGTCCACGATTCAAGTAGGCATCCACATATTTGGAGTGTTTCTCGATGGCGGCCGTCAGTTCGGCGATGGCCTCTTCGTATTTCTCCTCTTGCAAGTAGGATATACCTTTGTAGAGTAGAAGCCTTCGATTGCTAGGCTCGAATCCTAATCCTTTGTTGAAATCTTCGATGGCTTCGGCATATTTCTTTTGGTTGATGCGGGCAATACCCCTACATTCGTAAGCGTTGATCATGAATGGGTTACGTTCCAATGCGAGGGAGCAGTCCTCTTCCGAGCCTTGATAGTCCTCCAAGTTGATTTTTGCGACGGCACGGAGAAAATAGGGTTCCGCCAAATGAGGTTTTACACGAATTACTTGGTTGAAATATTGAATGGAGAGGACATAGTCTTCGAAGTAGAGGGCATTCTGTCCAATGGTCAGAATCCTGTTCGTGTTGAGTTGAGAATAACTATTTCCGATGGTCGAAAGAGTCAGAAATAAGATAATTGCCAATCGCCTCATGGTCGTTTGTTGTAATGTTGAGAAGAAACTTCTGTTGTTTTATGGATCGGGTGTGAATCCATATTCAAATAACGATGCAAAATAAATGAAATTATGTGTTGGGTGGATAGATTTAGACATTATTAAGAAGGTTTTATTCTTTTTTAATTCGGTGGAGCCATGCTTTTTGATAAGCTGGCTGAAATCTATTTTGAAATTATTGTCAAGTCTTTTATTGAAATTAATGTGCACATGGCGAAAATTGTCTTTGTCGGCAAGAAAACGTGCGAATTTATTCTCCCTCCAATTTGCAAAATTCGCTTATCTAGTTGGTTGCAAAGAGATGGTCAATAATAAATGATTTCCGAAAAATAACTATCTTTGTTTACACATGTGTTAATTGAAGAATTGCGAATATTCTATGATTACTGTATTTGGCAAAAGTTTTATGGTGAATGAGGTCGTCTCTTCTACTTCGACGGCATCGGTTGCAAAATCAGAACATAAGGCGTTGAAGGATTATATCGTGGGTAGCATAAGCACGCTGGCTGTCGAACTGCAATCTGGAGAAATTGTGCAGAAAGATGATTTGAAAGACTACACTCAAGTGAAGGAGTTCTTCTGCCTGTATGCCTCGGTACGCATCAAGGGGAATGATTATTACGAGTTTACTGATGCTGGTTATGGCAACCTTGATTATCAGTATCTTTCGCCTGGCTATATCGAAGTCTATAAGCTGGATACGGCGGAGTTTGAGGATGTGGCATCCAAATCTGTTTCAGGAAGAAAAACACTTGTCTCTAAGAAGTATATTGAAAAGATTTCAATTCACAAATTCTATCTTGATAAAAAACAATTGGATGCGAAGAATAAGAATCGGTGGATTGATCAGGAAAAGGCCTTTACGGGGAAGGTGGAGAATTGGTTGGAACTTGATCCTAATGATGTTGACGACGAGGTACTTGCTCTAATGGAGAAATATTATGTCATTAGGAAGATAGAGAAGACAGCCTTGCTGAAGACTAGTATCAAGGGGCCTATCTCTTTTAATTGTTGTGATGGATCAAAGAAAGAGCATTCGATGCAATCTGTTGGATATGGAGATCGACCTGGCTATGTTTTCGGAAGAACGATGGATGAGTTAGTCCCCGTTCATTACGATTATGTTACATATGATCAATACCAAGGTTGGTATCGCTATTATGTTTATACGGATGTCTTGCCTTTGGAAAATGAACTGATGGTCAAAGTCCATGCTGAGTGTGATAGGTTGTCGTTTGTAGAAGGCAATGGTTCGAGTAAATCTGTTGTGGAAAAATACGACCGTCCTGGTCTGAATGCTGATTTTTGGGTGTTCTTCCCGATACCGGAGTCTATCTTCGAAGAACTTTTCGACTATGCAGTGATGAACAATCGTGAAGTGATAGACCCCGAAGACCCTCAGTGGGAGAAAGTGGCAGCTTCCATCTCGGATGAATGTAGGTTGATTGTGAGAAACTTCCTTGGACGAAGGATCTTTTCGGGTGGAGAAATAAACGGAGGAGAAACGATAGTGGTTGAAGGATAATGAAAATCATAGCCTAGTAGTTTCCCTTTGTTTGAAAACCGTAATGAATGAAATGCCAGGGTGGACTATGAACGTGATTGATATATGAGGGTTGGGTGCTTAGGGAACTTTAGAAGAGGGTTGCTAGGATTATAACTGCCTTTCCTTAAAATGGAAAATCGTAAATAGTTAAATACTAGGTGTTTGTTGATGCCTTGTTCGGAAAATGAAATTTCCGTGGGTCCGGGCAACAAAAAATCTTGCGGATTTGATTTATAGAACCTTATTTTATATCTTTGTTATGATTTAAGGTTGCGGAGTAATGCAAATGAATCCGTTGCTTGTGTTTACGATAGATGTAATATGAAGACGATTATTAAGTATGGGTTGTGTGCTGTCATAGCACTTTTCGTGATTGCATTGTTCTTGGATGAGAATGAACCCGTTAATAGCGATGCTCGGACGGAGGCTGCTGCAGCCAAGAGTCAGACGGAAACGAGTCAAAGTGCGAAGAAAGCCCCATCCTCTTCGTGGGGTGACGGAACGGTTCGTAAGATTAGTACGGATGAGTATATCCGCTATGTGGTGGATTATCGGAAAAATGATGCCCCTTATAACGGCGACGGTCCTTGTGTAGTCGATTTCTATGCGATATGGTGCGGGCCTTGTAAGGCGCTCTCTCCTCGCTTGGAAAAGTTGGCAAAGGAGTATAAGGGGAAGGTTCAATTCTATAAGGTGGATGTGGATGATAGCGGTGCGTTGGCTATGGCTTATGGCATTCGTTCTATCCCGACTTTGATGTTCTTTAAGAATGGTAAGCAAAAGGTCTATATGGGTGCACCCTACAACTTGGAAGAGTTGGTGGAAGACCTTGCCCAATAATAGGATGGCTCTCTTGCAGAGCCTCCTCTTTAGTTAGATTTTCGCTCTCCTTGGGCGAAAAAGAATTTCTTAATTGAATTGCCTTGGAAATAAGGCAACGGAGTTGATTGGTTTCAAAACTTAATTCGACTTTGTACTTTGAACCTCTGTGATATGAAATCGCCTTGTAGATGAGTAATTACTAAAACGAAACTGGAATGAATAGTAGAATCTTTTTTATGACATTGGCCTTCTCTTTTTCGTTGATGGCCGCAAATGCTGTTACCAAGCGGAATTTCAATTTCGTCGTGGGTGTGGATGGTGACTTTAAGGCGGCCAAGGCTGCGGCAGAGGCGTCCCGTAATGGACGTTTTTATATCTTTTTCCCAGACGGTGAGTATGATATAGGTGGGCAGAC
Organism: Paludibacteraceae bacterium; assembly: GCA_017553575.1. Classification (GTDB taxonomy): domain Bacteria; phylum Bacteroidota; class Bacteroidia; order Bacteroidales; family Paludibacteraceae; genus RGIG10190. The sequence continues at coordinate 31,175 of JAFZKQ010000098.1, forward strand.
AGGGGATGCCAACCAACGGACGACTTTCTCGGCCTCAGAGGTCTCTTTTATTGGACAAAGTATGGAGCGTGTCGTGTTATACAACCGTTCTTCCTCCGAGGGTATCAGTACGACGGCTACGCTCGATCTTCAGAAGAGTGCCTCGTATACTTATATGCAGGACATCACATTCCAAAATAGGGCCTATTCCGACCCCAATGCCTCCGCAAACCGTTATGTGGTGATCCGGGATCAGGCGGATAAGAATATTTACAAGAATGTCAAGATGTTGAGTACCCAAGACACCTATTATACGCCTTCGGGTGAACGTCGTTCCTATCTGGAGAATTGCGAGATTCACGGAACGGTGGATTTCATCTGCGGAGGAGGTGATTTGTATTTCAATCAATGCTTGTTGGTTTTGGAGAATCGTTCCAACAATTGCTTGACGGCTCCTGCCACGAAAAGTACGTGGGGCTATGTCTTCCAAAATTGCGTCATTGATGGCCACTCTGTCAATAACGGCTCTTTCCGTTTGGGACGTTCTTGGAGCAACCAGCCTCGTGCGGTCTATCTGAATACGAAGATGCGGGTGACGCCTAGGGCCGAGGGCTGGGGCGACCCGATGAATACGGTTCCTGCTCTTTTTGCGGAGTTCAATTCGATGGACGGTAATGGTAATCCGTTGAACTTGAGTCAGAGAAAGAGTTATTATTCTTGTTCGAAAGATGGCTCCACGGCCTACTTTAACCCTGTCCTCTCCTATGAGGAGGCTTCTCGTTATTCGCTTGAGAATGTGATGGGTGGCAAGGATGGCTGGCGCCCTGACCAAGCGACGAAACAGATGGCGGCTCCTGCGGTTTCGGTGAATGGCTATAAACTCTCTTGGCCGGATATGGAGGATGCCCTTTGTTATGTGGTCTTTAAGGATGGTGTCTATGAAGCCAATGTGACGACCCCTTATTATGAGATTCCTTCGCAGACTCCGCAAAGTGCCTCTTATACGGTCCGTGCGGCGAATGAGTATGGTGGCCTAGGTGCCTCTTCTGCGGCGGTCAATCCAGGTGAATCTTCTCACGAGGAGACGGGCGACCGATTCCTTTTCTATTATGGCAACGGTGAAGTCTTCTCAGCGAACGGAACAGAGTTCAACAATCGTTGGGCTTGCTCGGAGGTGGATGCGGAAGGCTATGGTTGGGCGATCACGGGAAGGGATGATAAGAGCGTTTTGTATGGAAACGACATCCTCGTGGACGGAACCATGCGTACGACGTTCAAAAACTCCAATGGTGCGCAAAATGTATTCTATTTGCCTGATAATGTGAAGCCTGTCAAGATTGCTTTCGTGGGTTATACGAATGATGCCTCGGAAGTGGGTTATTTGACGGAGGTTAATGGCGACCCGTTGTCGTTGCCGTTCATGACCAATACGGGGTCGAACGACTTTGCCCGTAATCCATCGGTCGTGACCTATACTTTCCAAGAGGATGTCTGTGGCAGTTTCACCTTCACCTTCAGTAGCAAACAGGTTTGTTTTGTCATCCTTTTGGAGACGGAGCCGACGCTTTGTTCTACCGTTTCAACGGAGGATGTTGAGGCAAATCCTATCGAGGAAGGGGCGGACGCTTATTATGATTTGTCCGGACGTAGGGTGCAACAACCTCAAGCAGGGCACTTCTATATCTATCGAAGAAAAGCCTCCTTTGCGAAGGAGGGTGTCGATTGCGGACGGTGATTGTTTCGAAAGATTCTTTTTAAGTGATTGAATAAGATAGGGAAGGGGTAGACTACTGTTGAGGAGGCTACTTCTTCCTTCTTTTTGTAGGCAAAATTCCCCAAATCGGGAATTCTTGTCTATCTTTGTGAGGTAGACTTCTAAACTCAAATCCCGAATAGATGTTATTGCGATGGATAAACTCGGATTGTTGATAAGTAGATGTAAGGACTCCGCTTTCGTGCGTGGTTGCTCTCGTTGCCTTGCGAAGATTTTCGGATGGATTCGCTCCAAAATAGAGCGGATGGGCTGGAAGAAGCGTATAGCATGGTGTTCTTTTATCGTACTGTTTATTCTGTGGTTCTTCTCTTTGCCCAATCCCTTGTTTGCCCCCTCCTATTCGACGGTTGTGACTGATGCCAATGGTACTCTTCTGGGCGCTCGTTTGGCGGCCGACGGCCAGTGGCGTTTCCCCGTGAGTGACTCTGTCCCATACAAGATGGAGCGTTGCATTGTGATGTTCGAAGACCAATATTTCTGGATGCATCCGGGCGTCAATCCTGTCTCTGTCGTCCGCGCCATTCGGCAGAACCTGACGGCAGGGCATGTGGTGAGTGGAGGAAGTACGTTGACCATGCAGGTGATTCGTAGTTGCCGAGGGCATCAAGTGCGCTCTTTTACGGAAAAATTCATAGAGATGTCGATGGCTCTTCGTTTGGAATTGACCTATTCCAAGTCGGAGATCTTAAAACTATATTTGGACAATGCTCCGTTTGGAGGCAACACAGTTGGCGTGCGTAGTGCTTCGTGGCGTTATTTTGGTCGTTCGTGTGACAACCTCTCGTGGGGTGAGTCGGCTCTGTTGGCTGTCTTGCCGAATGCTCCATCTTTAATCCATCCGGGAAAGAATCGACAATTGCTATTGGAAAAGCGCAATCGCCTATTGAAAAAACTGAAGGAGGAGGGGGTCATCGATGAGGAGACTTGTGAGTTGGCTATCTCGGAGCCTTTGCCGGGCAGCCCCCAAAGCCTGCAGTTTGCCGCTCCCCATTTGGTGGATCGTATGCGTGCGACGAGAAAGAGCGACAAGGTCATTCGAAGCACGGTAGACTATACGTTGCAGAAGAGTGTGGAGGGGATGGTGACTCATTTCAAGTCCATCTATGCCCAAAACCAAGTCCAAAACATGGCTGTGATCGTGGCGGAGACCCGTACGGGCAATGTCTTGGCTTATTGCGGTAACGCCGAATACAATCAGGAGGATAATAACCATGTGGATGTCATAATGGCCAATCGTAGTACAGGCAGTACGTTGAAACCCTTCCTTTTCAATGCCATGATAGAGGATGGCGAGCTGTTGCCTGACATGCTCCAGCCGGATATCCCCATACAGATAGCGGGTTATCGCCCGAACAATTACGAGCGGAAATTTGATGGTGCCGTGCCGGCTAACGAGGCATTGGCCCGCTCATTGAACATACCTGCGGTGCTGCAGCTCCGTGAGTATGGTATCCCCCGATTCATGGATTATTTGAAACGCATGGGTATCACCTCGCTCAACTATTCGGCGGAGCATTATGGACTGACGCTGATTTTGGGTGGGGCGGAAGGCTCTTTGTGGGAGATTACGGGAGCCTATGCAAGCATGGCACGTACCTTGTTGCGCTATACAGATTCACAAACCTATGCGGAGGACGACATCCATCCCTTGCGTTTGACGGAAGTGCCCGACGAGGAGGTGCGCTTGCGGAAGAATCCGCCACTCTTCCAAGCTCAGGCCGTTTGGCAAACGGTCAATGCGTTGAAGGAGGTGAATCGTCCGGGAGTCGCAAACTATTGGAGGTTATTCTCCTCCTCTCGTTTGGTGGCCTGGAAGACGGGAACCAGCTTCGGTAATAAGGATGCGTGGGCGATTGGTGTGACGCCTGAGTATGTGGTGGGCGTCTGGATCGGCAATGCCGATGGCGAGGGTCGAGCCGGACTGACGGGTATCTCTTATGCGGCTCCAGTCCTCTTCTCTGTCTTCAACCGCCTGCCTGCGACGACATGGTTCCGTGAGCCTGCCGGCATGACGGAGATTGAGATTTGTGCGCAGAGTGGTTTCCGAAAGGGAATAAATTGTCCGGACTCTAAGGTGGTGAAGGGGTATGAACCGCAGTTCGAGACCCGCGCTTGCCCTTATCATAAGATTGTTCATCTGACTAAAGATGAGCAGTATCGTGTCAATTCCTCCTGTCTCTCCGTCTCTGAGATGGCCCATGTCTCATGGTTCGTCTTGCCGCCTTCGATGGAGTGGTATTACAAGAAGCATAGTGCTTCGTATCGTGAGTTGCCGCCGTTCATGCCGGGTTGTAATCCGGATGAGAATACGCTTCCGATGGAGTTCATCTATCCGAAGGAGAGCGGTAAGTTGTTTATCCCGAGGGACATTGACGGCAAGCGGAGCGAGATCATTTTTGAGGTGGCCCATCGGAATAAGTCGGCGATTCTTTATTGGCATCTGGACAACGTGTATTTGGGTGAGACCACCGAGTTCCATCAGATGGGAGTCGATGCGGAGTTGGGCGTCCATGTGATGACGGTTGCCGACGGCGACGGAAATATGATAACGAAGAAGTTTGAAATTGTGGAGTGATTTGTTTATTTTTGGTTAAGGATGACAATTTTTTTTCGGTATGGTATTGGAAGGTAGAAAGAAGGAAATGTGGGTGATGGCACTGCTGTTGTTGCTGCTAATGTTGCCGAATCTTGTCGTAGCTTTTATGGCGGAGGAGTTGGACGGCTTTGTCGTGAAGAAGTTGGGCTATTTGGCGGTTTCCTTCGCTTGTCTCTTTGCGCCCGCACTTGTCCTCAAACGGAAGGTCTATTTCTTGTTGGAGGGAATCTTTTGCCTGCCGTTGGCTCCGATTGAGTTGGCCAGTATGTTTTTGAACCATTCCACCATTCATTTCATGATGATGGATACCCTTTTCAGTACCAATTGGTATGAGGCGTTTGAGTTGACTTCCTCGGTTTGGCCCTTCTTCTTGCTTTTCTTGCTGACGCTAACCCTCTATTTCTTCTTGACAATTCGCTATGTGCGAAACGAATCGTTCTTTTCCACGAAGGTGAGAAAACTGTTTATGGTTTCGTTCTCTCTGCTTTTTGTCGTTGGCTTCTCCTATTTCCTTGTTTTGGCTCGCACTTTGTTGATGAGCGAAGGGACTACGTTTAAGGATAATTTGGTGGATGCCAAGGATTTGATGGTCGAGAAGTTTCGTAAGATTTTCCCGTTTGATGTCTATATCGCCACGAGTGAGGTCTTTGAACATCGTGCGCAGGTTCGTGAGATGCAGGCCTCCCTTTCGAATTTCTCTTTTGGTATCCAACCGAAGGAGGATCAGGACGAGGAACTTTTCGTCTTGGTGATCGGGGAGACGGCCCGTTGGAAAAGCTTTGGGCTCAATGGCTATCCTCGGCCCACAACGCCTAAATTGGCGAATCAAAAGAATTTGGTTTCCTATTCCCATCTGATTACGCAGGCCAACCTCACCAGTCATTCCGTTCCTTTGATCCTTACGCGGGCTGACGCGCTCCATCGTAGGCAGGCGGACTTCGAGAAGTCAATCTGTGAAGCCTTTGCCGAAGCTGGTTTTTATACGGCGTGGTTGAGTAGTCAGGTCTTGACGCCCTATCAAGAGCGAATCATCAGTACCTGTGATAGCAGTGTGGTTTTGGATAAGATGATTTCGAAAAGCAATTCGTATGATTTGAATCTGGTCCCTTCGTTTGAGGGTCTCCTTTCGCAGCCTGCCTCAAAAAAGTTTATCGTGATTCATTCTATGGGTAGCCATTTTAAGTATAATGAGCGGTATCCTTCGGATTCGACTTATTTCCAGCCAAGTTTTGACAACACGATGGATTTCCTGTCGGCCTCATCCGAGAACGTCGACTATCTTGTCAATGCCTACGACAACTCAATCCGATATACAGATGCTTTCTTGTCTGCCCTTATCCAAAAGATGGAGGCGCGTGGGGGCGTCTGGTCTATGGTCTACTTGTCGGATCATGGGGAAAACCTCTATGACGACGAGCGGAAACTGATTCTGCACGGAACGTTGGTGGTCTCGGAGTACGAGGCACATATTCCCTTCCTGGTGGCTTATTCGGATGGCTACCAAAGCCGTTATCCAGAGAAGGTGCAGAGCATCCTCGACAATAAGGACAAAAATCAGACCTCTGCGGTGGTTTTCCACTCTTTGCTGGACATGGCAGGCATTCAATCAGACGTGGTGGCAGACTCCTTGTCCATCGGAAGCCCGAATTTGCAGGATTTGGATTCCGCTTACGTCATGAATGGCGACATGAAACCTATTCTCTTTGATTTCAGCCGATTGGAAAAGGCTGGAAAGTGATTTATAGGTTGCGTGAGCTTTCAAAGTTGAGAATGAAGCTGCCAATCATCAGAAGAATGTATATGACGATGTAGCTCAGCAGGAGAACCATTTTAAGCTCGTACGAATAGATTAAGTAGGCTCCCAAGAAGAAGAGTCCTGCCGTGCCGTAGGTGATCAATGAGGTTTTGATGTCCTGCCAGACTTTTTTGCTGCATAGAGAATAGATCCCCCTTGATATGTCGAATACACAGAAAAAGAGGAGTGCGATTAACGTCAGGAACGTTGGTGCGAAGAAGAGTTCTCCTTTTCCACTGTAGTAGCCAATGATGCCTGTGGAGCATAGAATTACTCCTGCATACATGAGGATTCTCGACTTTGCCTCTTCTTTAGAGCCGTGGCGGAAGAATATCACATAGATTGTGAATAGGACGGATAAAATTAGGATAGAAGCCATAAGTGCTGTTTGTTTAAATGTTTATAAATCGATTTTAATTAATTTCTCACCCATATATGTGCCGGTAAGGCAGTTACTGTTTGGGTAATTGCAATATTACGAGTATCTTTGATCGAGACTTTAAAGTTTGCGATGCTGTCGTTTTTGACTTTTGGGGCATGCGCCCTTATATTCGCCAACAAACCTAGTAAGACGAAAGGCAAAATCTTTATTAATTGGCTCGCATTCATAATAGATGTCATGTTTTATATTCATTGCGTTTTACAAAGTTATAATAAAAACCGAAAAGTTGTTATATTTTAAAAGATTTTTTTATAGATATTTTTGTTGTCATGTGAATGTGATGGGTGTATCTTGTATTTGTTAAAGCAAGGGTTGGTGTTTATTTATAACATTCTTATTCGGTATTCAAACATTTCGTAATAATGGCTACAAATAAAAAATGGGATGAGTTCACTTGTCTTGTTGAGGCAAAAAAGTACAAGACGGCAAGAGATTTTCAAAAAGGCAGTCCAGGGGCGTATAATGCGGCTCAGAAAAATAATTGGCTATATGAATATGTTTGGTTGGAACGAAAATGTAAGCCCAATGGCTATTGGAATGAAGAAACATGTCGAATAGAAGCATTGAAATATAAGTCAAGGAGTGAATTTGAAAAAGGATGTAGGGGAGCTTATAAAGTCGCTTGTAAAAATAAATGGCTTGATGGTTATAAGTGGTTGGAACAGAAACATAAACCCAATAATTATTGGAATGAGGAAACATGTAGGGCGGAATCTTTGAAATATAAAACAAGGAGCGAATTCCAAAAGGCTTGTTCTGGTGCATATCTTGTCGCTAGTAAAAATGGTTGGATAGAAGATTACGATTGGCTTGAGAAAAAACAAAACGCCAAAGGCTATTGGACTAAGGAAAGGTGTTGTGAAGAGGCAAAAAAGTATTTTTCTAGAGGAGATGTTCAAAACGGTTGTAAAGCTGCATATGGAGTGGCTTGGAAAAATGGATGGCTTGATGAATATTCTTGGTTTTCAGATCCTAGGACAACAAAAAAATGGAATTATGAAACGTGTCAAAAAGAAGCCTTGAAATACAAATCGAGAGTCGAATTTGTTAATGCTAGTCCAGGAGCCTATAAGGTCGCGCGTGAAAACAATTGGTTGGATCATTATGATTGGATGGAGAGGCCTGTTGTGCACAATAAAAAATGGGATAAGGAAAGTTGTCGTGAGGAAGCAAAAAAATATAAGTCTAAATCGGATTTTTCAAAAGGAAGTGGTGGCGCTTATAATGTTGCTTGTGCAAATGGATGGCTTGATGATTATGATTGGTTTGATGTCTTATGGGAAAAGAAATGGGATGAGGAGTCTTGTCGAAAAGAAGCCTTAAAGTATGTCTCAAGAAAAGATTTTGCGGATAATATGCCAGGGGCATATAGGGTGGCGCGTGTAAACGGGTGGCTTGATGATTATGATTGGTTCTTGGAGCCTCCAAAAAGAGATTATTGGGATATAGATACATGTTTGGAAGAAGCAAAAAAATACCACTCAAAACTTGAGTTTGCAAGAAATTGTAGGCGGGGCTATGATGTGGCACGAGAGAATGGATGGCTAAACGATTATGATTGGTTCATGGAGTCTCCTAGAAGGAATTATTGGAATGAGAATACTTGCAAGGAAGAAGCTATGAAGTATACGACAAGGTCTGATTTCCAAGATGGAAGTAGTGGAGCCTATGGTGTTGCTTCCAAAAATGGGTGGTTAGAACAATATGATTGGTTGGAATTGAAACAAAAACCGAAAGGCTTTTGGAATAAAGAAACATGTAGAGAAGAGGCATTGAAATACAAGTCAAGAAGCGAAATGCAAAAAAATTGTATTGGCGCTTATGTCGTTGCTCGCAAAAATGGGTGGTTGGATGAGTATACTTGGTTGAAAAACGAAAAACTATTTTCGGAAACGGGGCGTTGGTATAATGTATATGTATATGAATGGAAAGAACTTAATAGCATATATGTTGGCATTTCTATTGATGTTAAAAAAAGGCAGTTACAGCATCAACAAGAAGGTAGTTCTGTTTTTAATTTCTCCAAGAAACACAATGTTGAAATTCCAGAGATGGAAATTATAGAAGATCACTTAATTCCTACTCAAGCACAAGAATTGGAAGCTTATTACATAGATTACTATAAAGAG
>JAFZKQ010000099.1 GCA_017553575.1 Paludibacteraceae bacterium
AACATTGAACAGGGAATCGAAATATATCTTTTCCACAAAAGGATAGTGCAAGGCTTCAATATCTTTTTTATCGAACCGATAGGCTTCACACGGTTGTCCGTTCAACGTGATGATTTGTTTTCCCCTGAATTTCGTGACAAAGTTACAACCTGGAGGAGGGCCAGGTAAATCATAATACTCAAGTGAATCTACTGGGATTGTATCACCCTTCTCGTCAAAAACAAGACATGAAAAGCGATGTGTTAACGTATCGCGCACCATCAAGGTCTTCCAAATGGTATCACCATGATATGTACTACGAACGAACAACGTATCTTTATTTATGCGTAAACTTGCCCCTCTTCGCTCCTTCCGTTCGCCATCCATATCAATTCCATACCAAGACAAATAACGATATTCCCCTTTGTTTAATGTATTTTGAACCACATAATGCCGAGGAACAGAGTCGATAGAATATAAAAAGAGGGCAATTGAGTTACGCTCCTTCTCAATGGGTGCGCTTTCGTTGCTCGTATTACAACTAGCACAATGGAAAAGCGTCAGTAGCCATCCTAAAACGATTAACAATGTATGTTTATCTTTCATACGCGTCCACTTTTGGATTTTCAGATATAAGCCTATAGTTTTTTTTACAAACTTTTTATACAAACGATGTACCCACCTTTCTGTCGCTCTGTGGTTCTTCTTGAAATAACGATTTGCGGAATAATGCGTTGCCGTGCAAGCCGACAAAAGGAGTAAAACAAGGCCCACAAATGTTAGCTGGAAAATATAAAAACATTTTTCATGCCAGTATTTTTAAATCCTTCATCGTCCTATCTCACCGCTTATTTTCCACCGATTTTCACCTTCTTCATCTCCGTACAAGCATTGAATTCAGGGAAATACATCTGCTCCACCTTGGCTGGATTAAGAATATAATCGCCTTGACAGAAAGGAGTTAGCTCTATCGTAAATTCATAGACACCCCGTTTCAATTCCGAGCAGAAGATATTCGTATGCTCCTTGTAGTATTCCCTGTACACTTCATTGTTTTCCCAGCTCTGCTCCTTGCTCGCATAGGTACAACCGGCAGGGATCGGCACATGGATCAGCACATAATCCGCATCTTTCTCGACCGGCACCACCACCTTCATCTTCACTCGCTCGCTTACCGTCAAAACGGAATCGGAGAAGCTGGTCTGAATGGAGAATCCTGTTCCTTTCGCCTTGACAGGACGATCCCAATAGGTGGATGAAACGGACATATAGACTGGTGAGGTACCATTCTGTGAGATGGAGAGCGCTCCCTCCGCAGGGACTTTCCGTTCATACGGGAATTGGTCAATCTCCTCTCGCAAAGCACCGGAGAAGCGTACTCTCTTTTTCTCCTCTGCCATGCTTTGCATCATGTCATCCGACAAAGTGCGGAGAATCATGGCCGACTCGTATGTGTTGCGCCAATGGGAAGTGTGGCTAAGCGTTTTCTGGTTATAGAAATAGTCGCGTATCTTCTGCATCTCATCCTTGGAATTTTTTAGCGAATCGGCTTGTAGGATGCGATAGACGCGCAACGTGTTCATCATCTCGTTGCTATAGACATAGTGTTCATTCTTAAACCGGTAATAGACACATCCCGTCATCGTCTCTTCACGATACTTATTCAACCATTTATAATCAACTGGCAAGCCACATTTCGCCTTGAGTTCATTCAAATCCAAGCGCTCTTGGAACGTCAAACATTTCACCGTGTCCAGATTGTTCACCATGGTCCGATAATCCAACTTCTCGCCTAACGAATGGAGCATCATCAAGCCGAACAGCTTCTCAGAAGATAATCTGTTTTCTTCGATTAGAGATTTACATGTCTCTATCGTATTACCCTTCGGAAAGTCGATGTGGTATTTTTGAAGCGTCTCCACTATGTAATAGCTGATCCAACGGATTGATATATCGGATTTCCACCAGCCCCAAAGTCCATTCGGCGACTGACGCTCCCTCAAGGTTTTCACAAGTTTCTCAATCTTCTTCTCGTTCGCCTTGCGCTGATGTTTCGTGATGTTCGGATTCAGGTTGGCCGTCATGAAACCAATCAATTTAGAGGTGATTTGCTCATTGCAACCATACGGATAATGTGTCAGCATGGAGACCTCATCTTGTAGCAAATCAGACTGCGTACTCATCACACGGATCGTCACGCTATCCGCCTTCTCCGACTGAAGCGACATCTGCAACGTGTCTCGCAAGATCGCGAAACGTCCATCGGAACAAGCGACGCCCTGCGGGATCACCTTCACCTTCCGTCTCTCTCCATCGTTGAAACGGTTCTCCGAAACAAATTGATAAACCACAGAAAGGGAATCCCCCTTGGCTGAGAACTGGAGGGTATCCGTCAACGTCGTAGCGCAACGATGCGGGTGGGTGGAGATCAAAGTATCGTTCACGGAGAAGGAACTGGTCAGCTGCACCGTGTCTTGCGTATAGTTCGTCAACTTACCACGCGCCATGCAAACATCCCCACGCACCAAGAACTCAGGCAGGTATAATCTGGCAGAGAGCGGCACGAAAGATTTGATCAACCCCTCGGTGGAACCCGTAGCGATATATTTTTTAGTAGGAGCATCCGCCAAATAGATCGTCTGCCAACTGGTAATATTCTCCGGGAAGGTAACCGCAAAACGCACCTTACCCTCCTTGTCAGTCGTCAATGTCGGCTGCCAGAAACCTTGGTCGGAGAAGCGGGTACGAAGCGTAGCGTGCCCTGTCGATTCCTCCTTTTCCAAAGGAGTTTTTTGGCCTTTCTTGGTGGTTGTTATCATGACCACACCACTCGCCGCACGGCTACCGTAAATAGCGGTGGCTGAGGCATCCTTCAACACCTCCATAGACTGGATATCAGCGGGATTAATCTTAGACAGATCATTTCCCAGAAGTGGCATTCCATCCACCACATAGAGCGGAGAGGAACTACCCGACAATGAAGAGACACCCCTGATTTGCACAGAAGGCAGACCACTTGTAGCGGTGACTCGAACCCCAGAGACACGACCTTGCAAGGCTTGATCAATTGATGCATAAGCGACGCATGACACAGCGCCTGTGAGATCTGACTTCTTATAAACACCCGCTTCCCTCTCAAACATTTCGTACCCACCGTCCTTTGCAATAGAATCAGACAAATTCACGAACAAGAGAGGATTGTTGATCCAAAGGTATTTGACCAACTCTCTCTCCGCTTGCTCACGGGCAAGGCTATCCTCCTGCTCTTTGGTATATGTGAGAAGATTTCTCAACCGATAAGCGAACGTATCAGACATCACACGATCCTTTTTCGCATCAAATCGGACATAGGAACGTTTGTTTGGCTCCACTCTTACCGAGTCTAAACGATAACATGTGGTATCCTTGTTCATCAAATAGACACAATAGAGACCCGCTTCAATATCATGAAACTCCTTAGAAGATTGCCAAGCATTGGTCACTGCAGGTGTCACGGGATCTTTATATGAGATCAACACACAACGATCGAGTGTCTTATCGGAACAGATATTCAAATAGTTTCCCATCTCCTTCGGATAATCCCTCAACAAAGCATAAGCATACGCCTTCGGTTTCTTCGTTTGGACACTCTTCTGCATCTCCTTCTCTCTCAACTCACGTTGCAACGTTTCCAACTCGCTATAATAAAGTACCTCAATATAAGACCTGGCACCGAACTGCAAGTAATCCTTTTTCTCGGCTGCACGAGTTACCAATCGATGATTGTGTGTGTCATACGAGTAGACAAGATCATGGTCCACCTTCGTCTTCACATCGAAATAATCGCTCACCCAACGAACCGAATCCTTTATCGGTCCCGCAAAATAACAAACAGGATAACCATTAGGATGTATTTTACTGAAATAGAGGAGTGAGCCATCCTCCTTCACCAATCTTCCTAATGGATAAGAAGATTTCTCGAAGAGCATGACATAGGGTTTCAAGCGCTTCAATTCCTTGTTGGTCAGGTGGTCTGGTCTCTTTTCCCGTTTCACAAGCGGAGAGGTCGTATTGACATCAAAACTCAAAATCGTACGTTTATTGGCCTCCACTTTTACGGA
>JAFZKQ010000100.1 GCA_017553575.1 Paludibacteraceae bacterium
ATCGACAAGAACAAAGAGCAAATCAAGAAAAACGTCTTCTCTGAAAATGACGAGGGCAGTTTGATCGAGGTCATCAGCACCTACTCCGACATGGAAGAGGCCGGCGCTGTGGCAAAACGCATCAGTAGGATGTACGAAGGAAATTTCAGAGACTTCGCCATCCTTTACCGTACGAACGCCCAATCACGCGTATTGGAGGAGGCTTTGAGGAAGGCTGGAATACCTTACAAAATATATGGTGGACTTTCCTTCTACCAACGAAAAGAGGTGAAAGACCTCCTCTCCTACTTCCGGCTAACCACCAACCATGCCGACGAAGAGGCTTTCAAGCGTATCATCAACTATCCAGCACGAGGCATTGGAGAAGCGACCGTAAACAAAATCGCAGAATGCGCATTGACCCACAGAGTCTCTTATTGGGAGGTTCTCTCCGACCCACTCAGATATAACCTTCCCGTCAATTCGGGGACGGCAATGAAATTGGGTGCCTTCAAGACCCTCATCGAGGAGTTCGCCCAAGAGGCAACAACGAAAGATGCCTTCAGCATGGCTGACTTGATCGTAAAACGGTCTGGCATCCTTAACGAGCTTTTCCAAGACCGCTCGCCAGAGAACATGACTCGCCAACAAAATATCGAAGAGTTGCTCAAGAGCATCCACGAATTTTGTGAAAAGCGACAAGAGGAAGAGGGCGAAGAAGAATCTCTCCTGTCCGACTTCCTTCAAGAGGTCTCCCTCCTGACCGATCAGGACAACGAATCACAAGAGAATGCCGACATGGTCACTTTGATGACCGTACACGCATCGAAAGGATTGGAGTTCAAGAACATATTCATCGTCGGCATGGAAGAGGAACTATTTCCGTCCAACATGAGTACAGGTACAGAAGATGGTTTAGAGGAAGAGAGACGACTCTTCTACGTGGCCATCACCCGCGCCGAAAAGAACTGCATCATATCCTATGCAAAGAGCCGATTCCGGAACGGTTCGACTTGCTATTGCAACCCAAGCCGATTCATCAAAGACATCGACAGCAAACTGCTAAAATTGCCGAACGACTACATGATGGGGCATGGACGTGTCGCCTCTCCCGAATCGATGCTTTCCCGTTTTAGTCAGTTCAACCGCCAAAATCCGAGCGACTACCACCTGCAGGTCAAGCAGAAGGCAAGCCCAACTGGATTCAAGGCGAACCAACCAAGATTCAGCCAGCCGCTCACCAATCGGCCAACTAGTTTCAAACCGCTGAGCCAAAACCCGAACTCCCTATCAGCCCTCAGCAACGCCAACTTCGGCAGCATCAAACCAGGGGTATTCGTAGAACACGAAAAATTCGGAATCGGGAAGGTCATCGAACTGGAAGGTGCGGAAGGAAACTGCAAAGCCACTATCGAATTCAAGAACATGGGATTAAAAAAGATATTGCTGAAATACGCAAAGTTGAAGGTCCTATCAAAATAATAACATTTGACGACGTAAGATATGGAAAGCATAGATTTAAACAAAATCATCTCCGTTATCAGGAAGATTCCCTTCAACAAATATATCATCACGTTGGGAATCGCCGCAGTCTGGATGCTCTTCTTCGACACCAACAGTCTGCCCACCCGTTGGGACTATGACCGCAAGATTCACAACTTGAAGAGAGAAATCTCCTTCTACAAAAAGGAGATAGAAGAGACCAAACGACGGACAACGGAACTCCAGACGAACGACCGCAACTTGGAGAAGTTCGCCAGGGAGCAATATCTCATGAAGAAGGAAGACGAGGACATTTTCATCATAGAAGAGTGACAACTTTTTGAGTTAAGGATTAAAATTAAGAATTACAGCTTAATCAGATTATGGACATTACATTCGCCATCGGAGCGTTGTTGGTTGTCGTCGGTGCAGCCATTCAAATATTGGGAATAAAGATATTCGAGTTTCCCCTCTCCAGCCTGCTGATCTTTATCGGTGGAGCCATTATCCTATTCTGTAGGAAATTCAACGAAATACCAACTGATTTCCGCTTGAAGCGACTGAAATTCCAAACATTCATCAGTTCCGTACTCATCCTTCTCTCCTCCTATCTCGTCTACATCAATGACAAACGATGGATCATCATGCTATTCATCGCCGCCATCATCGAGCTCGTCGTCGTATTCCGAACTCCAAACGAGAAACAAGAGAAGTGAGTTCTAAACTAAATAGATAACAAGACATCGGGAACGGAGATTCTCCATTCCCCAAAAAACAAGATATAGCCATGAGCATCCAATACAATCAATTCATCGGCATCATCCCCGCAAGGTATGCCTCTTCCCGTTTTCCAGGGAAACCATTAGTAGAAATTTGCGGAAAGAGCATGATCCAACGCGTCTACGAGCAAGTCTCCAAACTCCTCGACTGCGTCTATGTAGCAACTGACGACACGCGCATCGCCGAGGCTGTTGAGAAATTCGGAGGAAAGGCCGTGATGACATCCGACCAACACCGAAGCGGAACAGACCGTTGTTTTGAAGCCTACCAAAAATCGGCTTCGGGACGCAAAATCATCATCAACATCCAAGGAGATGAGCCTTTCATCCAGCCCTCCCAAATAGAGACGGTCTGCCAATGTTTTGAAGATGAAAGTACACAAATCGCCACCTTGGTAAAACCTTTCCAGTTGGCAGACGGCAAAGCAGCCCTCTTCAACCCCAACTCACCCAAAGTGGTAGTTAACAAGAACATGGAGGCCCTCTATTTCAGTCGTTCCGTCATTCCTTACAAGAGAGGCGAAGAAGAGGCTGAATGGTTGTCCAAGCACACCTACTACAAGCACATCGGGCTATACGCCTACCGTGCCGACGTGTTGGCCGAGATCACGAAATTGCCTCAATCATCACTCGAATTGGCCGAGTCGCTCGAACAACTCCGTTGGTTGGAGAACGGCTACAAGATAAAGGTGGGCATCACCCAAGAGGAGACCATCGGAATCGACACGCCAGAAGATTTGCTCCGTGCCGAGAAATTCATGAAAGAACATTCCAAATAAGAATCATAAAAGGGAAACAGAATGCTAGACAGGACCCAACAACCCCAAATAAACGAGTTCAAAAATTTCAAGATGGCAAGAGCCACCACCTACACGCTCGACAATGGGATAAAACTATACCTCCTCAACCAAGGGGAGGAAGAGGTTGTCCGCATAGATTGGATGATTCGGGCCGGCTCCTGCTATCAAAGCCAAAAACTGACAGCCCACTTTGCCAACAGCTTGATCAAGGAAGGCTGCCGAACCCTAAACTCCGCCGAAATAGCGGAGCAATTGGATTTCTACGGTTCTTGGCTCCACCTGACCAACTCGCACCAGTATGCCTACGTCACCCTCTATGCACTGAATAGGCACCTGCCCACCATTCTCGCCCTCGCCGAAGAGATGATCTTCCATGCGACCCTTCCCGAAAAGGAGTTCGCCACCCTCAAAGAGATCCTGAGGAAGAAGATGGAGATCGACCAAACCAAAGTAGACTATCTCTCCAACAGACAATTCAAAGAGATCATCTACGGAGCGGACCATCTCTACGGGAAAAACGCAAAGATTGAGGACATCGACAAGTTAGACCTTGCCCAAATCCGTCAATTCTATCAAACGCATTACAACACACGGAACACCCAAATCTTCGTCGCTGGGAAAATCACACCCGAAGTTGAGAAGACGCTATTGGCAGCATTCAACAAAATCGAAGCGACAGGCGAACCCCTCGAAGGCTATGTTTCACAAGAGCCTCAACCCGCACAAGAGAAGAGATTCTTCATCGAGAAAGCAGATTCCGTGCAGTCTTCCGTCATCATCGGGAAACCCATGGTCAACCGTAAGCACCCCGACCACACGAAACTCAACGTGCTCAACACCGTTTTGGGTGGCTACTTCGGCAGCCGGCTCATGACCAACATACGAGAGGAGAAAGGATACACCTACGGCATCAACTCCTACCTCGTCACATACCCCGAATTTGGCCATTTCAAAATCAGTTCGCAGACAGGCAATGAGTTCACGCAACCCCTCATCGAAGAGGTGTTCCACGAGATAGAAAAACTCAGGACGGAACTCATTCCGCAAGAGGAACTCGACATGGTGAAGATGTATCTTTTAGGAGAGCACCTCCGCACGATGGATAGCGGCTTGAACCTCGTAGACCTGCTCATCTCCTTGGTCGGCCACAAACAGAGTTACGACTACTACGACAAAATGGCCGAAGAGATCAAAGAGACCACCTCGGAAGAACTCTTGGAATTGGCACAAAAATACCTCGACCCGAGCAGTTTCTTTGTCGTAGTCGCTGGCGCAAAATCAAAATAGCAGACTTTTTATGGATTGGAGCACTCCTCTTAACTTTTTTTACCCTAAATACTCTCAACTTTTTGATTAACTTTGCAACAGCAAAACGAGGGATGCAAAAATCCACCGTATGACAAATAGAAACAATGGGTTAAGGAATCAACTGAGAAACCCTCAAAACATAACGACAATGATAAAACATATAGTTCTTTTTAAATTAAAAGAGTTCAATTCTCCCACAGAAAAGATGAACAAGATGAGACAGATCAAAATGGGATTGGAAAACTTGAAGGCCATCATCCCTGAGATCAACAGTATCGAGGTCGGGCTAAACAGCAACCCGAAAGAGAAATTCGATATTGCCCTCGTCACTACACATAAGAACATGGATGACTTGTCAACCTACGCCAACCATCCAACCCACCTCTCCATCTCAAAAATCATCCGGGAGGTTTTGGAAGAAAGGTCTTGTGTAGACTTCGAATTCTAAAGAAATGGGGAAGACAATCTTTTTGCCTTCCCCTTAAAATTCCAACTCAAGCGAGAGGGGGCATACGAATTAGTCTTGAAAAATCCGAAAAGTTTTTTCACCCTCTCTTTTCTTTTTATTAAACGGTAAAATTCTAGAACATAGCGAAAAATCCTAATAAGATGACAAAAAAGATATATTCCGCACTATTGCTGCTTGCTTTTCCTTTTTTTGCCGCATTCGCCCAAATACTGGAACCCGTAAAATGGGAAATCACGCTCTCCGAAATAGAATCGAACGGAGACGCCACCATCAACTTTAAAGCCATCATCGAAAAAGATTGGCACATGTACGGGACAGACTTGCCTGACAACGGGCCGAAACCGACAACCTTCCATTTCGAGACTCAAAAAAACGTAGACCTCGTAGGAAAGGCTAAAAGCACGAAACAGCCGGAAAAGAAACACGACCCCACGTTTGACATGGACATCAATTGGTTCGAAAAGGAAGTCACATTCATACAACGAATCAAAGTCTCCAATTTGAACGACTACAACATAAGCGGCTATGTAGACTACATGGTCTGCAACGATAAGACGTGCCTTCCTCCGACCAAAGAGGATTTCCACTTCGCCAAGAAAGAGGTGAAAGAGGAAGCCTCCACCAAGGCAGACACCCCAAGCAAAAACACAAACAGCGTCCCTGCAATCAAAGAGTTGACCCAACTAACCCCTATATTGCCCCAAAAAGAAGAGGTGAATACCGATAGGACGTGGGAACCTGTCATAAAGGAGATGAACGCCTTCGGAAAGACGGAGACCGAAACCGAGAACAAAACTCTTTGGAGCATCTTTTGGGAAGGACTCATCTTCGGTTTCTTAGCAATTTTGACACCTTGCGTATGGCCATCCATTCCATTGACCGTCAGCAGCTTCCTTGACAGAAACGGTGAAGATCCCCGGAAAGCGAAAAAGACTGCAGTTTTCTACGGAATATCCATCATCGTCATCTATGAGACGTTGGGCTTGCTCATCACCGCCCTATTCGGAGCCACCGCACTGAACGAGTTCTCCACAAGTGCCATATTCAACCTGGTGCTCTTCGTCATTCTCGTAGCTTTATCCATCTCCTTCCTCGGAGGATTTGAGCTTTCGCTTCCAGCCAAATGGAGCACGGCAACCAACCAAAAAGGGGAAAAGACTGCTGGAATCGTCGGAGTCTTACTATTGGCACTCACGTTAGTCATCACCTCCTTCTCTTGCACGGGATTACTCATCGGCATGTTACTGGTGCACATCTCCAGTAGCGAGTTCATGGCTCCTGCCATTGGAATGTTAGGATTCTCCATCGCATTGGCACTTCCATTCACCCTTTTCGCCCTATTCCCAAGTTGGCTCAAGAGCGCCCCTAAATCAGGAGGATGGCTCAACTCAGTCAAGGTCGTATTGGGATTCTTGGAATTGGCCTTTGCCCTAAAATTCTTCTCGGTGGCCGACCTAGCCTACGGTTGGGGAATACTCGACCGCGAAGTCTTCTTGGTTCTCTGGATCACCATCTTCGGCTTCCTGGGCCTCTACCTTTTGGGGAAGATTCGTTTTGAGGCCGACTCGAAATTGGAATACATTTCCATACCTAGAATGTTCATGGCACTCGTGACATTCTCCTTCGTCGCATACCTCATTCCAGGCCTTTGGGGTGCACCATGCAAGGCTGTCAGCGCATTCGCCCCACCAACCTTTACGCAAGATTTCAACTTACATGGAAGCAAAGAGGTACATGCCCAATTTGATGATTACGAGCTAGGCTTGTCCTATGCAAAACAACAAGGAAAACCCGTGGTAGTAGATTTCTCCGGATATGGATGCGTCAACTGCCGAAAGATGGAAGTGGCAGTCTGGAACACGCCAAGAGTCAGCAAACTTCTAACGGAAGATTATGTACTCATCACCCTTTACGTTGACAACAAGAAAGAATTGGCAAATCCATATACCGTCACGGAAAACGGCAAAGAGGTGAACATAAAGACCTTTGGCGACAAATGGAGTTACCTCGAACGCCATAAGTTCGGTGCCAACGGACAACCCCTCTACGCGCTTATCGACGCAGAAGGAAACGCCTTGAACAAAGCCTTCTCTTCCACTGAAGACGCAGACGAATTTGCCGACTTCTTGGAAACAGGCCTCAAAAATTATAAAGAAAAAAGAAAGTAGTGCGTAAGATAAAAAACATTACCAACCATTTAATGATAATAGAATGACACAGCCGATAGAACTGCAGGAGCTCCTAATGAGCAGGAAAAGCATCAGGAAATACAAGCCGATGATATCCGTCCAATATATCGAAGAACTTTTGGAGAGTGCCTTCCATGCTCCAACTACGGGCAACATGCAACTTTACAGCGTCATCATAAACCAAGATGAGAAGATGAAGGAACTCTTGGCTCCGACACACTTCAACCAAGGAGCCTTCCGGGAAGCTCCCGTCACCCTCACCTTCTGCGCCGACTACAATCGGTTCATCAAATGGTGCGAATACAGAAACGCAAAACCGGGTTACGACAACTTCCTCTCATTCATGACAGCGGCAATGGATGCTCTTCTCGTGGCTCAAACATTCTGTCTTTTGGCGGAGAGCAAAGGCTACGGAACTTGCTATTTAGGGACAACCCTCTACAACGCAGAGAGCATTGCCCAAATATTGAAACTACCAAAATTCGTTGTCCCTATCATAACGCTGAGCGTCGGCATTCCAAACGAGGAGGCAAAACAACAAGATAGGTTGCCAGCCAAAGCCCTGATCCACCACGAGGTTTATGAGGAGTACTCAGAGAAGTACATCGACCGCATTTACCAAGAGAAGGAAGAGCTCCCCGACAGTCACAAATTCGTAAAAGAAAACGGGAAAGAGACTTTGGCTCAAGTATATACGGACGTCCGATACAAAAAGGAGGACAACGAAGCCTTCTCTGCCAAACTGCTCGATTTCCTGAAAAAACAAGGTTTCATGCAATAACGTAAAACAAATCAATGGAAAAAACGAAGAGAGACCCGATGGAATGGAAGGTTCTAGAAAGCGAATACCTATTCCAAAGACCTTGGCTTACTGCAAGACGTGAACACGTAAAACTGCCGACCGGATCAGAAATCAACGATTTCTATGTATTGGAATATCCCGATTTCTGCAACGTCATTGCCATCACCAAAGAGGGCAAATATCTATTGGAACGACAATACAGGCATGCCCAACATCTCACGGCCTACGAGATTCCAGCTGGTTGCGTGGAAAAGGGCGAAGACCCTATGGTGGCCGCCCAACGTGAACTTTTAGAAGAGACGGGGTATGCAGGAGGCGAATGGAAACATTTTATGACAATCAGTCCGAACGCCGGAGCCTGCACCAATTACAGCCATACCTTTTTGGCCATCGGCGTAGAGAAAGTGTCGGCCCAACAATTGGAAGATTCAGAAGACATAACAGTAGCCCTAATGGAGGAAGAAGAGGTAAAACGAATGCTCAAGGAAGGAGAATTTCACCAAGCTATGATGTTGGCTCCCTTATGGAGATATGCAGCTATCAACAAATGGATGTGATTTTTAAGAAGTTGGATTTTATTTACTATAACAGAAGAATGGTAATCCTTTACTCTTGGAGTAGCTACACCTCCAAGAATGCTTAATAAAGGGCCATACTTCTAATGAAGTTTCTTATATTATAAAAAAAATTATGGATTGTAGAAAACTCTTATGGAGTTGTTTATTTGCATTTAATTCATTCGGAATAATGGCAGCCGATTCCGAATGTTCAGAAGGAACGGTTCTATTCCGTGAAGATTTTGGAGGTAACAATGCGTCAGACCCGGATTTAGGTCCTGCCCTACCAGCAGGAACCATTAGCCTTCAATTTTCCAACCATATATGGAACAACCTGAAAAATGGCTATGACATCAGAAAGGAAGCGATAAGGCGTAGAGACAACGCCCCTCGTAATCATGTCTATGCCGGATGGTATGCCGATTTTGGAGACCACACCTACGAGGACGATCTCACAAGGGGTTATTTCATGATAATAGACTTGGATAACAAAGAGGCGACCTTTTATCGAAAGGAGGTGAACAATTTGTGTGAGAATACGAATCTAACCTTCTCTTTCTGGGGTAGATCGCTAAATGCTAGTTCGGATGCACCCGTCACCATCACCCTCGAAGACAAGAACGGAAACACATTGGCTCAACAAAAGTTTATTCTCTCAAAAAATGTCTATGCTTGGACTCGTTTCGAACTTCCTTTTTTAGTTCCGGAAGGAGAGACTTCCATCGTTTATAAAGTCTATTCAGGTGCAGGAGGAAATGGTGGAGACCTTGCATTGGACGATATTGAAGTCCGTCTGTGTAAAGATCCTGTCAATGTAAACCGGCCAGACACTCTTTGCGTAGATTCCGACTACAAGTTGAATGCCACATTCGACAACTCAGACAACACATATGTAGAACCTCTAACCTACACTTGGTTCAAAAACGACAAAAAGAGCTACGACGAAGAGGGCTGGACAAAGGTGGCAACAGGTTCTTCCTTAGATTTCCCCAAATTGTCAGCTGCGGATGAAGGTTTTTACAAAGTATTTATATCCTCTGCAGGCGTAGAGGGTTCATTCGACATGTGTAACTCCTCTTCCGACATCGTAGAGATCAGATTGAAAACTTGCGATTGCATTCCTAACGACACCTTAATAACGGAAACTATTTGCAAAGGTGAAAAATACTTTTTCGGAGGTGAATGGTTGACTATCGATGGCGTTTACGAAGACAAACTAACGAATGTCTCCGGATGCGATAGTTTGGTGACACTCAAACTGACCGTCGTAGAGCAAAAAGAGACTCTATTGGAGGAATCCATCTGCAAAGGCAGTAGTTTCGATTTTGGAGGAAAGACGCTGACTGAGGCTGGAACTTACGAGGATAAATTGCTGACTGCGGACGGATGCGACAGTATCGTCACACTCAAACTGACCGTCGTAGAGCAAAAAGAGACTCTATTGGAGGAATCCATCTGCAAAGGCGGCAGTTTCGATTTCGGAGGAAAAACATTGACCGAGGCTGGAACTTACGAGGATAAATTGCTGACAGCAGACGGGTGCGACAGTATCGTCACGCTCAAACTAACGGTCGTAGAGCAAAAAGAGACACTATTGGAAGAGTCCATCTGCAAAGGCAGTAGTTTCGAATTTGGTGGAAAGACGCTGACTGAGGCTGGAACCTACGAGGATAAATTGCTGACAGCAGACGGATGCGACAGTATCGTCACACTCAAACTGACCGTCGTAGAGCAAAAAGAGACACTATTGGAGGAGTCCATCTGTAAAGGTGGCAGTTTCGATTTCGGAGGAAAGACGCTGACTGAGGCTGGGACCTACGAGGATAAGCTATTGTCGGCAGACGGATGCGAC
>JAFZKQ010000101.1 GCA_017553575.1 Paludibacteraceae bacterium
CTATAAGACTCGGATAATTTCTACTATTGTAGATAGAAACCTTCTTCTTTGTTGATTTTGAAGTCTATAGGACTCGTATAATTTCTACTATTGTAGATCATTTGAAAGTTTGTTCCTTTTTTTCAAGTCTATAGGACTCGAATAATTTCTACTATTGTAGATTAGGCGGCAAATCGAGAGACGTTGGGTCTATAGGACTCGTATAATTTCTACTATTGTAGATATACACGTCATGATGTTCACTTGCCTGAGTCTATAGGACTCGTATAATTTCTACTATTGTAGATTGACGGAAGCCATTGTTTTTGCGAAACGTAGTCTATAGGACTCGTATAATTTCTACTATTGTAGATAGCGTGCCGCAGTTCGGGTTTCAATCGCGTCTATAGGACTCGTATAATTTCTACTATTGTAGATATTGCACGTTTCTTGGTTACGTTCACGGTGTCTATAGGACTCGGATAATTTCTACTATTGTAGATATGTCGTCACCATACCCACTATTCTTAGATCTATTTCCTGTTCGTCAGGCCAGGTGTTTGCATCCGGCTTCCTTCAGATTCCACCTTGCGATGGACACCCTTACCCTTGGCTGTACACTTCCCGCTATCTGGCGTGCTGCGGACTTTCACCGTTTAGAGAATGTTCGTGCTGGGCGACCCCCAAAAAGTTGGCATAATTTTTTTGCCACCTCGGTTCCCAATGTCAACATATACACATCCAACATACTGAAAGAATGAATGTTAGGTAAATATTCAGTTATAAAATATTATTTGACAACTGCCCCTGATGGAAAAAAATCACAACGTGGCTTTTTAGTCATTGGGAATAATACCATTTATCATTACCTTGCCCTCTACTATTACCTTACACACCAACCACTGCATCAAAGTTTCCCCAACAAAAAAAGAGAGCCATCTCTGACTCTCCTCTTGGAGCGGAAGACGGGGCTCAAACCCGCGACCCTCAGCTTGGAAGGCTAATGCTCTATCAACTGAGCTACTTCCGCAATTCTCGACTTTCGTCGTGGGCGAAGATGGATTCGAACCACCGAAGGCATAAGCCAGCAGATTTACAGTCTGCCCCATTTGGCCACTCTGGTATTCGCCCGTCCGCATTATCTCTCAAATGCGGTGCAAAGGTATATGTTTATTTTATAAATTCAAAGAGAAATCGACCATTTTTATCGCCGTCACCGCACATTCTGTGCCTTTGTTGCCATGGATACCCCCTGCCCGATCCAACGCTTGCTGCATATCGTCCGTCGTCAACAAGCCGAAGATGACGGGAACATCCGTGCTTTGCTCCGCATTCAGCTTTGCCAACCCGTAGGTCGTGCCTTGGCATACATAGTCGAAATGTGGTGTTCCGCCACGGACAACACAGCCTAAGGCAATCACCGCATCCACGTCAACTTCTTCGCACAGCATCTTTGAAGCATAGACCAACTCAAAGCTGCCAGGCACGTGATAGACATGTATATTCGACTCTTCCGCTCCATGCTTCACCAACGTATCATACGCCCCTTGCAACAAAGCATGCGTAACTTCCGAATTCCAATCCGACACGACGATTCCAAACTTCATGTCGCTGGCGTCAGGGACTTGGTTAGGATCATAATTAGACAAATTTACTGTAGCCATATTTATTCTTCTTTCATTGTTTTAGAAACAAAGAGAGCCGCCTCTCAGCAGCTCTCCCCTATATTGTTTTCGACTCTTATTTTGAAGCCTTTGCCAATTCGATGAACTTATCTGCATCCATAGTAACAGATGAGTTTGGATACTTTTTCTTCAACTCCTCAAAAGCCTTCAATGCCTCAGAAGTTTTGCCAGCCTTCAAACAAGTCTCGCCCATTCTGTGCAAATATACTGGAGTGACAAATTCATTGTCTGCCGAAGCTGCCTTCTTATAGAAGTCGATAGCCTTATTGATATCTTTCAACTCCAAGTAGCAATCACCGATCGCACCCTTGATGGTAGGAGTCAACATCTTATCATTGTTGTCAAAACCCTTCAAATATTGGATGGCCTTCTCGTACTCACCCATTCCTTTGTAGCAGAGTCCTGCATAAGCCTTTGCCACCTCACCTGCGTCCGTAGAACCATATTCTTCGATGATTTCAAGGAATCCCGTCACGTTCTCATCACCATTCAACGCCAAGTTGAACGAATCACGGGCAAACAGATTCTCTGCCTTATACAAACTTCTTGCAGCTTCCTGCTCTTTTGGAGCGAGTATGAAAGATCTATACAAGAAAATTGCCAATACGACGGCTACTACTGCTACGATCCCGATGGCCAACGGCTTAATGTTCTTCTCGACAAACTCGGCCGAACGGTTCAACTCATTCTCCACATTATCCAACCCTTCCAATGGGTTCGTTGTTGCTTGCTCCTCTTGAGGATTCTTTAGTTCTGACATATTTCTTTTCTTTATGAATTTTCAGTTTTTTCAACGCACAAAATTAATTCATTAAAACGTATATATGAAATTTTTAATGACGTTTTTTTGAGAAAAGAGAGGGCTCTTGACCTAAAAAATAGGGGAAAAACGAAAAAAGGCACGCCTGATAAAAGACATGCCTTTCTATAATCATTGAAAATTGGGGCAACCCCCAATCGAGTTTTCCTATTAATTTTCCTTGCAATCACCGGAAATGAACTTCCATACGAAAGCAGACAAAGCTGCACCCGCGAAAGGAGCAACGATGAAAATCCAAAGTTGAGCAAGGGCATTACCACCAGCCAAAACAGCTGGTCCAATAGAACGGGCTGGATTTACGGATGTTCCCGTGAAATAGATACAAGCCAAGTGAACCAAGACCAAAGACAAACCGATTGCCAAACCTGCAAAGTTGCCTGCGCCCTTCTTGCTGTCCGTAGTACCCAAAACGACCAAGACAAAAACGAACGTGAAGATCACCTCCGCCAAGACGGCCTGGCCTAATCCAACATTATTCGCCGTCTGAATGGCATTCGCGCCCAAGCCTGATTCACTGCCGACCAAGGCGGCAAGGATTCCCGCACCCAAGAAGGCGCCTATTACTTGAAATAAGATATACATCGCACAATCCTTCGCCGTCAGCCTCTTCGTCAAGAAGCAAGCCAAGGAGATGGCTGGGTTGATGTGGCAACCCGAGATACCACCAATCGTATAGGCCATAGCCACTACCGCCAGACCAAACGCCAACGCGGTTCCTACCACCGACGCTGTATTAGCCCCTACTGTTGAATCGCAACCTAAGGCAACGGCTGTGCCGCAACCCATGAGTACAAGCACCATCGTGCCGACCAATTCCGCAAAATACTTTTTCATAACCTTATAAATTAAATTAAAATAATAAGTCTTTCAGCATTAACTAAATATCATTGAACCATAAATTTACCAAACTACAGGTCTTTGGACGACTCCTGGTAGGAAGCCTTAAAACGCTCCACCTCCGCGATCATCTCCCCGAAAAAGGCACGGAACTCGCTTTTGAACTCATCATAATGCAACGAGAGGATCTTCTCCAACTCCTCCGAATGGTCGGGCAAAGAGGTGCTCCGCGACATGACCTTCAAGGAATCCATCAAACCCGAAATCTTCGCATACTCCGTAAGCCGCCTGTTCAGAACGACGTTCGGAAGGAAAGAACGGACAGCAACAGGCAGGGAGAACCACCGCGAAAGCAACACAGCATAACAGTAGATGCTATATTTCCAAAGCGGTTCGTCTGAATAGTGATTCCAATTCTGCGCCAAGAGATGGTCATAAACCATATCGTTCACAACCCCCGAATAGTGGTGATAAACTGGATAGAAACGTGCACGGCTCTTTGCCGCTATCGGATGGGTATCGATAAACTGGTCGATCACCCGATGCAAGCGAATGCCATAAAGCACCTCCCCAGAATATTGCTCTATTTGGCGCCCCTTAATCACATCAGCAATAAAATTGCCGACCATCACATCCTTCGACTTTCCTGACAAATATAGATGAGCCAAATAATTCATCGTTTCTTCTTTTTCTTCAACGTCTTCACCCACACATTGACAGAGTCGAGCAAGATAGGTGACTCCTTCCGCACCGCCCATGCCTGCAATTGGGAGAAACTGATATTTAAGGAGATGTCCAAATTCCGATGATTTTTTGCGCAACGGGAAGCTGTTTCATAATCGCAAACAACATAATCGACCTCTCCATTCGCAACTAGGACAGCCAACTGCTCCTCATTATAATCCGGAATTTTCCAAACAATAAATTCGTCGGCCGCAATCTCCTGAGCCAAATTCACGAGCCGTTGCATACATGGCGAGTTCTCCGTGACACATATCACTTTGCCCGGCAACTCAAGCAACGAGGAGACATAGACCGGAGTCGTATCGCCCTTGACGCGTCGCACGAACTTTCCCTCATCGGAAAGGTAGGAACCGAGCGTCGTGTCACCCTTGACACGTTGCACCAACACCAATCGATCCGTAGAGAAAGGCTCCGTGAGCGAAACCTGTTCACGCATCTCCGTCGTGACAGGCAGAAGGCGTGCCACCAAATCGTATTGACCGTTCTGCAAGCCCTCTATACTCTTCTGCAAATCATTCTCCAAGCGAATCTCCACAGGAATATTCAAACGTTCCGAAAGAGCCTGCACCAAGCGGTACTGCTCCCCCACGATGGAATCCCCCACCCTCATATAACTCGCCGGCGTGTACTCCATCACGACCACCAAGTTGCGCTTCCCGTAGATATCCGGATAGTCGCACAAGGGCTCCGTCTTCTTCTGGTTGGAACAGACAGCACATATAGCCATCAAGACCAGCAGAAGAGCCGAAAGGGGTAATATTTGTCTATTCCTTATTTTACGCATAGGCTACATCAAAAACTCAAATTAGCAGAAACACCCAACTTGAGGAACGATGGATTCAGGGCATAACCCGGCATCGACACATAGTGGTGGTTCGACCAATCAAGATTCAAGTGGTTATATTGGATAAAGAAGCGCGCGCGTTTCAAGTGGCAGTTCAAGAAGACATCCATATAAGGATAGTCTCCGTAACGTTGGGACCTCTGGTTGTAGAACTGTCCCGTAGCCGGCATGTACGCAGGCGCATAGTATTTCGTATTGTAACGCATATCCACACCCAACTGGAACGTCAAGACACCGAACATCTTGTCATATTGGAAATAGAATTTCGAATAGGAAGAGAGTTCGGGAAGTGGGATAATCTTCTCATCACTACATTTTTGGTAAGTCAACTCGTTGTCCAAATGGAAATACCAAAGACGGAACTTCTCGTCGATCGACAAATTCAAAATTTCAATATTTTCATCCCATTGGGCAGGCTCTGCATTCTCCGCGAAGTAGATGTAATTGTCCACATTGGAGAGTCCGACCTTGAATCCAAGTCCCAATCCTTCATAAAAACAGAAGCTAGGGAAGGTCAACTTACCGACCAAATTACGTCTTTGGGTATGCTCGAAGTCACGATCCCAAACCATACGATTGGAGAAATAGTGCTCCTCCAGATAATCAGGAGCGGCACTCTCCACCCAAGCCTCGGCACCCAACGAAACGTCTTGCTTGCCCAACTTGAAATCACTATTCAGACGAGCGCCCA
Organism: Paludibacteraceae bacterium; assembly: GCA_017553575.1. Lineage (GTDB taxonomy): Bacteria > Bacteroidota > Bacteroidia > Bacteroidales > Paludibacteraceae > RGIG10190. The sequence goes on from JAFZKQ010000101.1 coordinate 5,601, forward strand.
AATCGTACGACTTCTGCGACTTCTTCTCATCATACAAGAAATACTCACCAAAAATATCATAGGTGAAGGACTTGCCCAAATGCTTCGACAAGCGCGCTCCTATACCATATTTGTATCGGTTCAAGTCCTCATAGCCCAATTCACACATGCGAGACAAAGAATCAGGCACAGCATACGAATCCTCCGAATATGGAGAGGAATAATGCTTCACGTCTGCCGTGAAATAAGCGGAGAGACCGAAACGCAACAAGGAGTTGAACTCTTCGTTCAAGGCAATTCCGACCGTATGCTTCATCTGCCAGAAACGGGTTGAATCCTCCGTCTTAATGGCATTGACCACCTTGGCATTATCAAAGCCTTTATAGATAAAGAAGGAATCGCACTTAAAGGCCTCACGCTCATAATATTTCTTATAGTCCACCTCACTTCTGAACGAATAGAAGAAAGAGGTCACAGGCACGAACTCTTTCGCCACGGAATCCTCCGTCACCTGCACGTTTCGCTCTATTCCGATGTGGTATTTATAGTTGAGGGCACTGCTCCAACTGAAGACCTTGCTCCAAGCGTTCTCCTCGAAATAGACAGGCAAGTTCTGCGGTTCCAAATCGCCCATCGAGTGAGGGTTTGTCACGACCCGCTCATCCCGCAAGCCACCGCTTTCGTAGTTTTCGAAGCTATTGAAGGAGATCGACGCCATCAACTCGTTGTGCTTGCCCATATAACTGCCGAAGAAACCCGAGTTGTAGTTACGCACAGACTGGGAAGGATAGGATCCATAAGTGCTCACCCAATCCCCATACATACCAAAATTCAGTTTCGGATTCACATTGACGGTAAAGACACCGTTCAACCTGCGCTCATCACGATTGCTGAGTCCACCGGAATAATAGTTCAAGTAAGTATAAGGGACTTTCGTATTAAAGAAAACCATATCCTCGGGGGCGAAATAGTACAACTCATACGGGCGGAAGAAAAGGAAATCCGAGCGTTTCTTCCTATCCAAGAAAATCATCGATTGGGAAGGAGCGCCCATAGACCCCAACGATTGCATAGCGATAGTACGCTTCAATGCAGGATCCGTAATGATAAAATTGTCTATCAACGTATCCAATGGAACCCGTTCCACCGAACCCGTCACATCAGAGATAGACCATGTCTCTATACGCCTATCCGTCAAAGGTTTCTTATTTTTGGAACCCTGACTTTCCGATTGCCCTTCCTGAGCAAAAGCAGTCCAGGGAAGGAGCAAAACCATTAGTATAATATATGCCTTTTTCATTTCGTACAAAGATATAAAAAGATATAGAGGCGCGTTCTAAAAAATCAGCGATTTTATAAAAAAAACAAATATGGGTTTGAAAAATGTTTTCGATGGAGAGCCTCATCCGAAGAGGGAAAGGTCAGAACGTCCATTTTTCCCCAAGATGGCAAAAAGTTTAAAGTTTTAGCTATCAACAATATGCAAAATAATCAAAAAGACATATATCAAAAATCAGAAAAATTATAACATTTTTTTCTTTCTAATGGATTCTATTTAATTATATAGCGCTATATTTGTATAGTTTATTGGGTAAAATTAACTAAACGCCCTTATATGAAATTATTTAGATGATAAATTTAATGTAGACGGATGATGAAAAAAACAATATCACATATCGCTTTAGCGTTTGGGTCTCTATTTCTATTCCAACAAAACTCCCAGGCAGCATGGGACGGGAAAACTGAAACATACGGATGGTATATAAACGCAGACACATTGGCAGGTGAAACCATCGATAATCCTTTTATTATCGCAACGGAGTCTGATTTGGTGGGTCTTGCAAAATTGGTTTGTGAATCAGTGGCCAACACCAGCCCTCACCCTAACGCATTCGACGGAAAATATTTCGTTTTGACAAACGACTTGGATTTTAGCGATAAGAAAGGAAAAGCAAACAATTGGACGCCTATCGGAAACAAGAAGAACCCTTTCCGTGGCTATTTCTTAGGACAAGGGCATACAATCAAAAACCTCACCATCAAAGGAACTTGTAACGAGAAAAGCGATTTGTCCATCGATGTTTATTCGGAATCGAAGAACGCTAAACATGAGGACATCTATTCTAAATTCCAAGATACGAAATGTAACGACCTCGGTCTGTTCGGCCACATCATGCACGCAAAGGTCTGCGACTTGAAACTGGAGAACATCACCATCGACGGAAACTACATCATCGGCGGTATCTGCGGTCACGCAGGTTGGGACTCCTCCATCAAGAATTGTAGCGTAGAGGGTGAGTTGAAAGGCAACGGACTCATCGGTGGTATCTGCGGCTACATGGAGATGCGATGCGTCATCGACAGTTGTTCAACACACGGTACGATCATCAGTAGCAACGGTAAATTGGCCAACGGCGGTATCTGCGGTTTGGCCCAGACTAAATGCGACATCAAAAACTGCAAAAACACAGCTTCCATCTTCTGTAACGAAGCGGAATATGTGGGTGGTATCTGCGGAATGACCAACCGATACGGTTCTTTGACCCGATGCACCAATAGCGGCGACATCTCAGTAACGGGTAGCGGTAACGGAAACTTCTCTGCTTTCGGCGGCATCTGCGGCGTCTTGGGACACTCCTGTAAATTGGAAGAGAACACCAACATCGGACACTTGAAGATTACGGCAAGCCAAGGCTTCGTCGGAGGAAACTGCGGTTTGGCCAGTGAGGAGACAACCGTGATAAACAATTTCAACGCGGGTGGAATCACCGCATCCAAAGAGATCATCAGTGGTGGTATCTGCGGAATGAACTACCGTAACACGACCAACAACAATATCAACGTCGGCAATATCGACAGCGAAGGTATCAAGGGTGGTGTCATCGGTTACAACTACAAAAACAGAAGTATCGTCACGAAGTGCTACTACGACAAACAGATGTGTCCTGCTGATTATGGTATCGGTATGACAGAGGCTGGAAGCAAAAAGGGTAACAACCACGGAACGGACAAGATGGAGACAGCCGAAATGGTTTCCGTCTTCACAAAGCCATTGGATTTGACCAAATGGAGCTCCGCAGAGGGCAACTACCCTTTCTTAACAAGCATGTCTAGCTCTGAAATCGTTAAGCTTAGTGCTCAACCTATTATCCTAAAAGATGGTCAAAACGTCAACAACGTCACGGCTCCATTCAAGGCAAGCACAACCAACGGAACACGTTGGTCATTCAATGCAGGTGACATCACGATGGACGAGAACGGCGAAGCAACCATTCTTCAAAGTGGCACAGTCACTTTAACTCTAACAGACGGCATTTCAAAGAGGGTGGTCAACTTGACTTCTACAAAATAACTTAGAACGTTTGGTATTATAACTGGTAATGGGGATTTGCAGATTTGCGGATCCCCATTCTTATTTCAGCAAGGTAAAGCATTGGCCACGGCGCAAGAATATTCCCCAGCTCATTCCAAAGAAAGAGTCCACCAACAGCCCCTTGCTCAGCATAGGGTACGATAACAAATCCTTAATCTAGGGAATCCGCCTTAGTACATTTAATCAGCACTTTCTTTCCAGCGAAGGTAGTCGCAAACAAATAGAGGTCGCCTCCCTCTTTCAGTTTCAGTTTAGTACGCAACTGAAGCACCGTCTGAGGGAAATTACGAACAGACAAGTTGGCCGACTCTACGCCTGCCAAATTTTGCTTCAACTCCGACTTGCCCATCGAGAAGCAAGATTCCACCTTGAAAATCCGGCCAGGGAAATCAGCCACCATCTCATTTGAAGTATACAGATGCGTGTTTACATCCAATTTGGAGAGCGAATAACGTTGCGACAACAAGCGATAAGCCCCACCCTTCAGGAGTGAGACGTTGGGCTCATACAAATAAGTTCCCATCTCCTTTGCCAAAGAGCAAACTGCCCCACGCTCCTCCTCCTTTGTAAAGAAAATCGAAGAGAGTCCTCCTCGCGTCAGATGGGCACAGACAATCCGCATCTCCTCCCCACTCCTCTCCCTATCGAAAAGGAAGAGCAACTCCTTGCATTCGTTATTGACAGCCACCACATGCACCTCAGCCACCCATTGCAGAGCAGCCAACGCCGAAGAGAGATCCAACATGGGGGAATACTTCACCAAAATCCGTTTCGATTTTTCAAACAAAGCAGGCAATAGTTGCGTAAGGTCCGGCTCACAATCGGTCAAAGAGACCACCTTGCGCCCATACTGGTCCCGACGGGCAGGATCCAAATAGATACAATCAACAGCTGGCATGGCCGACAAGAAATCGGTTGCCTGCGCACACACCACTTCGGCATGAGGCAAGCCCAGCAACGGAAAATTATGGGAAGCGACCTCACAGAGCAACGTCTGTCGCTCCACGTAGGTCGCTTGTTTGAAACCTCTACTTATATAGGAGAAATCTACCCCAAAGCCCCCGGTCAAATCGACGAGGGATTCTCCTTTCAGGATTTGGGATTTATAGAGAGCCGTCTGCTCCGACGAACATTGTTCCAGAGAGATATGCGGAGGATAAAGGATTCCCTCCACCTCCGTCCAAGAAGGCAACTTCTTGAGCGCAATCTGCCGCCCCTCGATTTGCCTCAGGGCAAGCGGCAAGTCCACGCCATCCACCTTACCGGGATGAAGGGCCAAATTCCGCACATCATCATCCCTATGCTTCGCAATGAATGCCTTGGTCGGTTCTCCAATCTCCACCATTAAGCAAACACAACCGTTTTGTTCTTATACGCCAACACCTTACGGTCGATATGCTTCTCCACCGCACGCGAAAGCACGATCTTCTCCAAGTCACGTCCTTTGTGGATGAAGGTCTTAACCGTATCCTTGTGCGTCACACGGACAACATCCTGTTCGATGATAGGACCGGCATCCAATTCAGAAGTCACATAGTGGCTGGTTGCGCCAATGATCTTCACACCGCGCTCATACGCTGCATGGTAAGGCTTCGCTCCCACAAACGCAGGCAAGAACGAATGGTGGATATTGATGATCTTGTTCGGATATTCACGAATCATATCCTCGGAGATAATTTGCATGTAACGAGCCAAGACGATAAAATCGACACCACCCTCCTTGAGCAGCCTCATCTCCTCTGCCTCCTGCTCGGCTTTGTTCTCCTTCGTTATCGGGAAGACGTGGAACGGGATGCCGAAACGTTCGCCAACCCACTGCAAATCGGGATGGTTGCTGACAATCATCGGGATCTCCGCGTTCAACTCTCCTGCCGTATACCTTGACAAAATATCGAAAAGGCAATGCGACATCTTAGAGACAAATATTGCCATGCGCGGTTTGACATCAGAGAAATAGATGTTGAAATCCATTTCGTATGTAGCTCCGAACAACGTATGGAAATACTCGATTATCTTTTCCTTGGGAATGATGAAGTCCTTCAAATCCCACTCAATTCTCGTAAAAAACGCATTTTGCTCGTAGTCAACGTGCTGATCTAGATAGACAATATTACCCTTGTTGACATTGATAAAATTCGTTATTGCCGCCAAGATACCTTGCTTATCTGGGCAATGCGCCAATAAAATCGCAGTCTGTTTCTGCTTCTCCATATCACTTATCATCTATGAGGAGACCCAAGATCTCCAGTTATACTTAGAGGCGGAAGTAAATCCACCGTATTTTTCTCACCCAAGGGAATACGATTCCCCATTAAGACCTTTTATTCTTCAAAAACCGCCTCACGAATCAAATCGTCACCCGAGAGAACGGAGGCAAAGAGACGTCACAAAAATCTCCATCCAAATATTTGAAATAGCCCGCTATCGCAATCATCGCCGCATTGTCCGTCGTGTAAGAGAACTTCGGAATATGGATTTTCCATCCATAGCGACGGCCATGGTCTTCAAAAGCGGAACGCAAAGCCGAATTGGCGGAGACACCACCTGCTACGGCCACCTCCTTAATGCCCAAATCCTTTACAGCCTTGCGCAACTTAGCCATCAAAATCTCCACGACAGTATACTGCAAAGAGGCGCACAAATCACACTTGCGCTCTTCGACGAAGTTCGGGTTCTCCTTCAACTCGTCACGCAAAAGATAGAGGAAAGAGGTCTTGAGTCCGCTGAAACTATAATCATACCCAGGTATCTGAGGTTTGCTCAATGCGAAAGCCTTTGGATTTCCCTCTTTAGCCAATCGGTCTATCACCGGTCCGCCGGGATAAGGCAAGCCCATCACCTTCGCACACTTGTCAAACGCCTCACCAGCCGCATCGTCGATCGTTTGTCCCAAGACTTCCATCTCCTTATAGCTCTTCACCAATATGATTTGGGAATTACCACCCGAGACAAGAAGACAAAGGAACGGGAAATTAGGAAGATTGCTCTCCTCCCCCTTCACTTGGATGAAATGGGCCATGACATGACCTTGCAAATGGTTCACATCCACAAGGGGTTTGCCCAATGCCAACGAGAACCCTTTCGCGAAAGAGGTTCCCACCAACAACGACCCCATCAAACCGGGACCACGCGTAAAGGCAATGGCACTCAACTCCTCCTTTTTCAAACCGGACTGGCGCAGGGCCTCATGAACCACTGGAATGATATTTTGCTGGTGCGCACGGGAGGCCAACTCCGGAACCACACCACCATAAGCCTCATGGACCTTCTGGCTCGCTATGACATTCGACAGCAAATAGCCGTCACTAATTACCGCACAGGACGTATCATCACAAGACGACTCTATGGCTAAAATATTAACTGACATCACTTTGCTACTTTTACATTTTCTGAAAGAATTCGACGAGCTGTTAAATAAACAAAACTTAACCATACGCCCGTTTTCTTTCTGCTTTTTATTTCCTACTTTTGCAGAAATATTTGTCAAAGGTATAAAAAAATTCATATATATATTACTCCGACTGGCCGCTCTATTTTTCTTAATTCTTTTAAGCGGCTATTTGGTTCTGAAAAACGATAAGTTACAACGCAAAGTTGTCAATGTGGTGACCGAAAGTCTTTCCGAAAAAGTTCAATCGGAAGTGAAACTGACCAAAATCGAATGGGATTTCCCAAACAGCCTCATTCTCAACGATGTATATATCGAAGATCAGAGCCAAGATACGCTTTTGTCCATTGACAGAACAAAAGTGACCCTCAATTTGATGGACCTGTTCCAAGCGAGAGTCTCCTTCCGTACCATCCAAATGGTGGGAATGACGGCCCACATCAACAAAAAAGACTCCACCTACAATTTCCAATTCTTCGTGGATGCCTTCCGAAAAAAGGACAGTACCCAATCCATCCAATGGTCGATGGACGTGGAATCCATTGCCTTCGACGACTGTACCATCTACTACAAAAACGAGAAGAACAAACCAAGGGCGAAGGGCTTCGACCCTAGCGACATAGGGATCGAGAAACTGAACGGATACTTACACGTCAAATGCTTCACGGAAGATTCCATCAACATCAAACTGCACAATATCAGCTTTGAAGAGAAGTCGGGATTGACCCTCAGTTCCCTCTCCACCTCCTTCTACGCCAACCAGGAGATGATGACCTTCAACAACTTCGTCGTCAGACTCCCCAACAGCCTCGTCGCCTTCAACGACGCGACCTTCTATCACGACAACTACAAGGCTTTCAACGACTTGACCAACAAGATGATGATGAATGTGGACATCGCACCATCCAACATCAAGGTGAAGGACTTGGCCGCATTGGTGCCCCGATTGGAGTCTTTGGAGGAAAAAATCTTCATCGAAGGTCTCATCCAAGGAAGAGGCTCCGACGTAAACGTGGGCGACCTGAAAATCCAATATGGAGAGAGTACCCATATCATCGGCGATATGCGAATCAAAGGTCTCCCCTACCTGAAAGACATGAGCGTCTTCGCCAACTTCGAGGATATCTATGCGAACCCTAACGAGATGAAGGAGATTGCAGAAGCCCTGCTCGAACGGGAGATCAAACTTCCAAGCTTCGTAAACAACTTGGAATATATCGGCTACGAAGGTTCCATCGAGGGAGATTTGTCTGAACTTCAATCCTACGGAAAAATCAAATCCAACGTAGGAGACATCTCCAACAACGTGAGAATCAACAGCGCTGACGACAAATTCACCGCCTACTCCTTCAACGGAAGCATCTACTCCGACAACCTCGCCTTAGGCAAGCTATTCGGAGAAAAATCCCATTTGGGCAATGCCGGTCTGCACATGGATATCATTGTAGACAAGAACGAGATGGGCAACGTATCGGTGGATGCGCAAGGCTCCATCGACTCCCTCTCCTATAAAAACTACACCTACAAAAACATTGAAATCAACGGACTCTTCAACAAAAAGGAGTTCAAAGGAGTCTTGGCTCTGAACGACCCCAACGCTTCCTTGAAATTCGACGGTAACATCAATTGGAACCACGACAAACCTCTATACCGCTTCTTGGCCGAAGTGAAGGATGTGAAATTAGACAAACTCAATCTTGCCAAAACACCCAACACTACCATCTCCTTCAACGTAGAGGTCAATGCCAAGGGCAATAACGCAAACGAGCTAGAAGGTTCCGCCTCCATCGACAACATCTTGTTCACCAAAGGCGAGAAGGAGTTATACATCGCCAACGCCAGCCTAGTATCCGACAAAAAAGAAGGCATAAGCAGCATCCGCCTCTACTCGGACTACATAAACGGTGAGGTTAAGGGACATTACAAAGTCTCTACCATCTATAAGAATCTGAAGAACTTAGCAAAAAACTATTTGCCTTCCATCATCAAAGAATCTCCTTCTTACGAATATGCGCAAGGAAACAACTTCTCTTTCAATTTCAACATCGAGAATATCAACCCCATCCACGAAATCGTAACACTGCCTGTCTCCATCTCCGAGCAAGGCTCCATCAGCGGTTTCTATAACGACAGCCTACAAAAAGCAAGGATAAAAATAGAGGCAGAACAGCTATCCATAGGAAAGACGAACTTGGAAGATTGTGTCCTACTGGTTGAAAACCCTTACGACCACGTCAAAATAATGGTCAGAGGCACACACCTACCCAGAAACAGCCGACGGACGCCTTATTTCCTATCGCTCAACGCTAAAATAAAGAACGACTCCATCGACACGGAATTCAACTTCAACAATTCCGCAGAAGTGACCTACGGTGGAAAGGTGAAACTTTCCGCCTTCTTCAAGAGTCTGACAAAAGAGGGATTGACTGCCGACTTTCTCATCCATCCTTCCGAAATTATCCTCAGCGATACGACCTGGAGCATCAAACGGAGTACGATCGAGTTGGCACCTAGAAACATCGTTGTCAACGATTTCCAATTCTTCCACGACGACCAAGCGCTCTCCATCAACGGACAGAACTCGTCCAACGAGAAGGACAGTTTGCATGTCCACCTGAACAAGCTGAACCTCGGTTATGTCAGCGACATCGTCAACCAAAAATACATCACCTTCGGTGGATTAGCGAGTGGAGACATCAATCTATACAAGATATTCAGCCACCCTCACATCGATGGAGACTTGGGCGTGATAGGTGCCAGCATCAACGAATATGGCATCGGTGACTTGAACGTGAATTCATTCTGGAATCCGAAAGAGAAATGCATCGGCTTCAAGGGAACACTCGACAACGTCCTCCCTAACAAAGAATTGGCCCGCTCCGACATCTTCGGTGGCGTATTCATCGGCAACGACTCCCTCTACATAGAAGGAGACCTCAAAGAGGTCAGCCTCAAATTCCTCCGCCTCTATATCGGCAACATCATGCACGACAATACGGGTACGGTAAGCGGAAATGTCAAAGCTTACGGAAAATTCAACCAAATCGGTTTGGAAGGAAAAGCGTTCGCCAAAGATTTCGGCTTCGGGATAGACTATCTGAAGACATTCTACACCCTGACAGACACGGTAATCCTCACGCCGACCACCATCCAACTCAAAAAGACTCCCGTATTCGACACGGAAGGCAACAAGGCCATCGTAAACGGTATCCTCCATCACCGCGGATTCCGCGATTTCAAGTTTGACGTTAATGTCAATTGCGACAACTTCATTGCCCTCAATACTCGGGAGCAAGACAACAGCATCTACTACGGCAAGGCCTATGCTGACGGTCCGGTAAGGATTTACGGAACCCCGAACGAGGTCAACTTCTTCATCGACTTGAAGACGCGACCAAACACAAAACTCACCATCCCGCTCGGCAACTCGGCAACGGCCAGCAACAGCGACTTCATCACCTTCATCAAGAAAGAGGAGGAACTATCCGCCATCGAGCTGAAACGTCAGCGAAGGGAGAAGATGAGAACCATCGAAGAGAACAAAAAATCAAAGACCCAATTGAACTTGGATCTTAACATCGAGGCCACGAAAGACGCTGTTGTCCAACTTATTATGGACGCTCGGCAAGGCGATATGATCAAAGGAACAGGAAACGGCAAAATCAGGCTCACCTACAGTTCCAAAGAGTCGGGCATGAATATGTACGGAAGTTATGAAATCTTGAAAGGTGAATACTTCTTTACCATCCAGAGCCTCATCTCCAGAAAGTTCGACATCATGGGAGGAAGTCTCTTGCGATGGACCGGTAGCCCTTACGACGCTATCATCGACATCAACGCCAAGTATGCACTGAACACCTCCCTGAACGAGATCTTGGACGATCCGAACCTACGTTCGACCCTCACGCCTGTCCACTGTCTCCTAAACTTGACGGGTACGCTGAGAAGACCGAACATCAAGTTCGACCTGAACCTGCCCAACTCGGATGCCGACCTGACAAGCCGTCTGAAGAGCGTGATCAATACGGAAGAGTTGATGAACAGGAATGCCGCCTCGCTACTCGCCCTCGGACATTTCTACACAATGGACAAAAGCGACGTCAATAGCTCAACGGAATTGTCCTCCGTCGGCTTCTCCACACTATCTTCTCAGATAAGCAACTGGATGTCAAGCATCAACGAGGACGTAAACATCGGCCTCAACTATAAACCGTCCGATGGAGTCAGCACCTCCAACGAGTTCGACGTAGCTCTCTCCACCCAACTTTGGAACGACAGACTGCTCGTAAACGGAAACTTCGGTTACCGCGAAGACATGAGCAACATGCCTAACACCAATACCAGCAACAGCATCGTCGATTTTGACATCGAATACAAGCTCACGCCTAACGGAAAATACAGCGTTAAAGCCTTCAATCGGACAAACGACAGCTACTTCAAGCAGTCTCCTAACACACAAGGTATAGGCGTCACCTACCGAGAAAGCTTCGACACATTCGGGGAATTGGTCAACTACTATACCAACCCGTTACGAATTTGGATAAGCAACGATAAGAAAAAGAAAAAAGGGAAAAAAGAGGAGCCTGAAGGAGAAGAGAAAGGACAACCCCTAATTTCAACGGAAGGAAAAGAAGAGAAAGGAGAATAACATGGAAAAGAAGAGAAACCCTTGGAGTTGGGTGCCAACACTCTATTTCGCAGAAGGTATCCCCTACGTTGTTGCAGCAACAGCGTTTGCCGTAACCATGTACCACAAACTCGGCATCTCCAACGCAGAGACAGCCTTTTTCACCAGCTGGATATACTTTCCATGGGTCATAAAACCCTTCTGGAGTCCTTTCGTGGACGTGATGAAGACCAAACGGTGGTGGATCCTCTTCACCCAACTACTGATAGGCATAGGGTTGGCAGCAGTCGCCTTTGTCATTCCGACCTCCTTCTTCCTGCAATCCTCCATCGCCATTCTATGGCTCGTTGCCTTCTGCTCCGCCACACACGACATATCGGCCGACGGCTTTTACATGCTGGCACTGGACGAAGGGGAGCAGTCCCTGTTCGTCGGCATCCGAAGTACCTTCTACCGCATCTCCATGGTGGTAGGACAAGGCTTCCTGATCTATTTGGCTGGCTTTTTGGAAGAAGAGACCCAAGACATTCCCTTTGCGTGGAGCATCACGCTTCTTGTGACAGCCGCTCTATTCTTCATTTTCTTCCTCTACCATACCGTCATCCTGCCCAAACCAGAGGGAGACAAAGCCGTCACAACAAGCAACGCCTCCAACTTCTTCGCCTCTTTCAAGTCCTTTTTCAAGAAGAAAGAGATACTCCTCGGCATCGCATTCATCCTGCTCTACCGTTTAGGAGAAGCACAACTCTGCAAGATTACAGTTCCCTTCCTCCAAGACCCCTTCGACAAGGGTGGATTGGGGCTCAGCACAAAAGATTTCGGACTAATCTATGGTACCATCGGAGTTTTGGCACTCACAATTGGAGGAATCCTCGGAGGCATCTACATCTCCGAGAAAGGATTAAAGAAATCGATTTTCCCCATGATGCTTTGGATGAACCTTCCCAACTTGATCTATGTACTCATGTCCTGTTTCCAACCCACCGACATGTGGCTCATCACCGCAGGAGTTGCCATCGAACAGTTTGGCTACGGGTTTGGATTCACCGCATTCATGCTATACTTGATATACGTCAGCCAAGGCGAATTCAAGACTTCCCACTACGCCATCTGCACGGGACTCATGGCCTTAGGAATGATGCTTCCAGGCATGGGAGCTGGCTGGATTCAAAAAATATTCGGCTACCAAAATTTCTTCATTTGGGCCTGCATCTGTACACTTCCTAGCTTTTTCTTGCTCCACTACTTGAAAATCGAAGATAAATTTGGAAAGAAAGAATAGAGAAGCAATCTTCTTAAACGCCTTGCCCTAAAAAGGCAAGAGAATAAAGGCTGTGCTGTTTCTTCTCGTCTCGGAAAGACAGCTGAAAGAATAGCCCCGACGCTCAATCAGAGGGATATGGCGGTTTAAACAGATTCTGAATAAAGGCAGCCCCAACGCTACAACGTGCAACAGAAGAGAGTCCCAAAGAGGATAGCCCCAAACAAAAAATAGATTTTTTAGAAACCATCTATAGGTTTTCTGACATTATTTTCTTAACTTTGGAAGAGACCTTATCAAAATAAGGTGCACCTGCCTCCATGCAGGGACTTACCAAAACACATTTTTTCAACGGAAAAACACTATTTACTATGACAACAGAAGATTTATTGATGGAAATCCAAGATTGCGATGAATTGCTATACACGTCCCAAGAAGCCAACTTGATGTTGGAATATCGGGATGCAGTGAAAAAAATGGATGTCAACGAAGAGGACACGGCTCTACGAGACAAACTTGTGGCCGACTTCGACAAGTTAAGCAACCTCATCAAAGATTTTGAGGACCGCATCCATCTGACTGCCAACAACGTAACCGACCCTACGAAAAAAGAGATGGAAGCATTGAAAAAATTGTTCACCGAAATTGAAGATCTGGATTTCGAAACCTCCGAAAAATATGAGGAGTTGACAGGTATCGAACAGAAATAACAAAAACAAACAACTATTCCATTATCGGGAAACGCATACCACACTGATGATTATCCAATCTTATTGGCTAGTCAAGGAGGTTTATGCGAAATAGGAACCAGCATAGAGACGGGGGTAACTCCGTCTCTATCGAAGTGTCCGTTTCTTCCTTAACGCCTTCTCCCTATGCAAGAGCGCAATGTCTAGCTCACTCTTGTGGCTTCTTTCCAATCCATTCGGACTCCAAAGGTGTTTTCGGGTCTCCTTCACAAGGATACCTGAAAGCAAGATTAACGAAATTAAGTTAGGAATGGTCATCAGTCCATTCATGATATCCGCAAAATTCCAAACCAGGTTCAACGTCAGGATGGAGCCAATGAAAGCTCCGACCACGAATAGGATCCGATAGACTATGATAACCCGCTTTCCACCCAAATACTCGATGGCTTTCTCCCCGTAGTAAGACCAACCCAAAATGGTCGAGAGGGCGAAGGTAAAGAGACCACCCACCAAGACAACCGGGCCCACAACCGGAATCAGGCCAAATACCGAACGCATCATGCCCACCCCTTCCGTGAATTCCAATTCAGGATGCGCAATGATGCTACTGACTAAAACGATTCCTGTCATCGCACAGATAACCACCGTATCCCAAAATGTACCCGTCATGGATACCAAGGCTTGCCGAACTGGATTCTTGGTTTTGGCCGCAGCCGCAACGATAGGTGCTGAACCCATACCTGATTCATTGGAAAACAATCCACGAGCAATACCGTAACGTATGGTGTTGATCACCATTCCTCCCACAAAACCTGCCCCTGCTGATTGTGGATCGAAAGCGGAACGGACAATGGTCGAAATGGCCGAGATTAAATACTCATGGTTGCAACATAGGATGTAAATACAGCCCAAAATATAGAACGATGCCATGAAAGGAACAAACAGACTGCATACCCGAGAAATGCTCTTCACGCCTCCAATCATAACCAATCCGACAAGGATAGCAATAGCAACGCCTGTATATGCCGTATCAATACCGAAATCTTTCTCCAAAAGGGAGGAGACAGAATTGGCCTGAACCATGTTTCCTATTCCAAACGAAGCTAAAACGGTGAAGAGACAGAAAAGAACGGCCAACCATTTGAGGCCCAAACCTCTCTCCAATGCATACATAGGTCCACCAAGCATCTCTCCGTTGGAAGTCTTGACCCTAAACCTTACGGCAAGCAACCCTTCTCCATATTTGGTCGCCATACCTAAGACACCTGTGATCCAACACCAAAAGACCGCCCCTGGGCCTCCCAAGGCAATGGCAGTGCCCACACCGACAAGGTTTCCCGTTCCGATGGTGGCAGCCAAAGCTGTCGCAAGCGCACTGAAGGCACTGACATCACCACCGCCCTGCTCCTTAGAGAAGGTCAACTTAATCGCCTTGAAAACATAGCGTTGAGGGAATCGTAACCGTATAGTCAAGAATATGTGCGTACCTACCAACAGGAGGATAAGAGGCCATCCCCACAACAACGCACTGGTCTCTGAAATTATCGTCTTAATCGTTTCCAATTGTCGTTCTATAAATGTCTATATCAAACCTTAGAAGGAGGATAACCAAAATACTCCTTATATTTTCGACTAAAATAATATTGATCGTTAAATCCAACTTGGTAGGCCACCTCCTTAACAGAGAGGCCCTGTTTTCGCAACAAGGCATCGGCCTTATTCAATCGATATTCGCCCAAGATCTCTATCGGCGTCTTATCCGTAATTGATTTCAGTTTCCTAATCAGCGTTGATTTACTGATAGACAACATCTTAGACATATCCTCCACGGAGAATTCCGAGTTGGTATAATTCTCCTCGATGATGGACAAAACCGACTTCAGAAGTGGGTCGATGGAAGTCTCCACGCTATCCCGTGCGCAATCGCCTGTCAAGAATCGTTGCTGCTGCTTACGCCTCCATAGGAGTATATTCTTGATTTTCAAAAGAAGTTCGCCTTCGCTAAACGGCTTGGAAATATAATCTATCGCACCGATGGATAGTCCTCCGATCCTCTCCTCGTCACTATTCTTGGCAGACAAGATGAGCGTCGGTATATGAACCGTCGACTTCTGTTCGTGGATCCGTTTCAACATCTCCAATCCATCCATCTTCGGCATATCCACGTCCGAAAGGATAATGTCCGGAATATGCAACGAGGCCAATTCGAGTCCCTCCTCTCCATTTTCCGCTTCCAGGACATTCATATAAGGGGAAAGAAGGTTGCGAATACTCAAACGCAACATCGGGTCGTCGTCCACAATCAGCAAATCGTTGCCGGAGAGCAAATCGGCATACTCCGACACATCCAACTTCACAGGCGTTGCATCAGGCTGCTCTTCCTCTTTTGGAGGATTCTCCGAAAGGCTTCGTTCCGAGAGCGGCAACAAGACAGAGATGCAAGTACCCTCCCCGACCTTACTATCAATATGTATATCACCTCCGTTGATTGCCACGAACTCCGTACAAATACGGAATCCGAGACCTGTACCCAACTCATTATCCGTGCCTCGTGTAGAGACGCCACCACCACTCAACAAGGCGGCAATCTGCTGTTCGCTCATTCCGACACCCGAATCCCGAACTTCCAATTTAGCTCGGTTCCCTTCCGGAAGGAGGTTTATCGTGATGGTTCCCCGCTTAGGCGTAAACTTCACGGCATTGTTCATCAAGTTTCGGATCACCGTGCCGATCATCCGTGGATCAACATAGGCATAGTTCGTAAGTTGCGCATTGACGGAGACCGTGATGAGCTTATTTTCACACAGACCACGAAGCAAACCTATCACATCGTCCACCAAACTCTTCAAATCCACATCGGAAGGCTGGCACACCGCCTCACTCTGACGAGAGGAGGTCCAATCCAACAACTGTACCAACTCCTTCTGCAGATTGACGGCCGACTGGCTGACCGTCGTCAAAATGGAGCGGGACTCCTGCGACAAGCCTCGGCTCGCCTTCTCTTTCAACATCTGCAAGCCACAAACGATGGAGAACATCGGATTTTTCAGGTCGTGCGCAACAATCGAAACGAGCCTGTCCTTATCCTTCATTGCCTTCAACAAATCTGCCGTACGAATATCGACCATGGATTGGAGATATTGCTGGCGACGTTCCAACACCTTGAAACGGGCATAAACCAACGCCAAGAATATCAGCAAGACTGCCAAGACCGCCAAAGACCAGAACCACACAGACATCCACCATGGAGGCAAAACCTTCACTGACAACGAAATAATCTGCTTATCCGACTCATAGCCTGCATGGAAGGCAGCCACCTCCAACGTATAATTGCCAGCCGGGATATAACCAAACTGCACCTCGTGCTTATCCAAAAGATGCCAACGGTCGTCCAAGCCGACTATCCTATATTGGCAAACCAAATCATTCACACCCGAGAAGTTCAGCAAGTCAAAGGAGATGCGCGCCTGCGTCTCCCCATGGTTCAACGTCACCTGATCCGTCTCTATATGCGTATGTTGGTCGTCGTCCACCCAAAGATTATCCCACGCCAAGCGATCGACAGGGAAATTCTTCCTCATCTTAGAAGGATTGAAGAAAATAAATCCATCCGAGCATCCAAAGAACATGCATCCATCCGAATTTTGGAAGATTGCCCTCGACAAGAAATAGTATTTACCATAGCGACCCGCCTCCAAAGGTACAGAACGCCACGTCTTGTTTTTCACGTCCGCACAGATTATACCCAAAGAGCCTGTCAGCCACAAAGTTCCATCCGAAGAGAAGAAAGGCGCACTATAACGGCCCTTCGGCAAATAATCGACCATCTCTATGGATTTTCCATCCGGAGTACAATAGAAAACAGCCTTGTTGGAAACCACATAGTAGCCTCCCTCGCTATCGCACGCACCATCATAGAAATAGTTCGGATCTGGTTCAGTCTTCGGCTCCACAAGGAACAACGAGTCAAACTTGCCATGGTCATAGCGCCAGATATGATGTCCTGCGACCAACCATTTCACGCCATCCTTCGTCTCGTCCATACCATCAATCCAGGCATCGCGAGAATCCTTCGTAAACCAGAAATCAAGATGTTCCCACTTCCCTTGCCCTTTGGAACGATAGACACCATCGCCCAAAGCAGTGACCCAAACCTCACCGTCACGCATCACACGCACGGATTTGGAATTGATGGAAGGTTGCCTAATACCGTCGTAAGGAACAGCAACAATACGCTCCGTCTGTGGATTCAAGGAGGCTAAACTACCCGACCACGAAGAAAAGAGGATATTTCCATCCTGCTTTCGGCTGAACGAGAGAATCGAGTTGCTCGGTATACCATCGCTACGTAGCCAATGCCGCTTCACAACCAAATTCTCCGAAAGTTTGAACAATCCATGACCATCCGAACCGACATATAGGCTTCCGTCCGGCTCCTCGATAAAGCAAGAGACATTCACGTTAGGGAATCCCAAGAGGGAGGAGTGCAAAATTCCTTCGCCTCCATTGTCGCGGTAACGCCACAAACCCGAATGCTGCGTACCGATCCAGATATTGCCCGCCTTGTCTTCGAAAATAGCATGAACTTGCTGCAAGCCGTCCTGCTCGTTCGGAGGAAGTACCTTTTCGAAATGGAGCCAACGGTCCATCCGCCAAAGTCCATGGCCCAACGTACCAATCCAAACGGCGCCCTGCCTGTCTTTCAGCATCTTCGTGATACTTCTGAACTCCACGTTGATTCGGGTAGGCTCAGAAATGGAGCCATCCTTACCCAACTCAATATGCCACAAATCGCCCTCCTTGGAAGCCACCAACAGACGATCGTCATCCATCTCCAGAATGGACGAGATAGAGACACGTTCAGAAGTAAAGGCTATATTTTTCAGGTGATTACCCTCCTTATCCAAGATATGGAGGCCATCAAAGGAACCGATCCAATAGCGCTCCCACCTATCCAAAAAGACAGCCTCAACGAAATAGTGGGAGGAAGAATCACGCAAAGGCGTATTCTCCATCAATTTTCCGGTCTGGTCGTAACAGTAAAAGCCTCCGGTGGTCAACATATAGATGAGGGAATCACGCAGTTGATGAAAGCCCACAATCATTTTCACAGCTCCACCCGCCGACAAATCCGGGAATCGTCTATCCACAAAGGAATCAGCAGGTTCATCATAAGATTGCAACATTCCATACGGACCCGAGACGTGTAGATCGCCCTTCGGGAAGAGATGCACCGCCGTAATGTCGCTACGCAAAAGGTTTACACCTGAACCAGGAAGATAAATTTTGAAGTTGGATCCATCGAAGCGGTTCAAGCCATAGGCTGTACCGACCCAGAGGAATCCTTCGTTATCCTGACCGATGGAAGTGACAAAATTACAGCTCAAGCCGTTCAGCGTCGAATAATGATCAAACGACACATAATGCTTGGCCTCCACTGCCCAAGAGCAACAGAAGCTAACCATAGCAAGAACCCATCTCAACCATCTCATAAAATCATTACTATTTATTTAGACTAAAAGCAAAAGTAAGAAATAAATTGATACCCGCACAATTCTATTTTAAGAATTAAGAGTTTCAGAAGTAAACGAAAAAAGAGGACTCATTCGAAAAAAGCCGAGGCTGTTGAAAAAAGCGTCTACACGCGTAAACCCATAAATCCTTGCGACAAAACCGACTAACAAATGAGTCAATGAGACAAATATACATCTTTTTGAATTTTTCATTAAACTTTAAATCCCTCTCTTTTTCGATATTTGTAACATGAATCATACCAAAAAAGGTATCCGAAAAAACATCCCGAAAAGATGTGCTTCGGACAAAAGACATAAATGAAAAACGATCACGGACAGGAGAAAATAAAAATTTCACCCTGAAAGAGTTTAGCAACCTGATGTTTTTAATCATATTACTAAACTTGAAATAAAAAAGCGAGGCCGTCGAGAGACGTTCTCGCTTTCTTTTTCCTTAAACTTGGCGTAACGGTTGACGCCTCAAAAAGAGCCGATCAATTGATGACCATAGAAAAAACAGGGAGGTCTGCCGATTTAGGCTGACATGCCTTGTAGGCCCTTGCAAATTGGCGAAGGAAATTCAAAGTTTTTTGGGAAGGCTCGACTTCCGGTTGTTTCTCGCTCTTCGAATTATTGCAGGACAATTCGACATCCTCTAAAATTTGAGTAAAGGTTCTATCCATCCAATCACGTTTAAATTAATACTATATGTTGACTACGTGTGGCCCCTCTTGATAAATTCGGACGGGAGAACCAAAACTTTTTTCACAAGATATAGCAGCGTTCTTTCTTATCTAATCACATCAACCTCACTTTATCGCCAAATATTCACTCCAAAAGCAGTTCAAATCATCACAAAATCAATCCAGAAGAAACCATCTACAACTATTCAACGAGGTATTTTGTGAAATATTGCACAACTAAAGAATATTTTTTTCAAATTCTTCAAAAATCAAACCGAGATTGAACAGAATGACGGATTAGGAAGCTCTAAAAAATTAAATTGTAAGACCAAGAGGCCACCCAACGAGGTACCACCGCAAAAAATTTTCCACAATCGGTTTCAAGATTCTTTTGGTCTCATTTCGGCATCTTCGCAGAGCCCGATCCGAAAGTTTTCTCCTCCGAAATCTAAGCAACTGAACCCGTGACCAACTGACACACAGCAAGATGGACGAACCTAGTCCAGAACTCACCCAAGGCATACCGTTCCTTTGTCAGAATCATTTATAGGAACAGTATATTTATCGAAGAGCACAAAAAAGGTATGCCAACAAACATCGAGGAGATAAATATCCGTTTTTAGGGACATTATTTTTAAGAGAAAAAGCGGAAAAACCATTAAAAGTTTTATATTTTTGCGATAGGAAAAGTAGGAGAAGAACACGACTCCCTCTAAACCATGGACGACCCAGATTTTCATCTGCTAAGTTCAAACTATTTAGTAACACTATAAAGAAATATCGAATGAACAGAAAATTACTTTTATTAGGTTCAGCTCTTGCATTCCTTGCATCATGCCAAAACAACAATACGCCAAGCAACAACAATTCCGAGGAAAGCGAGCCCGAAACCACAGCCGTTTGGCCGAAAGTTGACCAAGACGGCAATTATGTCAGACAAGAGAATGATCCGATGTTTCTCGTTTCTGACCCTTTCAGGAAGCAATTCATTCACCCTACTGATCAAAACGACACGATTAGTAACACCAATGAATATACCAAATTCTTATGGAAAGATTTCGTCCTGAAAATCGCTTCAGGCGAGTTCTTCTGCGGACCTGATGCAGGCATGTACGTTCCAGAAAAATTCGAATCCATGAGAGGTCCGCTCTTCGTTCCAATCGATCAAGAAGAGACCATCAAACTCTCTAAGCAATTGAATACGCAATGGTTCGACTTGGTGCCTGTCGCTTTCACGGAGAAGGCCATGGCTAACAGGCAAGTTCTCAGTTTCGCCGACAAGAAGAGTTGGAACGACATCAGAAGAATGGATGACAGCATCCAAATCAAATTGGTCGAGAAATACGAAATGGCTATTGAGCACACCGAGTGGTTGGCCAACATCAACAACAACACGATCAACCTCTATCAGGTTCAGTTCAAGCCAAAGGACAACCAAGTCACGGCTACTATCGTCGCTGTTAAGGAGGACGGATCATTCCTCACCCACGACGAAAAGACCAAGTTGGAAGAAGACGGAAAGATCATTTGGAATGTTGATGACGAAGACAACATCAAAAATGCACCAAGCATCGCTTGTGTGTTGGAGTCGGAAGGCAACGCCATCGAGATCTACTACATCGAAAGAGCTCCAGAGAGCCTATCCACAGGTGTCTATGTGCTCCGTGCAAACAGCCTCAACAAGGTTTGCATGAACGATTGGTACGTAAAACAATAAAAACATGTGGGAGGGGCAACACCTCTCCCACACAATCTCCAAATAGGAATGAAAAGAATCATTTATATCCTACTGTCGCTATTCTGTGCCATAACCACTTATGCTGCCACCTATAAAAGTGTGGATCAAATAAAGATGGTCTATTTGGAAGACAGTACTCGGTATGTATGCAACCCTGACGGAATTCTATCAGAAGACTCCGTAGCCCAAATGGACGCTATGATTGAGTATTTAGAAGATAGTACCTCCATCCAAATTGTGGTCGTCGCCGTTGAGAAAATCGAAAGCGGTGACTGCTTCCAATTTGCGACAGACTTGGGTAACCACTATGGCATTGGGCAAAAGAAGACAAGCAACGGATTGGTGATTCTTCTCTCCACGAAAGACCGTTGCATCCAATTCGCGACAGGTAGCGGATTGGAAAGTTATCTGCCAGATGCCATCTGCAAGCGTATCCAAAACCGATACATGATTGATGCTCTTAGTCAAGGAGACTACAACAAAGCCATGACTGCCGGTGTCCGTGCAGTCTGCGGCTACCTCGACGGCTCCATGAAAGCTGAGATTGAGGACGAAGAGGACACGGACATCTTCATGACCATATTGGGATTCCTCGGTCTAACCGGACTCCTAACTTGGTACACCAGACGAAAGATGAAGAAATGTCCGAACTGCAAGAAGATTGGTTTGGAAAAGAAAGGCAGTACGAAGTTGGCGGAGACACGTACCTACAAACGCTACGAAGACGTGTATGTATGTAAGTATTGCGGCCAGACCGTGAAACGTCCATACACCATAGCCACAGGAACAAGAAGCAGTGGCGGAAGTTTCGGCGGAGGCTTCAGTAGCGGAGGAGACAGCAACCCAGGCGGACACTTCGGCGGTGGACACTTCGGTGGAGGTGGAGCAGGCTCCCGATTCTAAACATAAAAAGCACAATAAAATATTAACAACATAAAAAAAAAGAAAAAATGAACAAAACAACATTACTTGTAATTGGTGGTCTCGTTTGCCTCGTTTTTTGGGCAGTCGGTGTTTATAACGGTCTTGTAACAAAAGACGAAGGTGTAAAGACAGCATGGTCTAACGTTGAAACACAATACCAACGTCGTATGGATTTGATTCCTAACTTGGTCAACACAGTAAAGGGATATGCTGCTCACGAAAAAGAGACATTAGAAGCCGTAATCAAGGCAAGAGCAGAAGCTACTCAAATCAAACTTGACATCGACGATTTGAGCGAAGAGAACTTGGCAAAGATGCAAGCTGCACAAAGCTCATTGAGCGGTGCTCTCGGTCGTTTGATGGCCATCTCAGAGAACTATCCTGAGTTGAAGGCTAACGAGCAATTCCAAGAGTTGCAAGCTCAATTGGAAGGAACCGAAAACAGAATCTCGGAGGCTCGTCGCGTATACAACGAAACGGCAAAGGAATACAACACCGATCTCCGCGTATTCCCAGGCTCACTCGTGGCTAACATCTTCGGTATGAAGAGCCACCCTTACTTCAAGTCTGACGAGAAGGCTAGCCAAGCTCCAACTGTTCAATTCTAATAATAAGAACATTTTCATGATATCCAAAAGGCAAAAACGGCATTCGTTTTTGCCTTTTGCTTTTCATACCTCCTCAATTCCCTTCCCATGAATATTTACGTCAACGAGAAGAAAATCCGCATCTTCGAAGGTGCGAAGGTGAGAGATGCCGTCACAAGGTACCTTTCTAGACAAAAAAAGGATTTGTCACTGATCCATAGTGCCGAAATCCAAGATAAAGAGGGACACACCATCGACCTTGATGGTAGCCTCTGCAAAGAATCATCCATAACCGTTATCCTAAAAGAGCAATGAAAGCATTTCTGAAAGCAACGCTTCTCGCGCTCCTCTTCGGCAGTTGCCTACAAGCGCAAGAGAAGAAGACAATAAACATCTTGTCTGTCAACGACATGCACGCCAGTATCGAACATTTCCCGAAATTGGCCTACATAGTAGATAGCATCCGCCAGACAGACCCCGAACTCCTCGTCTTTTCGGCAGGAGACAACCGGACGGGCAACCCGCTCAACGACCGGTATGAAGACCCCTCCTACCCGATGACAGCCCTCATGAATGCCGTCGGCTTCAACGGATCCGCCATCGGAAACCACGAATTCGACGCAACGGTCACTGGGTTCCGCTCTCAGTCCAACCAATCGAACTTCAAATACATCTGCGCCAACATCGACCCGAACGACACGCTGAAGATCAACGTGCAACCCTTCAAGTTCTTCGAAAGGAACGGCGTCCGCATCGGTGTCCTCGGCATTATCCAACGTGGGACGAACGGCTTGCCCGACACCCACCCGAACAACATCAAGGGCATAAAGTTCTACCCCGAAGAGGAGACCATCGCCAAATACAAATGGATGCGCGAACAATGCGACATTCTAATCCTGCTGACCCACTGCGGCTTTGAGGCGGATGTGGAGTTCGCAAAGAAATTCCCCTATTTCGACTTGATCATCGGCGGCCACTCCCACACTAAACTGGATAAACCCGAAATCCACAACGGAGTACTCATCACGCAAACAGAGAACAAGTTGAAGTATCTCTCCCATACGCAGATTGAGGTGGAGAACCACAAAGTGATGAATAAGACGACCCACTTGGTTCCCGTCAAAAAATTCAACAAGTCCGTTCCTGAAATACAAGCAATGGTAGACAAATTCAGCGACAACAAAGAGTTGCAACGCCCTGTCGTCACCATCGACGAGGATTTGACGACCTTCAACGAACTAGGTTATCTCCTTTGCGACGGACTGCAAAAGATGACCGATGCTGACATTGCCATCCAAAACTTCGGAGGAATCCGCTACGGCGAATTTCCGAAGGGAACAATGACCGTCAACGACCTGCTCCGACTCGACCCGTTCGGCAACGAGGCCGTAATGTACGAACTGACCGGCGAAGAACTGAAAAGCCTGCTCATCGACTGTCGCCTCCACGACGAAGACCGTTCGCCTGTGATTTCCGGCGCGAAATACGAGATTACCATCGACAAGAAGAATCCCCAAAAGGTGAAAGGCCTTAAGCTATTCCAAGAGAACGGGAAACCGTTTGACATGAAGAAGAGATACAAAGTCGTTGTAAACAGTTACATCGCCTCCATCTGCGATTTTCCTCACGAAAAAGACGAAAAGAGCCTCTTCAAAGTATGCTCCGATCTATTGATGGAATATCTTGAAAACCAAAAACATGTAAACTACAAAGGGAAGGATACTGTCAAAGAGATTTTCCGATAAAATTCAGGGTAGAGACGTTTTCCGAAGAACGCCTCTACCCTTATAAAGAAATAAATATCAACCAATTATATCTGATATGAAAAGCTTCTCCTACTCTCAACACCCCGCATTCCTCCCGATTGCAACCTACTTGCTGGCATTACTCTTTTGGGTAGTTCTATACTATTGTGTAAGAGAGTACAACTTCCTAAATTGGAATCCCACACCCGACCTCAAAAGTGGCGTATTTAGCATCTGGTTCAAACATATTGCCATCATCCTTGCAATACCCACATTAGGACTATTCACCTACTATAAGAGTAAGGAGTCAAGAATCGCTAAATTTCTATTCATTGTTCTATCCATCCTACTATTTTTCCCATGGGCATTATCTCCTATAAGTCACATCCTCATAGGTGCTTCTAACTACAAATCACTTTTGCTATCAATCGCACTTATTGCTATACCTTTTTTATTAGCCAATTTTCTAAAAAAGGAATCCATCGGGAACTTTTTTCTGCTCGCCTGCTGCCTTAGCGCATATCTTGCACCAGAGATCTCTATATTTCCATTGACATTCGGCAACTGGCCGTAAGGAACCAAGCCTCTTTACAAGGTCTGCAAATCACAAAACTGATTTGGTGACGCAATGATGAAGTCAGGTAAACTTCTACAATTCGAGCCAAGCCATAAAAAAAAGAGGGAGCCTACACTCCCTCAATTTTTGTATTACAGCCTTTGAGACAGAGACGCAAGACGTCACGCCACAAAGGAAACGAATCATTTCTGATGCAAATGGACATCCATTTGTGGGAACGGAATGTTAAGACCTTGCGATCTGAACGTCTCATAGACCTTTTCATTCATCGAAAAGAAAACATCCCAATAGTCCGCCGCAAGCACCCAAGCACGAACCGTCAAATCAACAGAACTGCTGTTCAACTTGGACAAAGCCACAAACGGAGCCGGATCTTTCAAAACACGAGCATCCGCCGCCAACATACCTTCGATGATGCTTTTAGCCTTCTGGTAATCATCCCCGTAGGCAATACTGAAAACCCAATCGACCCGACGGTTCTCCTCCTTTGAATAGTTGGTCACGATGCCCGTAGACAAACCTCCATTAGGAACGATGACCACCTTGTTGTCCAACGTATTGAAAATCGTATTGAAGATCTGAATCTCCTTGACCACACCGACCACGCCTTGCGCCTCCACGAAGTCACCCACCTTGAAAGGCTTGAAGAGAAGAATCATCACGCCTCCCGCAAAATTCTGCAACGTACCGCTCAAAGCCATACCGATGGCAACACCGGCAGAAGCAAAGAGAGCCACGAAAGAGGAGGTCTCAATACCCAAAATTCCAATGATCGAAACAATCAAGAAGAAGGTCAGGACGACATTCACCAGACTCTTCAAGAACGAAGCCAAAGAGATCTCCACGCTCCGACGCTCCAACATCTTCGCAAAAATCGACTTCAATCGGTTGATGATCCATCGCCCGATGAAAAATACGACTATCGCCAATACGATTCGCGTTCCCAAACTGAGCAACAAATCAAGCCCCTTCTCCCAAAGGAAACTCAAAACATCTTGATAATTTCCGTTAGCGACCATCTCCGGATTCAACACCTTCGCAACAACAGAATCAACCACCGTACTATCCGGCATCACATTTTCATTCATAAACTATTCCTATTATTTATTTAACACCTCTACCTTCACAAAGAAGCCATTTGCCACAAAAACATCACCACGAGACAAGCCCGTTACCGTATAAGATTCTTGTGGGTCCTCCGCAACATCGCATTTCACCAAGACATCAACGGAACCATCCGCCCTCTTGAACTCATCGCCCACAGAAATCTTATTTACGCCCTTAGCATTCGCATATTGGAATGATTTCTTAGGATCAAAAGAGACCCAACCCTTCGTGGAAAGGATCGCATGGTCTGTCGTACAGGTCAAGCTCTTTCCGCTCTTGAATTGGTAAGTCACATATACTTTGTGGAAAGCCTTCGCCACACTCTTTACCGTATCCGCACTCAGTTGTGCACCTGCAGATGGAGTAGCCACCACATCACCGGCCTTCAAAGCTTCGATGTTCTTCTCCGTTCCGTCAGCCATCTTCACCTTCGTACCTTTCACGAAACACAAGACATCCAAACCATTAAAATAGAGTTCCGAAATGGCCGTGTCTTCATACTTGGAACCAGGATAGACCTCCATAATCTCGAACTTCAACGTCCAATCCTTGGCATTCTTCTCATCCTCCCAGCCATAACCGAGCGTACCGATGTTAAATGTTTGGAGACCCATAACGTCACGCAAGTTCAAAATGGCTATCGGCTCATCATTGTAATAGACCTTGAACTTTTTCACACGCGAATTGGCGTGGAACAAAGCCTCCGACTGCACACAACCATTTGCTATGATAATATCCGTGACACGAGGCGACTTATCCTTAAACTTATAAAGTAGGTACTCACCGACACCCTGTCCTTTCGCACCTTCCACCCACATCGTCTTCAGGCTAAAATCATGGGCATTTCCCGCCTTATAGGAGTACTTGCCTTGATCCTTCAACGAGGAGGAAGCAATAATTTCATACGGGCCTCCCGCATTATACCAACTATCGCCACCGCCAATCGTCTGCCAAAAATCATCCTTTGTTTCGTCTCCAACTTCCCAAATATTAGCTTCATCCGCAGTTAATTTATACGTATAGTTGGATTGTTTCATCTTCTTCTGTACACTATACCAGCCCGCTGCATCTTTCTCGAAATTAACAGCTTCAACCTTTGAAGGCTCATATTCACGGAGTCCCGCTACAGAACAACTGGAGGAGATGAAGACCCCCGCCAATGCCAATAAAAACAAATGCCTGTTATTCATAATTTTTATGGTATAACTGATTAAATAATTTAATTACAACTCAAATTTACTACTTCAAAAGATTTTCATGAAACAAAATCAAAAAATTTCGTTAAATCAACCACGGAAAATTCATTTAACGATTCAATTCTACGGGTTTAAAAATAATGTGTAGAGACGCAAAGCCTTGCCTCTCTACAATTCCATCCACCAATGCTCCTTCAGTTCAGCTACAATATCGTCCCAATCTTGTTGGGTAAAGGTGCCTTCACCCATCATCATGACGGTCATCTCTATGTCACCGAATGATCGGTAAATGTGCGTGGCGCGAAAGCCGTTGCGTAGGTAAAAGGCATGGCGTCGCTTACGTTGGACTTGGTTCTCGCAAACTTGGTTGGGACTCTCCATGTCCAACACGCATGACTGTCCCTTGTAGTGCTCAATTAGTTGGGTGAGGATCTGCTGTCCGTAGCCCTCTCCTCGTAAATCCTCACGGACGGCGAAATACCAGTACCAATTGAACGAAGGTCTGGGATAGACAATGGTGAACCCAATGAATGTCTCCCCGTCGTAATAGGCGGTAAAGTCTAACGACATCTCCTCGACGAGGCGCATCAGATCGTGCCACGGAATCTGCTCGTCTGCTGGGAATGCCGTCTCATAAAGCCTTTTTATCTGCTCGGTAGCGTTAGCTGATGTGATTTGTTGGGTTCTCATTGTATTAGGGGTATTTCCGAAATTTGTCTTTCCTTACATTTATTTAAATTGGATGGAGTTCAATATTTCATCAACATACTTAGTTGAGATTCCGTCATCATAGGATGAAAAGACACACGACTTGCCTGTTTCATTGTCGAACAAGAGATAGAATCTCCAGTACATATCCTCTCCGGCCTTATCATAATATTTACAGATGCGGTACAAGCATTTGCTCCCATTTATGGATTGCACCCCTCGATCCACGTCGTTCATAAAAACCTCCTTATGTTTCTTCTTTTTCCAAGCCTCCCAATGACGGTCAAGATTTGAGAAAGAACTATCTGCCTTGTATTCAGAACACAAGGTGACTATACTGTAGGAAGAATCAACCTCGTTCATAAGATCATAACTATAAAGGTCTTTACCTTCTATGTCATAAGCAAGACTAGCATCACAGCTAAATTCTTTTGGAACGATGAATTTCACTTGTTCTGTTTCTGCATAATAGAGAGAATCAGCATTCTGAGATAGTCCTTCACTGGTCTCCATTTTCTGAGAACCCGTGGTATCAAAAAGTTGAGTTACACCAATAACCCACAAGACATTAGGAATCAATATGATAGCAAACAAAACAATCCAATCCACTTTGGAAACCTTTCTGAACGATTTGGGTATAACCTCTTGTACTTGACGAGAACATATCAGATACAAGAGCCACAGACCTACTCCCAACAAACCGGAAACCGCAGCTATCTTTTCTTCTTCAGCCTGCCCCGTGACGAGACCCAATAGTGATAATGCGATTATCAGTATAAGATTTGTCTTCGCCCAAAACACAGCATTTGGGTATCTATTGAGAAACGAATAGATAACATAAAGAGACATAGATAAGAGCGCAACACCCGTAAAAATGTCTGCGGCAGCGAGGCAATAATTGTTGTTATAATCACTCATATTAACGACTATTAGAGAAAGTGACCTTTTCAAGGCACCAAACCCCATTACTACCGACAAGAAGAGTCCGAGGAATCCTGTTATTTTCGTATTGGCTTTCAACCATTCACTGGTAATGTTTTCGTTTTCACTATTATTCATGGCACAACATATTGTTTAACGTCAATCCAACAAATTTAAGTAATTGATTATTTTAAGATTAGCATTATTTTTCACATTTTCAAGGTGACAAAAATTAAAACAAACCGAAAAACAACGCGATAATGATTACAGAAGACAAAAATATTGAAATTTCATGTATGGCTGACGATTTCTGCAAAACTTTTTGATAATTTGACAAAAAAAGAATCCAATTGACTCCCAAAGGAGATACCACCTTTCCCCTAATCTACCCTATGTTTATGAAGCCTCATGAAAAAATCCGTCGAGATTGATGACACTCTCATTTTTAATTCTTACTTTTGCCGTGAATTATTGCCTATTGTTGGACAACACCAATTCAGGTATAATAGGGGGATATTAATAGTTAAGGTTTCTTGAGATAAAAATTTATCGAAAAAAACAATTTTGTAATTTTATTTTAATTTTATGTTTAATTTTACTAAATCAGTAAAGAGGTATGCCTCTTTATTTTTGTTGTTATCAGCCTCCGTCAGTACGCAGGCGATTAATACGTTTACGGTTAATACAACCAGTTCCGAAAAAACAGGAAGTACAGGAAATTCAGGGTCTATTATTGATGCAGCACAAATCGTGAGTGCCGACATAAATGGGCAATGGGAAATCGTATTTGATTGTAAAGGAGAAATTACACTAA